>NZ_JBYITD010000034.1:0-117819 GCF_057708945.1 Nonomuraea sp. bgisy101
GCTTTCCCCCCCCCCCCCCGCTCCCGAGGTCAGGGCAGGGCGACGATCAGGTCGATCTCCAGCAGCAGCCCCGGCATGAACAGCTTCGACACCTCCACGGTCGTGCTCGCCGGCGGGGTGCCGGTGATGTACTTCCTGCGCACCTGCCCGTACGCGAAGCGCTGGTCCATGTCCGTCAGGTAGGTCCTGATGAAGGCGATGTCCTCGAAACCCGCCCCCTGGTCGGCGAGGATCTTGCCGATGTTCTGGAAGACCGCCTCGGCCTGCGCGGCCATGTCGCCCTCGCCGACCAGGTCGCCCCGCTCGTCGAAGGCGGCCTGGCCGGAGACGTAGAGCATGTCGCCCACGCGGACGGCGTGCGAGTAGAACCCGTTGGTGGCGGGCACGCTCCCCGGGTTCACCGGCACCGCGCGGGGCCCCGCGTGCGCGGGTTGCGCGGCGACGTGTCCGGCGATCGACGTCAGGTCCCGCTCACCGAAGCCCGCCCTCACCGCCGCCTCCAGCCGAGCCTGCGCCGCGCCCGCCATCGTCGCCCCCTCCCACGCTCCCAGCCGCACATCCTTGGCGGCCAACTCCAGCGCGTACCTGGTCTCGTCCGCCGGAGCCGCGATCCGCGAAGCCAGAGCGCCCAGCGGCGTCCCGGCCAGCACTCCGGCCAGCGCCTCCCGCGAGACCCCGTGCGCCTCGCCGTACGCGAACGTCTCGGCCAGCAGCACCTGCGCCGGCACCAGCGCACCCATGACGGCCACCTTCAGCGCCGCGCCCGCCCCGAGCGGGCCGAGCTCGAGGACGTCACCGAAGACGGACAGCACCGACCTGCAGGCCGACACGTCGCCGCCCGCCAGCACCTTCAGCGTGCCGTCGGCGGCGGGGCCGACGCTGCCCAGCACGGGGGCGTCCACCAGAGCCACGGACGGGGGGAGCAGGTCGCGCAGCCGACGGACCGCCGCGGGCCCGATCGTGGACATCTCCACCACCGTCGCCCCGGGCCGCAGCCCGTCGAGCGCCTGGGTCAGCACCTCCTCGACGGCGGGGCCGTCGCGCAACATGGTGATGACCAGGTCGGCGCCCTCCACCGCCGCGCGCACCGGGCCGAGCCCGCGCTTCCACACCGTCACCTGGCGCCCGGCCTCGACGAGGCGGCGGGCCATGGGGACGCCCATGCGTCCCTGTCCGAGAAATGCAATCACGTCCAGATTCAAGCGTGATGCGAGTCATTCCACCACCGACTAGGCTGCATGCCAGCCATGCTTGAGACGAATGACTTGCGCCTGTTCGACGAGGTCGCCCGCGAAGGCTCCTTCACCGCCGCGGCCGAGCTGCTCGGCTACACCCAGTCGGCCGTGTCCCGCCGCGTCGCCGCCCTGGAGCGCGCCGCGGGCGGCCCGCTGTTCGTACGGCTGGCCAGGGGCGTCAGGCTCACCCCCGCGGGTGAGGCGCTGCGCAGGCACGCCGTCGCCGTCCTCGACCGCCTGGACAGGGCGCAGGAGGAGCTGGCCGCGATCCACCGGGGCAGCGGCGGCACGCTGCGCGTCGGCGCCTTCGCCACCGCGAACGTCTCGATGGTCCCGCAGGCGCTCAAGACGTTCGGCGAGCGCCACCCCGGCGTCGAGGTGCGCCTGACCGAGGGGCTGTCGGGGCGGCTGCTCGACCGGCTCGACGCCGGCGCCCTCGACGTGGCCGTGGTCAGCGACTACCCGGCGGGCCTGCCGTCGGCGGCCCAGACGGTGCTGCTGCTGGAGGAGAGGCTGCTGGTGGCGTTGCCCTCCGGGCACAGGCTCGCCGGCCGCGAGGTGATCGACCTGCGGGACCTGGCGGAGGAGACCTGGATCGAGGCGGCGCCCCGCGGCCAGCCGACGATCCTGACCGCAGCCTGCGCCAGGGCGGGGTTCACGCCGCGTGGCGGGCTGCGCGTGGCCGAATGGACCGGCAAGTTCGGCTACGTCGCCGCCGGGCTCGGCGTCACGCTGGTGCCCGAGCTGGCGGCGGGCGCCGTACCCTGCGACCTGGTGGTCCGGCCGATCTCCGAGGAGGGGCCGCGCAGGAAGGTCTACGCGGCGCTGCCGGAGGTGCCGCTGCCGTCCGCGCTGGCGCTGGTCGGAATACTGGGACAATAGGGTCGTGCACGACAGTTTCGCCCACGTCGGTGGCCTTCTGGCGACCAGGCTCAGGGATCTCACCACCGACCTGGCCGCCCTCGACAGCGCCGGTTGGTGGGCCGTCGTGGTCGACTACGAGGGCAAGGTCACCTGCGCCCGCTTCGACGACGTACGACGGGCGCCGCTCCCCTCGTCGGGGGCATGGCACGGGCCCGCGCCGGAGGAATGGCGCACCTCGCTCGACCAGGCCGCCTACGAACGCGGTGTGCAGCGCATCCGCGACTACATCGAGCAGGGCGAGGTCTACCAGGCCAACCTCTGCCGCGTCCTGTCCGCGCCGCTCGCCCCGGCGGCCGACCCCCTCGCGCTGGCGGCCAGGCTCCAGGAGGGCAACCCCGCCCCCTACTCCGCCGTGGTCAGCGTGCCAGGGCTGAGCGTGGTCTCGGCCTCGCCCGAGCTGTACCTCTCGCGCGACGGCTCCACCGTGGAGTCCAGGCCCATCAAGGGAACCGGCGTCACCGCCGCCGACCTGCTGGACAAGGACTACGCCGAGAACGTCATGATCGTCGACCTGGTCCGCAACGATCTCGGCAGGGTCGCCGAGGTCGGCTCGGTGACCGTTCCGTCGCTGTGCGCGGTCGAGGAGCACCCCGGCCTGGTCCACCTCGTGTCGACCGTACGGGCCACGCTGGCCGAGGGAACCGGATGGGCCGAGCTGTTCGCCGCGACCTTCCCGCCCGGCTCGGTGACGGGTGCGCCCAAATCTTCGGCCCTGCGCATCATCAATGAGCTCGAACCCGAGCCGCGAGGGCCTTACTGTGGGGCCGTGGGCTGGGTCGACGCCGACCGGCGCACGGCCGCGCTGGCGGTCGGCATCCGCACGTTCTGGATCACCTCAGGGGAGATCCGCTTCGGCACGGGCGCCGGCATCACCTGGGGCAGCGACCCTCGCGGAGAATGGCGCGAAACCGAGCTGAAGGCGTCGCGGCTCATCCATCTGGCATCCTCAGGAGGAAATCGATGAACGTTCCCGTCTGGGTCAACGGGGAACTGCTGGACCCGGCGCAGGCCACCGTCTCGGTGTTCGACCACGGGCTGATGGTCGGCGACGGCGTCTTCGAGACCGTCAAGTGCGTCAACGGCGAGTCGTTCGCGCTCACCAGGCACCTCGACCGGCTCAAACTGTCGGCCCAGCGCATGGACCTGCCCGAGCCGGACGTCGACGCCATCGCCGCCGGTGTGCGCCGCTGCCTGGCCGCGGCGCCCGCATGGCCGCTCGGCCGCATCCGCATCACCTACACCAGCGGTCCTGGACCCCTCGGCTCCGACCGTGGCGACCAGGGCACGACCGCCATCGTCATCGTCGGCGAGCAGGCGGCCTTCCCGCTGACCGCTGACGTGACCGTGGTCCCGTGGCCGCGCAACGAGCGTGGCGCGCTGGCCGGGGTGAAGTCGACCTCCTACGGCGACAACGCCAAGGCGCTGGCCTACGCCAAGGCTCGCGGCGGCGGCGAGGCCATCTTCGGCAACCTGGTCGGCGACCTGTGCGAGGGCACGGGCTCGAACATCTTCCTCGTGCAGGGCGGGCGCCTGATCACCCCGACGCTGGCCTCCGGCTGCCTGGCGGGCGTCACCCGCGCGCTGACGCTGGAGTGGTGCGGCGGCGAGGAGGTCGACGTGCCGCTGTCGGCGGTGTACGAGGCGGACGAGGCGTTCCTGACCTCGACCACCCGCGACATCCAGCCGATCAGGCTGGTCGACGGGACCGTGCTGCCGTCCGCGCCCGGGCCCGTCACGGCCAAGGCTCAGGAGATCTTCGCCGTCCGCGCGGCCGCCGACCCCGACCCGCGCTGATCTCCCCGCTCCGGCGCTGGGCCGCACCAGGCCGATCCGGTACGGCTCCCGCCGGCCTCGGGCCACCGCGGTCACCGGTGACCGTCCGTTCATCACGCGTGCTCCGGCAGGACTCCGGTCCCCGCCGTCACGTCGCCCCTCACGCGAGGAGGTCTCTCGCTCGACGGGCGAGGTGACGGCGGACGGCCCGCGCCGCCACCGTCACTCCTGACCCGGCTCCCGCCGGGTCCGTCCGTCAGAACGTCTTCTGCGTCTGCACGTTGAAGTCGGTCATCCGCACCGACTTGGCCGGATCCGTCAGGGGGTCGTTGATCTCGATGACGTCCAGGCCGCGCAGTATGTCGCTCGAGTAGATGTAGCCGTTGTAGTAGTACGCCGACCACGAGCCCGCGATCATCGCGTCCCCGCGCTCAGGGCCGCGCTCGAAGAACCCGATCTCCTTCGGCGCGTTCGAGTCCGTGAAGTCCCAGATGGACACCCCGCCCTGGTACCACGCCTGGACCATGATGTCCTTGCCCTTGACCGGGATCAGCGACCCGTTGTGCGCGACGCAGTTCTCCTTGTCCGTCTGCTCCCTGGGCATCTTGTAGTACGCGCGGCGCTCCAGCTTGCCGCCCACGATGTCGTAGATCGCGTTGGCGCCCTTCGTGGCGGGCGTCTTGGTGTCGCAGGTGGCCATTCCGCCGCCGCCGAGCTCGTCGCCGAAGATGACCTTCGTCGCGTCGTTGTTGAACGTCGCCGAGTGCCAGATCTGGAAGTTCTCCTTGTCCTCGACCTGCTGCAGCACCTTCGGCTTCACCCTGTCGGTGATGTCGAGCAGCACCCCGTCACCGAAGCACGCGGCCGCGGCCAGGTTCTTCTCCGGGTAGGCGGTGATGTCGTGGCAGCCCGACATGAACGAGTCCGCGCCCTGTCCGTTGGGGAAGATGTCGGGCGAGCCCACGATCTTGGCCGCCTTGGGGTTCTTCACCGGCACCTCGACGATCTGGATCAGCTGGTGCGGCGCGGGGCAGGTCGCGGAGTCCGGCTCGGGACCTGGCGAGGAGACGTAGATGTAGAGGGTGTCGGGGTCCTTGCCGGGCACCATGGTGTGGGTGTGCGAGCCGCATTCGGTCGCCACCGAGCTCACGTACTTCGGCGCCGCCTTGTCGGTGATGTCGAAGATCCGGATGCCCTCCCACGGCGTGCCGCCCTCGGAGCCGCCCATGCCCGCCGCCTTGGAGGCGCACGTCTCGTCGGTGCGGACCTCGTCCACCGACAGGAACAGCAGGTTCCCGTGGACGGACACGTCGTTCTGCTGCGACGCGCACGCCACCTTGCTGACCGTCTTCGGTTTGGTGGGGTCGCTGATGTCGTAGACGGTGAAGCCGCCGAAGTTGCCGACGAAGGCGTAGTCGCCCTGGAAGGCGAGGTCGGAGTTCCAGTTCATGCCGCCGTCGAGCGGAGCCTCACGCGGCATGTTGGCGACCAGCTTGACGTTGTCGCTCGTCATCACCTCTCCTCCGTCGCTCACCGGGGTCGTGGCGGCCGAAGCCGTCGGCGAGGAGGAGGCGGACGCCGAGGGGGCCGCCCGCTGGGTCTGCGAGGGCGGTGGAGCCGACGCGCACGCCGACAACACCAGGATCAGTGCCCCCACGCCACCCAGCCTGGAAAACTTCACGTGCGCCCCCTTCGGAATCGTGACCCAGTATGGAAGCTATGTCAGGCTGGTTCCGAACGGGCGGACTTGTCGGCACCGTTATGGTGCTGTTGACGTTGACGGGGTGCGCCGCGGCGCCAGAGGGGCCCTCCGCCGTCGGCCCCGGCGCTCCCGTGATCGTCCCGGACATGCCGGGAGGGCCCGGCCGTACGGCCGAGCCGGGGGAGCGGCTTCCCGCCCGCGACTGGTCGGCCGTGGCGGCCGACGTGCGGTTCGCCGAGGCCATGGTCCCCCACCACCGGCAGGCGCTGGAGATGGCGGGGCTGGTCGAGCCGCGGACGGCGGCCAGGGGCGTGCGTCTCATGGCGCGGCAGATCGCCCTCACCCAGAAGCCGGAGATCGCCGTCATGCGGGACTGGCTCGACGCGCTCGGCAGAGCGGCCTTACCCGATCACGGCTCGCACGCCCCCGGCGCCTACGGCATGGCCTCGCCGGCGGACATGACCATGCTGCGCGCGGCGCGCGGCTCCGCCTTCGACCGGCTGTTCCTCCAGCTGATGATCAGGCATCACGAGGGCGCGATGCGCATGGCAGGGGAGGAGCTGTCCGGCGGCAGGGACCAGCGCATGCGGCTCATGGCGAGGGACGTCTACTCCGGCCAGGGCATCGAGGTGGCGCGCATGAGGGAGATCCTCGACGGACTCTGCGCGGACCCAGCAGAATGCCCGCACCCGGGCCGATGAACGGCCCCGGTACGGGCATCACGGGAGGCGCTGGCTTCTAGGGGTTCGCCGGTCGTGCCAGGACCGCGCGGCGACGTCTCTGACGGGGACGGGGATCGGTCAGGACGGCCAGAGCATGTTGGTGAGCTCGGCGTCCAGATCCATGAAATCGGTCTCCCGGCCTGCGGGCACGAGGTCGTACGTGCGGTGCAGGAACTCGGTGAGAGGTGCCAGCGGGACTTCGAAGAGCGCCTGTCCGAACGGTGACGTCAGGCTGATGTGAAGCGTGCGTTCGCCGTCGGCGCGTGCGGGCCACACCTGCACGTCGCCGTCGCCTACACGCCTCACGATGCCTACAGTCAGCAGTTCACGGGCGAAGATCCACTCGACCGGTTCGTCGTTCCCTACGTGGAAGGCCATGCGGATGGCATACGGGTCGTCGGCTGTATAGCTCAGTCCGGCGAGCAGGGGGACGGTGGTACGGTCGGGGACCACAAGCCGAAGGCCAAGCTCGGCGGAGACGGTGGTGCTGTTCATCGTCAGCCAAACCTTTTCGTCGTACGGTCCCCTCTTCGGGGCTTTCACTGCTCTGACGGACTTCGTCCGGAGCTATGACGCGGAACGAAGAAACCTGTAGGAAAGATTCCGCCTCCAGGCCCTTCTGTAACGCAACTCACAGCTGGACATTTGGGCATCTACCTGGCTAAACATCATTAACTTGGATGATGTTTGCGAGGGTTTTGCGCGTTGCTGGCGTCGTTCCGGCGTGCCCTGCACGACCTTTCGGGCGATCTGGGCCTTCCGGAACAGCTCGATGGTATGCCAACGAGCCACCATGCTGACGGGCAACCGCCGCCTTTGGCTCGAATCCCCCTCCGGCACGCGTCGCTTCGCGAGTGGTCGGGAAGTGCGGTATGGTTTTCCACGTCGGCGCCGCGAGGGGCCGGACAGGGCGGGCGATTAGCTCAGCGGGAGAGCGCTTCGTTCACACCGAAGAGGTCACTGGTTCGATCCCAGTATCGCCCACCATCTCGAAGGCCGCTCCGCAACACGCGGAGCGGCCTTTTCGATCTCCCGAGGACCATCCATCCGAGGGCAAGATCAGGTCCATCGCCTGTGCGCCTTCCAACATCACCGGTCTGAGCTGCCTGCGGTACACGGTCTCCGTGACGGTCGTGTCGAAGGGGCCGCCCAGCCGGCAGATGCTCTCCAACGGCACGCCCATCCCCGGCGAGGACGACGGCCAGGGCGGCGAGACCTACGGCCTCTCCCACACCATCCCCGCCCGCCCGCTCCGGGCGGCCGTGTGACACCCCGAGCCGGAAGCCGTCGACAGGGTCGTCCGCTCCCGGTTGCGTGCCGTACACGAGCAGACCGTCCCAGTTCCCCCGCAGACTGGCCACTCTTGGCATCCCATCGCCCTGATGGCCGGTCTCGCCGTCTCCCAGGCCACCACCGCCACCGCGGCCGACTCCCTGACCCCTCTGGACAACGCCACAGGGTCATTCGACATCGCAGGCGACATCGCCGTTGGCGGCGGCAAAGTCTTCACCTCCATGGACGACCGCATCATCGTCGCAGACACCGAAGGCAGGCTCACCGGTGCCATCACCGGCCTATCCGACGTGAGAGACCTGGTCACCACACCTGATGGCACCCGCCTGTACGCAGCCCTCGGAGGCTCACACGAGGTGGCCGAAATCAACACCGCCGACCTCGGCATCATCCGGAGGATCCCCCTCGCCCCGTACCAGTGCCCCAGCCGGCTCGCACTGGCGGAGCACCAGCTCTGGGTTTCCTACGGCTGCCCGGCAGACAGTTCGGGCGGCGCCGTCGGCGTCGACCTGTCCGCGTCCATACCGGACCCTGTCCCGACCAACCCCCTCGTCGATGCGCCGAAGATCGCCTCTGCGGGGGGCACGCTGGTGGTGGCGGACTTCTGGGATCTGCGGGTGTACGACATCCAAAACGGCACGCCAACGCTGCGCGGCACCATCAACTCCTACGACCATCAGCTGTGGAACGGATGGGGTCAGGTCACCCTCGCCCCGGACGGGTTGACGGCTTACACGACACCTGGATCTGCGAACGACTTCGACGCCTGGGACCTGACCACCCTCACCAAGGCCCGCTCCTACGGCAAACGCGGTTCAAGCCCGCCACCTTCACCGGCAAGCTCACCCGGCCTGACGGCACCGCTCCCGGCGTGCAGACGCTCACGGTTTCCCGCCGCGCCTGGGGCGAAAACGATTTCGCGCCGCTGCCCGACGCCTCCACGGACGCCGACGGCACCTTCACCTTCACCGACGTCCCCAGGGTCGAGACCACGTGGACCTACAAGGTCGACTACGACAACACTCCAGACAGTCGAAGCTGCAGCGCCACCAAAACGGTGGAAGTCACCAGGTGATGCACGCCGCCATTTGGGCTGACGGCGTACGGACGTACGTCCGCTCTCTGCGCCTTCCAGATCGTCTGGTCTGAGACGCGACAACGGCTCTCCGCTACACACGGAGAGCCGCCTCGTCCCGCCAGTTTCTCGCCCACCACCCTCCTCGCCCGAGCTCGCCTCGCCGTCGGACGCTCACGACCAACTCGCCGAGCTCGTGCGCCGGCTGTGCCTGATCGTGGGCGGGAGTTCGTCTGCAGGACGATGCCCGCGGCCGAGGGCACCCAAGAGCGGACGCGGCCTCTTGCTCGAAGCCGTGCCGGGACGCGGCGGCGCAGAGGGCCCGCAGGTAGCGCGTCAGCGCATCGCTCATGGACATGAACTGACATTTCCTGACCTGATCAATAATCGGGTGTGACACGTCATGCCTGCCTCTAGGGTTTTGCGTGTGACCAAGCTCAATCAGATCCTCGCCGTGGAGAAAGGCGTCAAGGCCGGCAGCCAGCGTGCGGTTACTGACGCCTACCACGTCATTCAGAAGGCTCCGCTGCTGTCGGGCCTGTCGCGCACCTACCAGCCAATCGACGACGAAGGCGAGCAACTACCGCCCGAGTCGACCAGGGTGCAGGTGAAGGCCGAGCAGGTCCTTGCCGACGTGGCGAAGGCGATGATTCGGTTGTTCGATGTGACCGCGACGAAGGACTGGACGAACACGGTCGCCAAGGCGGACGTGGTGGTGGACGGCCAGGCCCTGATTGAAGGCGCCCCGGTCACCTACCTGCTGTTCCTGGAGAAGCAACTCGTCGACCTGCACACGTTCATCTCGAAGCTGCCGACGCTCGACCCGGCAGAGACGTGGACGTTCGACGACAACGCCGAGACGTGGCGTACCGAGCCGGTCAAGACGACCCGCACGAAGAAGGTGCCCCGCAACCACGTCCTTGCGGAGGCAACCGACAAGCATCCGGCACAGGTTCAGGTGTTCACCGAGGACATCGTGGTCGGCTACTGGACCAAGACGGCGTTCTCCGGTGCGCTGCCTGCCCGCCGCGTCAACGAACTGCTCGCCCGGGTGCAGAAGCTGCAAGATGCTGTGAAGTTCGCCCGCGAAGAGGCGAACGGCGCGGCTGTCGAGGACCGGCAGGTCGGCGACGCCGTGTTCACGTACCTTTTCGCCTAACCTGAAGACTCCCCGTTGAGCGCGGGGTGCGCGAAAGCGCAAAGCTGAAGCTCAGGCTGAAGCTGACGAACGGCTCAAGTGGAGGTTCGAAACCTTCCCCGGGCACAAACGGGCCCGGGTAGCCCAAGTGGAAGAGGCGGCCGATCAAGTTCAGATTCTCGCTCGAGACTCAGCATTGACCGTCGAGTGCCAGATCAACCGAGGGCGGGCGATGATTGTTGAGATGCCGGTTCGAATCCGGCCCGGGGTTCTCCGCGCCCCGGTGGCTCAATGGCAGGGCGCACATCGTCAGGACTGACCTGCCCTCTTAAACGCCGCTGGCACTCACATGTGGCGGCAACATTCGAGGTCCCCCGGCTTGGGTAGGCCGGGGGACCGCTGCTTTCCATGCCGGAGCGCCGACTTGTCGATCAGAGCGTGACGCGGTACCCGGTCATGTCTTGGGAGCTGGCGCGTTCATTGATCTTGCAGGCGTGATGACCTCCCTCCCGTCGGGAAGGAGCCGCAGGGAGCCGATTTTGGGAGCCAACACCTTGTGACTTTCGCGTCCTCCTCGGGGCGTTCGCGATCTCCGGGGTGATCCGGACATGGCAGCCCCGGTTTGACCTGGTTGGGCATGCATTCGCCGTATCCGCGCAATGGAGCCCGTGGGGGTCGGCGGGGTCCGCGCGAGCCGGAGCAGGATGTCTTGGTGCGCCCTCGAGCCGTCAGTCGCCGCGCGACTCGCTGTAACCGTCGGGCTCGTGTGGTGGGGGCGGACGGCGGGAGCATGCGCCAGGGCAGGGATCCAGGGCCCCAATAGTCCCATAAATCTACTTATGTCACTGGGGTTGCGGCCCTCATTCGGGCGTCCACTACCAGCCCTTGTCGAAGTCGCAGATGTTCACCGTGAGGCTCTGCCGCCGGCTCACGGGAGTGATCACCTGGAAGATCACCCGGTATGTGCCCGGCTGCTTCCAGGTGGGGGAGCCCAGGAAGATCTTGTCCGAGGGGCTGCCGTCGTGCCTGCCCATGCTCTGCCCGTTGACCGTCCATCGGTAGCTGATCGTGCCCGTCCCCTTCACGTCGGCGAAGATGTTGGTGTCCGAGCGCCAGCAGTCTCCGAGCTGGAAGCCCTCGTAGCGCAGCCGTACCGAGGTCACGCCGCCACTGGCGGCGGTCGGTTCGCTCGTGCGTGCGGCGGGCGGGGCCGTGGGTGTGGAGCTGGGGCGCGGGGAGCGGGGACGCGTGGTGGGCCCGGGGGTCGTGGCGGCCGGTTTCGCGGTGCGCTTGCCTGCGGACTCGGCGGTGGGGTGAGGGGTACGGCGCGCGGGGTGCGTGTCGGTGGGCTTGGCGTGAGAGGTCGTGCCCGCGGGGCCCTCGGTGCCCGTCGTGGTGGCGGAAGGGCTCGAGGGACTCGTGGGAAGCGCCGCGACGGTGCCGGTGATGTCCGGCCAGAACGAGACGGCACCCCAGGCGGCGGCGGCCACGCAGACCACCGCGAGCGCCGCCCCGCCCGCCACGAGCGCGGGCCGGTGGCGGCTGCGGGTGGGCTCGCCTCCCGACGGCCGGTCTCCGATGAGCCGGAAGAGCACGTCCTGCATGGTGGGGCGGAGGGCCGGATCCTTGGCCAGGCAGTCGGCCACGATCGGGCGCAGCGCGTCGGGGACGTCCGCCAGGTGCGGCTCGCCGTACTGGATCCTTCTGATCAGCTCGGGGAGCGACCCCCTGCCGAAGGGCGGCGTGCCCGTGGCGGCGAACACCATCACCCCGGCCCAGGCGAACACGTCCGCCGAGGGCCCGACCTCCATACCCGCCAGCTGCTCGGGGGCCATGTAGGAGGGGGTGCCGACGATGCTGCTGGTGACCGTGAGGGCGGAGCCGGTGGCTCGCGCGATGCCGAAGTCGATGACGCGCGGCCCGTCGCGCCCGAGCAGCACGTTGGCGGGTTTGAAGTCCCTGTGCACGACACCGGCCCGGTGGATGGCGGCCAGCGCCGTGGCCGTGCTGATGGCCAGCCGCTGCAGGTCGGCGCCGAGGTGGCGGCCGGCCTCGTGCAGGGACGGGCCTTCGACGTACTCGGTCACGATGTACGGCCGGCCGCCCAGCGACGCGTCGAGAACCTGCGCGATGCAGAACGGCTCAACCCTGCGGGCCGCGGCGATCTCCTTGGCGAAGCGGTCGTCGCCGGCGAACCCCTCACGCAGGGTCTTGACCGCCACGGGCCGCCCGTCAGGCGCGGTGGCGAGATAGACCACGCCCTGGCCGCCCTCGCCGAGCTGCCTGACGACCCGGTAGGGACCGATCGAGAGCGAGGCCATCAGTAGTCCAGCGAGCAGACGTCGATCGAGACGCTTCTGGCGGCCGTGCCGGGTGAGGTGACCTGGAGGGTGATCGTGTGCCGGCCTTCCTTCAGCATGTACTGCCCTGCGGTGACGAACGAGGTGTAGTCGTCCTCGGGGACCCAGGTCTTGCCGGCGGCGACCCGCTTCCCGTCCACGATCCACTGGTAGGTGAACCACAACGCCTTCCTGCTCGACTCCACCGTGGTCTGGAAGTGCACCGGAGGCATGTAGCAGCCGTCCGCCCCGCTCTGCCCTGGACCTCCGAACAGCTCGATGGGCAGGACGTCGAACCTCGCGCTCGTGGCGGCGGTCTTGCGCGTGGCGGTAGGCGAGGGCGTGGCGGTGGACGTCGGCCTGGCGGTCGTCGGCTTGGGGGTCGGGGTGGGTTCGGGCGACGGCTCGGGTGACGGGGTGGCCCTGCGGGTCTTCTTCGCGCGAGGGGTGACGCGCTTGGACGGCGTGCCCGAGGCGTCGGCCGCCGTGCGGGTTCCCGTGGTGACGGCGGCGAGCGCGGGAGCGCCCGACCCGTCCGCCGCGGGTGGGCGCCAGAGGACGGCGGCGGCCAGGGCCGCGGACACGACGACGGCGGTGCCCGCGACCGCGGCGACGATGACGCGGCCGCGACGGCTGTGAGGCGTGCCGCGCGCGGGCGCGGTCGGCTCGTCCGGCGCGGCGCCGCCGAGCAGCCGCAGGAGCACGTCCCGCATCGCCGGGCGCCGTGCGGGATCCTTGGCCAGGCACGCGTAGACGATCGAGCGCAGCGGATGCGGAAGGTCGCCCAGCTGGGGCTCGTTGTTCAGGATGCGGTTGATGATCGCGGGCAGCGTGTCCTCGCCGAACGGCGGAGCGCCCGTGGCCGCCCACACCATCACCGACGCCCAGGCGAACACGTCCGCGGGGGGACCGACGTTCGCCCCGGCGAGCTGCTCGGGAGCCATGTAGGCGGGAGTGCCCACGATGCCGCTCGTCACGGTGGCCCCGGCGTCGGCGGCGCGGGCGATCCCGAAGTCGATGACGCGCGGCCCGCCGGGGCCCAGCAGCACGTTCGCCGGCTTGAAGTCGCGGTGGACGACGCCCGCCTGATGGATCGCCGCCAGCGCGGTCGCCGTGGCGACGGCCAGCCGCTGGAGCTCCGCGCCGCCGTGGCGGCCCGCCTGCTGCAGGGTGGGGCCGTCGATGTACTCGGTCACGATGTACGGCCGGCCGCTCAGCGACGCGTCGAGCACCTGGGCGACGCAGAACGGTTCCACCCTGCGGGCCGCGGCGATCTCCTTGGCGAAGCGGTCGTCGGGGGCGACCCCCTCGCGCAGGACCTTGATGGCCACGGGCCTGCCGTCGGGGGCCCGGCCGAGGTAGACGACGCCCTGCCCGCCCTCTCCCAGCAGACCGATGACCAGGTAGGCGCCTATCGCGGCAGGGTCACCTTGACGCAGTGGCGCGACGTGCGGCATGAGGAGTGACTCCTGAGGCGGACGAGATCAACCCCAGCACCTTAGCGGGATAAGTCAGGATTTGTGGGCGCCTCTGGTTGATCACCCCACACCCGCTGCCGAAGGCACGTCCACCCGTGCCGGCATGGGCCTACGCCGGGGGCAGGTCGTCCAGGACAGGCCTTCACCCCTACGCCCGGTGGTGTTCGGGAGGCGTGCCCCGCCGTCCGGTGGCGTTCGGGAGGCGTGTGCCGCGGAGCGTCCGGTGGTGTTCGGGAGGCGAACCCCGGTCCGCCCGGAAGCGGTAGATTGCGGCGTTATGGAGATCACGCCGCGCAATCCTGTCGAGGGTGTCTACCCGGCGACCGACGACTACGTTCACGCCATGGAGGTCCGGGGCGCGCAGCGGTTGCTGTACGTCTCGGGCACCATGGGTCTCGACCCCCAGGGAGTGCCGGGGGCCACGCTCGAAGACCAGCTGGAGCTGGTCTGGTCGAACATCCGGGCGATCCTCGCCTCGGCCGACATGACCGTCGACAACATCGTCCGGCTCACCAGCTACCTGCGCGACCCCGCCTACGCGGAGGCCAACGCCAAGGCCAGGGTGGCGGCGCTCGGTGGTCGTGCCGTGCCGACGACCGCGATCGTGGCCCAGACGCTGTTCAGCGAGTGGCTGGTGGAGATCGAGGTCGTCGCCGCGGCCTGAGCGGGGGAGCGGGTCCCCCGGTCTACGGGCGGCCTCGGTCTACGGGTGGCCCCGGCCCGCGGGCGGACAGGGCCTGTCGACCGGTCGCCCCGGTCTGCGGACCGGTCGCCCCGGTCTGCGGACAGGGCCCGTCGACCGGTGGCCCAGGTCGGCGGACGGCCGGGGTCAGCGGTCGAACCAGGTCCTCGCGGACGAGGGAAGCAGGAGGAGGCCCACCACCACGACGGGCATGATCAGATGCGGGTTGGCCAGAGACAGCATCCCGAAGTCCGGTTCCGAGTGCGTCCTCAGCCCCGCGGCGGCGAACGCCACGGCCTCCAGCGCGACGAGCAGGACGAGGACGCGCCGCCCGCGGGTGGAGGCCTTGTTCGCCAGTCTCCAGCCGGAGATCCCCGCCACCAGCGCGACGGCGATCAGCACCCACGCGATCCACGGTGCGCCGCCTCCTGCCAGGGCCAGCGAACCCATGAGCACCGCGCCGACCACCGCCAGCGCCGCCTGGATCGTCACGAGCAGGCAGGCGACGTCGACGGGCCGCGGCATCCGTTCCTTCTGGTCCATGTGGAGATCGTCAGAGATCTCGCGGGGCGGGGCAATGCCGGCTGGTCCGCCTCCCCACAGGGACGTCTGGGCGTGACGGTTGCGGGGCTCGGTGCCGCAGGTCGCGGGTGGCCAGGAAGAGGAGGGCCGCCCAGACCGCGCAGTAGCCGCCGAAGAGCGCGCCGCCCCGGTCGGTGAGGAGCGCGCCGCCGAGCATGCCCACCGCGCCGACCACCGCGACCGCCGTGCACGCCCAGTGGGGCAGCACCAGCAGCACAAGGCGTGACCTCCGCCCGCGAAGGGGGAGCCGCCCGGCGAGCAGGATGCCCACGACGACCAGCCCGGCGGCCGCGTTGGCCCACTGCGCCGCCGCCACCTCGCCCGGCCCGAACGATCGGTAGCTTTCGGGGGGGACGTGCGGCCCGCCGGTGATTCCGAGCCGCCCCTCGAGCGCGAAGTGGATTTTGGACGCCACGTACAGGCAGGTCCACGCGATCGCCGCGCGCCCTGATCGCCTCCCCTGTGCAGGGGAGGTGGCTCACCCGCCCAGGGGAATAAAGGGTACGGGGGTAGGGTTCTAGGCGGGGTTCAGAAGGAGGAGACATGAGACGTCTTGACCGTCTGGCACCCGAACAGGCGCCGGAGAAGTCGAAGGAACTGCTCGAAGGCATCGTGGGGCGACACGGCGGCGCCGGGGACATGGTCTCGACGATGGCCCACTCGCCCGCGCTGCTGCAGGGATATCTCGACCTCAACAGGGCGACGAAGCGCGTCACGCTCCCCCGGGCGCTCAGCGAGAAGCTGTCGCTGGCCGTACAGGAGTGGATCGGTTGCGCCTTGTGCCGGCAGGCGCACGCCGACGCGGCGCGCGCGGCGGGCCTCAGCGAGCTGGACATCACGCTCGCGCGTCAGGGGGCCTCGACCGACCCGCGCGAAGGGGCGCTGATCGCGGTGGCGGTGAGGCTGCTGGCCGAGCCCGCGTCGATCACCGACGCGGACGTGGCCGAGCTGCGCGACCTCGGATGGAGCGACCGTGTGATCGCGGACGTCGTCGGCCTGGTCACACTCAACTTCATGACAGGGGCGTTCAACCTCCTGGCCGGCCTCGAACCGCAGGCCAAGGCCGCCTGAGAGCCCCTACCAGCCGCTCGCGGGGGTCTACTGGCCGCCCGCGGCGGCCCGCCTCTCGGCCAGGGCCTCGCGGCGTTCCTGCGCCTTGGCGGCCTTCTCGTGCTTGAGCAGGGCGCGGACGCCCAGCAGGAAGGCGGTGGCCACGATCGCGGGCGGCGCGAGTGCCGAGAAGACCTCGAACATACAGATCACCGTTTGGGTCGGCGGACTAGGGTCAGTCCAGGATATGACGCCGGTCCCTCGGTGCCTCCCCCCACCCTGTCCGAAATGCGGCTTCCGGCTGACCGGCGGGGCCAGGCCGAAGGCCGTCAGGCGGCAGGGGAGGAAGGCACCGTCAGGCCGTCGCCTCCGGTTCGTCCACCGTGAGCTCGCCGAAGAGCTCCAGCGCCGCCTGCCGTACCTCGGCGGGGTCGAGGCCGTCGAGCACGCTTCTGGCGTGCTCGGCGTCCCTGGTGGTCGCGAGCGTGATCGCGACCGAGTGGGCGGCGGTACGGCTGAGCGACCCGACGGGTGCGCTGTCGGCGAGTTCCTGGGCGCGGGCGGCCAGGTCGAGGTTGTCCGTCATAGTCCGCACGTTATAGACGAACACGACCGGTGACGTCCAGCTCCGCGAGATCCGCGATCACCATGTCGGCGCCCAGTTCCTTGAACGAGAGCCCGGCCCTGTCGACCGCGACGATCAGCCCGAACCCGCCCCTGCCCGCCGCCGCGATACCCGGCAGGGTGTCGCCGACCACGGCGACCTCGTCGGGCCTGAGGTCCAGGAGCTTGGCCGCCTCGTCGAACGAGGCGGGGCCCGGCTGGTCGTGCCGCCCGTCGACGACGACGTCGAACAGGTGCATCAGCCCCGCCGCGGTCACCACCTTGCGGCAGTGCACGCTCGCCGAGACCGCTCCCGTACGGCTGCCGCGACGGCGTAGCTCGCGCAGCAGCACGACGGCCGAGGGGAAGGCGGCCACGCCGTACCGCTCGATCTGCTCCACGAAGATCCGGTCCTTGGCCGCGCCGAGAGCCGCCACGTCCTCCTCCGAGGGGGCGAGCCCGCGCGAGCCGAGGAACGTGCGGACCCCGTCGAGGCGTGTGCGGCCGTCGACGTGGCGCAGGTAGTCCTCGCGGACGTCGAAAGGCTCCGAGCGCCCCCGCAGGTAGGGGTCGAAGACACTCTTCCACGCCGCGGCGTGCACCCTTGCCGTGTCGGTGACCACACCATCGGTGTCGAACACCACGGCCCTGATCCCGGTCAGATCGATCGCTGCCACATCTGCGACGCTACGCCTTGACACGCTGTCGGGGGAGAGCCATGTCTTGAACGTGAGAGTGCTGCTGGCCACGGTCGTGGTGATGACGCTCGGCGTGGTCGGCGTCGCCGTCGTCGCGCTGGTGATCCTTTTCTAGCCGGCTAGAACGCGACGGGCAGCTGCTTCAGGCCGTACACGATGGCCAGCTCCCTGAACGGGACCTCCTCGTACGGCACCGCGAGCCGCAGTCCGGGGAAGCGCCGCAGCAGCGCGGGGTAGGCGATGCGCATCTCCATCTGCGCCAGGGGAGCGCCGATGCAGCGGTGGATGCCGTGCCCGAAGGCCAGGTGGGAGGGAGCCTCCCGCATCGGCCTGACGGTGTCCATGTCGGAGCCGAGCGCCGGGTCGCGGTTGGCCGCGGCGAGCGAGCACAGCACCATCTCGCCCTTGGCGATCGGCTGTCCCGCCAGCTCCAGGTCCTCGCGCGCGAAACGGGGGAAGGCCACCTGCACGACGGTCATGTACCGGAGGAGCTCCTCCACCACCCTGGTGACGTGCTCGCCGCCCTCGCGGACCCTCGCCAGCTCGCCGGGGTTCTCCAGCAGCCACAGCGTGCCCAGCGCGAGCATGCTGGTGCTGGTGTCGTGGCCCCCGGTCAGCAGCCCGTCGGCGAATCCCGCCAGCTCCTTGTCGGAGATCTCGTCGCCGTGGTCGCGCACCAGCTGGCCCAGCAGGCCCTCACCCGGATTCTTGCGTTCTCTGACCGCCAGCTCGGTGAGGAAGGCCATCGACTCGTTGACCGCCGCCAGCGACGCCTCGGGGCCCGCGGAGAAGTCGAACCTGTCGGTGCTCAGACGCAGGAAGTCGGATCGCTCCTCGTACGGCACGCCGAGGAGCTCGCACACCACCAGTGAGGGGATCGGCAGCGCGAACTCCTCCACCAGGTCGACCGGCGAGCCCTTGCGCTCCATGGTGTCCAGGCAGTCGTTCACGATCGCCTCGATCCGGGGCTCCAGCCTGCGCAGCCGCCGCATCGTGAACTCGGGCGTCAGGTAGCGCCGCAGCCTGGTGTGCTCGGGCGGGTCGCGGAAGCCGAGGCCGCCGGGGTCCTCCTGTGTGGCCCCCAGGCCGATCACGTTGCCGAAGTCGTTGCTGAAGCGTCCCGCGTCGCCGAGGACGGCCCGCACGTCCTCGTAGCGGGTGACCAGCCACACGGTCTGCCCGCCAGGGATCTGCATGGGGAAGACCGGCTGCTCCGTGCGGATACGGGCAAGCTCGGCGACCGGATCGAAACCCTCGCGCATGAACTGCACGAGCGGGAACTCGTTATCAGACACGACTCACAGCGTAGGGGTGGGTGTCGCCGGTTATGTGATCCCCTGGGATGAAATGCACCTCATTCCGAGGGGGGAAGATCGGCCGGCCCGCCATCCAGGGGCGGAGTCCGCAGGCGAGGGCGCGAAGTCCGGTTCGTCCTGTGAGATGGTTGCGAAATGGTCAGCCTGCGGCTGTCAACACCGCGGTTTGGCATACAGGAAGCCGACATTCTGCGATGATCTCGTCGATATACAGTCGGACATCGAGACTGACGGAAAGTGACTGATGCCTCTCTTCGAGCAAGCCGCCACTTTCGCGTCGGAGCACCCGGTCAGCGCGGTCTTCATCTGCCTGCTGGCCCTGATCGCCCTGGCGCTCGCCATCCTGGCCCTCCGCGTCGCCATCCGCGCAGGCACGCGCTTCTACCTGCAGGTGATAGCCCCCCGCCCGATCGAGGACATCCTCACCGTCGTCGCCGCCTCGATCGCCACGGGAGTGTCCGCGCAGGGCATGTGGCGCTTCTCCGGTGACGTGCTCGGCCTCGACGGGCCGCTCAGACTGCTGCTGTTCGCGTTCATCGAGGTCGCGATCGTCACCTCGGCCGTGCGGGCGCGGCGCAACATGCGGGAGAATTACTCCGCCGGCATCGACGGCATCGCCGTGTGGGCGCTCACCTGCCTGACGGCGGTGCTGTCCAGCCTGGACGCGCGCAGCCTCGCCGAGGCGGTCTTCCGACTGGCCGCGCCGCTGGTCGCCGCGTGGCTGTGGGAGCGCGGCATGGCGATCGAACGGCACCGCATCCGCGGCACCGGCCGCATCAACTGGCGCTTCACGCCCGAGCGGGTGCTGGTGCGGATGGGCATCGCCGAGGTGTCGGACCGTACGGCGAGCGAGGTCGACGCGCACCGCAGGCTCACCCGCGTGGCGCTGGCCGCCAAGAAGGCCCGCTCCCTGCGCGAGCAGGGCGCATCCGACCGCAAGCTGCGCGTGGCCATGGCCCGCCTCGACAGGGCGATGGACCAGGCGGTCGAGCACACAGGGCTGGCCGTCGACCCCGCGCGCCAGGAGGCGCTGCTGCAGCAGATCGCCGCCCTCTACAACACCGCCAAGCTCATCGACGCCGACCCCCGTGTGCCGTGGGCCGCCGAGACCGACCACCAGCCGGTGCCCGCCAGGCCCGCCCTGCCGCCGGCGCTGGCCCGCCTGGTGGAGGACGAGGACGAGGACGTCCAGGTGCTCGACACCACCCCGCAGGTCATGGACACCGCCCAGCGCGCCGCGCTGATGCGGGCCGCCAGGGAGTACTGGGACCGGCAGATCGCCAAGCGGATCGTGCCCCGCACGGTCGACATCGCGCAGGAGATCGGCATCTCGCTGGCGACCGCACGGGAGTACCGGGCGCTGTGGAAGCTCGAGCCGCAGGCCCACGCGCTCATCGAGGCGCTCTACCAGGAACACGGGATCGTGGACACCGGCACCTTCCCCATCATCGCGGACGGCGACCGTATCCTCACCGGGTGACCGACCCAGGGATGAGCCGCACCCTCGACCGGGTGCGGAAGCTGCTGGCCAAGGCCGAGGGCACCGACAACGAGCACGAGCGCGAGACGTTCATGGCGGCGGCGACGGCGCTCATGGCCAAGTACGGCATCGAGCGGGCCGCGCCCTCGGCGGCCCGCAGCACTCCCGCGAACAGGGTGGTCACGCTCGGCGACCCGTGGGCTCGGGAGAAGGCCAGGCTGGTGTACCTGGTGTCGGAGGCGGTGCGCTGCCGTCCCGTCCTGATCGGCAAGGGGGACGGCGGGCAGCGCGTGCACGTGTTCGGGTTCGCGTCGGACCTGGAGCGGGCGGACCTGCTGGCGACCTCGCTGCTGCTGCAGATGGCGTCGGGGGTGGCGAGGGTGCCGGTGCCCGCTGACCGGGTGCGGGCCTATCGGCGGTCGTGGATGCTGGGCTTCACCGACGAGGTGTACCGGCTTCTGGTGGCGGCGGAGTCACGGGCGGCCGCGGCGGGGGCGCCGGGGACCGAGCTGGTGCTGGCCGACAGGAAGGCGGAGGTGGAGCGGGCGGTGGCCGAGCTGTACCCGCGCATCAGGCGCAGCGTGCCGCGGATGAGCGGCACGGGCTATCGCGACGGGGTGGCCGCCGGGCGCCGCGCCGACCTGGCCCGCACGGCCGTCCGCCCCGACGCCGGGCTCGCGCTGGACGGCTGAGCCCGGCCTCCCGCGGGAGGCCGGGTACGTGGAGGCGGGCCGGTGAGTGTCAGCCGAGCGCGGACGAGACGACCGCCCTGGCCTCCTCCTGGACCTGGGCGAGGTGGTCGGGGCCCTTGAAGGACTCCCCGTAGATCTTGTACACGTCCTCCGTGCCCGAGGGTCTGGCCGCGAACCACGCGTTCTCCGTGCACACCTTCACCCCGCCCAGCGGCGCCCCGTTGCCCGGCGCGCTGGTCAGCACAGCGGTGATCGGCTCGCCCGCCAGTGTGTCGGCGGTGATCTGCGACGCCGACAGCTTCGCCAGCACCGCCTTCTGCTCCCTGGTCGCGGGAGCGTCCACCCGGGCGTAGGCGGGCGAGCCGAACCGCGAGGTCAGCGAGGCGTAGTGGGCGCCGGGCGACGACCCCGTCACCGCCTGGATCTCCGAGGCGAGCAGCGCCAGGATGATCCCGTCCTTGTCGGTGCTCCACGGCGAGCCGTCGCGCCGCAGGAACGAGGCCCCCGCGCTCTCCTCGCCGCCGAACCCGAGCGACCCGTCCAGCAGCCCTGAGACGAACCACTTGAACCCGACGGGCACCTCGTACAGTTCCCGCCCGATGGAGGCCGCCACCCTGTCGATCATGCTGCTGCTGACGAGCGTCTTGCCGACGCCCGCCCCTGCCGGCCACGCGGGACGGTGACCGTACAGGTAGGAGATGGCCACGGCCAGGTAGTGGTTGGGGTTGAGCAGTCCGGCGTCGGGAGTGACGATGCCGTGCCTGTCGGCGTCGGCGTCGTTGCCGGTGGCGATGTCGTACGTCGACCGGTTGGCGATCAGCGACGCCATGGCGTAGGGCGACGAGCAGTCCATGCGGATCTTGCCGTCCCAGTCGAGCGTCATGAACCGCCACGTCGGGTCGACGAGCGGGTTGACGACCGTGAGGTCGAGGTCGTGCCTGGTGGCGATCTCGCCCCAGTAGGCCACGCTCGCCCCGCCGAGCGGGTCGGCGCCGATACGCACGCCCGCCGACCTGATCGCGTCGAGATCGATCACGCTGGGCAGGTCGTCGACGTAGGAGCCGAGGAAGTCGTAGCGCTCGCCGAGCGAGGGCCTGTAGGGCACCCGCCGCACCTCCTTCAGGCCGCCCGCGATGAGCGCGTTGGCGCGGTCCTGGATCCACGAGGTGGCGTCGGTGTCGGCGGGCCCGCCGTTGGGCGGGTTGTACTTGAAGCCGCCGTCGCGCGGCGGGTTGTGCGAGGGGGTGACCACGACGCCGTCGGAGCCCGGATGCGTCAGGATCGCGTGGGAGACGGCGGGGGTGGGCGTGTAGCCGTCGCGGCTGTCGACGAGCACGGTCACGTCGTTGGCGGCGAACACCTCCAGTGCCGACACCTTGGCGGGCTCGGACAGCGCGTGCGTGTCCGAGCCGAGGAACAGCGGCCCCGTGATCCCCTGTGCGGCGCGGTACTCCACGATCGCCTGGCTCGTGGCGAGGATGTGGTCCTCGTTGAAGGCCGTGTCGAGGGACGATCCGCGGTGTCCCGAGGTGCCGAAGGCGACGCGCTGCGAGACCTCGGAAGGGTCCGGGTGCAGCGCGTAGTAGGCGGTCACCAGGCGGGCCACGTCGATCAGGTCGGATGGCTGGGCGGGCTGTCCGGCGCGCTCATGCGTCATGAGATCCAGCGTACAGAGCCGACTTGACGCAGACTAAACCTACCTGAATTATAGGGAATATGAGTCCTCGTCTTGCGAGCCTCGCGGTCGCGACGCTCTGCGCTCTGTCCGCCTGTGCGTCCCCCGCCGCGAAAGCGCAGCAGGGAGCCGTACTCAAGCTGAAGGATCCGGGCAACGCAGGCCCGCTGGCGTACGCCAAGAAGAACGGGATCCTGGAGAAGCGGCTGGCCGCCGTCGGCGCGTCGGTCGAGTGGGGCGGCACCTACGCCTCCTTCACCGCCACCGTCGACGCCGTCCGCTCGGGTTCGGTGAACGTGCTGGAGGGCGCGATCTCGCCCGCGCTCGGCTACCTGGCCAACGGCAGGGACATCAAGATCTTCTCGATCACCGACAGGGTCACCGACCCCGCCGCGCCCAGGACCGACGGGCTCGTGGTGCCGGCCGACAGCCCGGTCAAGGACGTCAAGGAGCTCGCCGGCAAGAAGATCGCGGTCAACAAGGGCGGGCGGGGGGAGTACCTGCTGCTGCTCGCGCTGGAGAAGGCCGGTCTGCGGCCCGACCAGGTGACCCGGGTCTACCTCAACCCGGACCAGGCCGCCTCCGCCTTCGCCACCGGCAAGGTCGACGCCTGGTGGGCGATCGTGCGCGCCTACCCGGAGGTCGTGGCCAAGGGCGCCAGGGTCCTCGCGCACAGCAACGACCTGCCCGACCAGGACCTCAACATCCAGGCCGCACGCGTGGAGCTGCTCCAGAGCCACCCCGAGGCGGTGCGGGTCTACCTCGACGTGCTCGGCGAGCTCACGGCCCAGGCCAAGAAGGAGCCGGAGAAGTTCCAGAACGTCTTCCTCACCCAGGGGCCCACCGCGCTGTCGGGCGCGCGGCTGCAGGAGGAGCTGGCCAAGGCCAGGTACGCCCTCCCGCCGCGCCCGGCCACCGCCGCCGACCTGTCCTACGTCAAGGACGTGGCAGGCGTCTTCCAGAAGTACGGCGTGCTGCCCGCCTCGGTGAACCCCGCCGACGTCGTCTTCGAGCAGAAGGCGGCCCGATGACGACCCTCACCAGGGCCGAGCCCGTGGAGGGGCTGGAGGAGCCGCGCTTCCTCGGCACCAGACGGCGCCCGCCCGTCCTCGGCGCCGCCGTGAGGGCGTCGGTGCCGCTGGTCCTGCTGGCCGCCTGGTGGTACGGCGCGGCCCGCGGCGCCATCCCCTCCGACGTGCTGGCCGCCCCCGCCCAGGTGGCGGCCGCGCTCGGCGAGCTGACCCGGACGGGACAGCTGGCCGACTACCTGCTCGCCTCAGCCCACCGAGCAGGTCTCGGGGTCCTGCTCGGCGGCGGGCTCGGCCTGCTCCTCGGCGTGGTCGCGGGCCTGTCCGCGCTCGGCGAGGAGCTGGTCGACCCGACCATGCAGATGAAGCGCGCCGTCCCCTTCCTGGCGCTGGTGCCCCTGTTCATCTCGTGGTTCGGGGTGGAGGAGACGTTCAAGGTCGTGCTCGTCGCCGTGGCGACGGCCGGCCCGATGTACGCCTACACCTATCTCGGGGTGCGCGGGGTCGACCGCAAGGTGGTCGAGGCGGCCAGGGGCTTCGGGCTGAAGGGCCCTGGACTGGCGCTCGGCGTGATCGTCCCGACCGCGCTGCCGAGCATCCTCATGGCCCTGCGCGTCTCCCTGTCGGTCGCCCTCACGGGCCTCATCGCCGCCGAGCAGATCGGCGCCACCGAGGGCATCGGCTACCTGGTCACGCTCTCGCAGCAGTACTACCGCAACGACTACATGATCCTCTGCGTCGTGATCTACGCCGTGCTCGGCCTGGCGATCGACCTGGCCGTTCGCGGTGTCGAGAGGGTGAGCATGCCGTGGCGGCGGTGATCGTCCAGGGGCTCGGCAAGGCCTTCGGCCGCAAGACCGTCCTGAAGGACGTCGGCCTCGACCTCGCCCGTGGCGAGTTCTTCGCCCTGCTGGGCCCCAGCGGCACGGGCAAGACGACGCTGCTGCGCATCCTCGCGGGACTGGAACGGCCCGACACGGGCACGGTGCTCGCGCCGCGCCGCCGTACCACGGTCTATCAGGAGCCCAGGCTGGTGCAGGCCCGCAGGGTGCTGGCCAACGTGACGCTCGGCCTGCCGCGCTCGGCCCGCGAAGCGGGGCTCGCGGCGCTGGCCGAGGTGGGCCTCGACGGGTGCGGCGACGCGTGGCCCGCCACGCTGTCCGGCGGGGAGGCGCAGCGCGTCGCCCTGGCCAGAGCCCTGGTCAGGGAGCCCGAGCTGCTCCTGCTGGACGAGCCCTTCGCCGCCCTCGACGCGCTGACCAGGCTGCAGATGCAGGACCTCGTCGCCGAGCTGTGCGCCCGCCACCGCCCCGCCGTCGTGCTCGTCACCCACGACGTGGACGAGGCGGTACGCCTGGCCGACCGCGTCGCCGTGCTGCGCGAGGGCGAGCTGGCCGTGGACCGCCGCATCGACCTTCCCCATCCGAGACAGCGCGACGACCCCGCCTTCCTCGCGCACCGCGCACTGTTCCTCTCCCACCTTGGAGTGCACGTATGAAGATCTGGTACACCCGCTGCCCGGTGCCGACGGCCTCCGGGCTGGCGCACAACCTGGGTTGGCTGGAGCAGGAGCTCGGCGAGGTCGGCATCCTGCAGGACGCGCCGCCCGAGATCGCCAGGCACCACTTCGACCACGACCTGCTCGGCCTGTTCCGCGAGGGCGGCAACGTCCCCGCGCTGGCCGCCCGCTCCGAGGGGGCGCGCACCAGGCTGATCGGCCTCACGTGGATCGAGGAGTGGCAGTCCGTCCTGGTCAGGCCGGAGTCGGGGATCAAGGACGCGGCCGGCCTGCGCGGCGCCAGGTTCGCCCTTCCCGCGTGGGCCGCGACCAGGGCGGAGAGCTTCCCCCGCGCGATGGCGCTGCACGGCGCGAAGGGCGCGCTGTCGCAGGCGGGGCTCACGCTCGACGACGTGAGCTTCGTGGACGTGGGAATCGCAGGGCCCGACGTGGGGCGCGGAGCGAGGAACGGGCCGTGGTCGTGGCCCGGTATCGAGGAACTGGCCAGGGGCGAGGTGGACGCCGTCTACGTCAAGGGCGCCCGTGCCGCCGAGCAGGCCGCCCAGGTCGGCGCGGTCGTGGCGGTGGACCTCGACGCCCACCCGGACCCGCGCACCCGGGTGAACAACGGCACCCCCAGGCCCATCACGGTGCACGAGGACCTGCTCGCCGAACGCCCCGAGGCCGTCACGGGGTTCCTCGTCCAGACACTGCGCGCCGCCGACTGGGCGGCCACCAGCCTGGAGGAGGTGCGCACCATCCTCGGCAGGGAGACCCGCTCGGGCGCGCAGGGCGTGGCCACCGCCTACCGTGACGACTTCCATACCTCGCTGCACCCTGACCTGTCGGCCGAGCGCCTCGACCTGCTGCGCGTGCAGAAGGAGTTCCTGCGCCTGCACGGCTTCCTGGCCGCCGACGTCGACATCGACGCCTGGGCCGCCCACGGGCCGCTGGCCGCCGCGCGCGAGATCCTGGCGGGCGCGTGATGGCCGAGTTCTTCATCACGCTGCCCAGCCAGGGCCAGCGGCGCGGCGGCGACCACCTCCTGCAGGTGGGCAGGGCGGCGGAGCTGACCGGCTACACCGGCGCCTACGCCCCCTTCGATCCCGAGGGGGAGGAGTCGCTGGTCATCGCGGCGGGGCTGCTCAGGCAGTCCAGGTACCTGCGGCTGCTGGCCGGGTTCCACCCCGGCATCGCCACCCCGGTCTACGCCGCCAAGGTCGCCGCCTCCCTGCAGCGCTTCTCCGGCGACCGGCTCGACTGGCGGATCGACGTCGACCTCGACCCTGCGGTCGCCAGGGCGCACGGCGACTTCACCGAGGGCGCCGACCGCTACGCGCGGGCGGAGGAGTTCCTGACGATCGCCAAGGGAGTCTGGCACCAGCGCGAGTACACCCACGAGGGCCGCTTCTACCAGGTGCTGTCCGGCGGCTTCGCACCGCCGCTGTCGGGGCGGGCCTTCCCGCGCGTCCACCTGTCGGGCACCTCGCCCGAGGCCCTCGCCCTGTCGGTACGGCACGCCGACGTCCACGTCTTCGACCACGGCGACGACCTGTCGCTCACGGCCGAGTTGCCGGGTCTCACCTACGGCGTGCGGCTGGCGGTCCACGCCAGGGAGACCGACGAGGAGGCGGCGCGCGACGGCTTCCCCGGCCTCGCCGGGTCCTACGAGCGGATCGCCCGCCACATCCGGGACTACATCGACCAGGGCGTCGAGGTCTTCTACCTGGAGGCCACGCCGTACCTGGAGGAGACCTACCGCCTGGGCGAGCACCTGCTTCCGCTGCTGGCGAGGGAGATCGCTCATGCCGGTTGACATCTACTGGCGCATCGGCACCCACGGCGACCAGCCGTCGCTGCGCCGCCGTACGCCCACCAGGGGAGACTGGGCGCCGCTCGCGCCCGGCAACCTCGCCCCGGGGACGCGCGACGACTACAGCTACGTCGAGCACATGGCGGACGTGGCGAGGGCCTCCGAGGGCGCGGGGTTCGCGGGCGGGCTGCTGCCGTCCTTCCCCAATACCGACGACCCGTGGGCGACGGCCGCCACGCTGGGCCGCGAGACCTCCACCTACCGGTTCATGATCGCTTTTCAGCCGGGGTTCCTGCACCCGGTGCAGGCGGCGCGGATGACCGCGACGCTGCAGCGCGCCACCGGCGGGCGGGTCGTCTACAACGTGATCTCCGGGGGTGGCGGGCCCGACCAGCTGTGGTGGGGCGACAAGGTGGACCACGACGACCGCTACGCGCGCACCTCGGAGTTCCTCGACGTGCTGAGGGGCGTGTGGGGCGAGCGGCCGTACTCCTTCCACGGGCGCTTCTACCGGGTCGAGGGCGGGCGGCTGCCTGCGCCGCTGCTCGGCCAGCCCTTTCCCGAGATCTACTTCTCCGGCTCCTCGCCCGCCGCCATCGAGGCCGCGGGACGGCACGCAGACTACTACCTGTCCTGGCTGGAGCCGTTCCACGCCCTCGAGGAGAAGTTCGAGCGGGTGCGCGAGCGCAGCCTCACCCCGCCGAAGTTCGCGGTCCGCATCGACGTGCTGGCCCGCGAGACCGAGCAGGAGGCATGGGCCGAGATCGCGCAGGGCTGGGACAACATCGACCCCTCGGTGCTGCGCGGCGCCACGGGCGACTCGATCGGCTGGCAGCGCAGCCAGTCGTTCGTCACCGGGCCCGTCACCGGCCACCGTGACCTGGAGGTCACCCCCAACGTGTGGGGCGGCTTCCACCTGCTGCGCGGCGGGCCCGCCTTCGGGCTGGTCGGCAGCTACGCGCAGGTCGCCGAGCGGCTCGACGAGCTGACCGCGCTCGGCGTCGACTCCTTCATCCTGGCCGGCGTGCCTCACCTGGAAGAGGCCTACCGCGTCGGCGAGAACGTGCTCCCCCTCATGAAAGGACTCTCCTGATGACCGTCCGCGTCGGATACTTCCCCTCCAACAACTCCCTCTGGGTGCTGCGCCACCGCGGCATCCTGGAGAAGAGCCTGCCTGAGGTCGAGTGGGTCGACCTCAGGGACCTGCCCGCGGGTGAACGCCCCTCGCCCACCGAGGGGCTGCCCTCACTCCACGGCGACCACCTGTTCGACGGCGGCTACGACTTCATCGGCACGGGATCGACGCCGCCGGTCACCGCCCAGGGCAAAGGCCACGACATCGTCTACGTCGGCGTCTCGGGCTCCCGTCACGAGAACGGCCGCCTGGTGACCAGGGCCGACTCCGACGTCAGGACGGTCGCCGACCTCAAGGGCAGGAAGGTGGCGCTCGGGCACGGCTCATGGCAGACGACCCTGCTGCTGTTCGCCCTCGACGACGCGGGGCTCGCCTGGAGCGACATCGTCCCCGTCGACGCGGGAGTCGACGCCGCGCGGCTCCTGCTCGACGGCGAGGTGGACGCGTGGGTCGGCTCCTACCCCTCGCTGAGCAAGGTCGAGGACAGGACCAGGACGCTCGTGGAGACCGACGGCCTGTTCAGCCACCGCTCGCTCTGGTTCACCCGCCGCGACTTCGCCACCGAGCGCCCCGACGCGGTCAGGGCCATCGTCGCCGCGCTCAAGGAGTCCGACGCCTGGATCGCCGAGCACCCCCGCGAGGCCGCCGAGCTGTTCGCGGCCGACGACGGCGGCAGCGTCGACGACTGGGAGAACGCTCTGCGCAGACGCCCCTTCGGCGTGGAGGAGGTCACTCCCGAGTTCGTCGCCGAGCAGCAGCGCGCCGCCGACCTGTTCCACGCCGCCGGCCTGATCGACAGGAAGATCACCGTGGCGGACGCGGTGATCAGGATCTAGTGGGGCTAGACTCGCCGCATCCTGATGAGAACGGAGTTCGGTTGCGATGCGAGTCGGACTGTTCCTCAACGACCCCAAGGGTGCTGACCCCATCGCCGAGCTGCGGGAGTCGATCGCCCGAGCCGCCGGCGACGGATTCGCCTCCGCCTGGCTGTCCAACATCTTCGGCCTCGACGCGATCACCACGCTGGCCGTGGCGGGCGGCCAGGTGCCCGGCATCGAGCTCGGCACCGCGGTCGTCCCGACCTATCCGCGTCACCCCGCGGCACTGGCCCAGCAGGCGCTGACCGCCAACCTCGCCCTCGGCGGCAGGCTCGCCCTCGGCATCGGCGTGTCGCACCAGGTCGTCATCGAGCACATGTTCGGCTACAGCTTCGAGCGGCCGGCCAGGCACATGAAGGAGTATCTGGACATCCTGCTGCCGCTGGCGCGCGGCGAGAAGGCGAAGGTCAAGGGCGAGACCCTGCAGGCCGACATCAGGCTGAACATCCCCGGCGCGGGCATGCCGGTGCTGATCGCCGCCCTCGCGCCCCGCATGCTCGAACTGGCGGGCTCGATGGCCGACGGCACCGTGCTCTGGATGACCGGGCCCAGGACCGTCGAGGAGCACGTCGTGCCCGCCATCACGCGGGCCGCCGAGCGGGCGGGCAGGCCCGCCCCCCGCGTGGTGTGCGCGCTGCCCGTCTGCGTCACCGACGACCCCGAAGGGGCCAGGGCGCGCGCCGCCGAGGTCTTCTCGGCGTACGGCCGGCTGCCGTCCTACCGGGCGATGCTCGACAAGGAGGGCGCGGCCGACCCCGGCGACGTGGCGATCGTCGGCGACGAGGCCGCGGTGCGCGCCCAGATCGAGGCGCTGGACGGGATCGGGGTCACCGACTTCGTGGCGGCCGAGTTCTCCTCGTGGGAGCGCACCAGAAACCTCCTCAAGACCCTTCTCTGAGGCCCGTCCTGCACGACACGCCCCCCGGGCCTACGGCAGGACCCGCCCCGCCCTGTGGCGATCGGGGCCGCGGGTCAGCGCTTGCGCTGGGTCAGGCTGAACCAGTTGCCTGAGTTGTCGCGGAAGACCGCCTCGATCCCGTAGGGGCGGTCGGCCGGCGGCTGGACGAACTCCACGCCCTTGGCCGACAGCTCCTCGTAGCTCTTGTGGCAGTCGTCAGTGGCCATGACCCCGGGGCCCAGCGCCCCCTTGGCGATCACCGACCGCAGTTGTCCCGCCGTCTCCTCGTCGAAGTGCGGCGCGCCGATGGCCGACAGGATGATCGTCGCTTCCGGATGGTCCTTCGGAGCCACCACCAGCCAGCGGTAGTCGCCGAGGCTGACATCCTCGCGCACCTCGAAACCCAGCTTCTCGGTGTAGAACGCCTTCGCCTCATCCTGGTCGAGGACGTAGACGCAGGTGTGCGACAGTCCAGTGATCATGATGTTCCTCCTCCTCGTCCGTCTCCTCCGACCGTAGGAGAACGGCTCGAAGGACCGCTTCTCCCAGATTGCTCGAACGGCGGACGGGTGCACATCAGCACGAAGCAGCCGGGGATCGGGGGAGGGCCGCCCTGCCGTACGGACTCCTCCCTGAAGGCGCTCGGCGACATGCCGACCATGGCGGTGAAGCGGGAGCTGAAGGACCCCAGACTGGAGAAGCCGACCAGGACGCAGATCTCGGTGACGTTGAGGTTCGTGGCGCGCAGCAGGTCCTTGGCCCGTTCGATGCGGCGCGAGGTCAGGTAGCGCGCGGGCGTCTCGCCGTACACGTGTTTGAAGGAGCGGGCGAAGTGATAGCGCGAGCAGCCCGCGGCGCCGGCCAGGGCCTCGAGGTCGAGCGGCTCGGCGTAGTGGCGGTCGGCCAGGTCGCGGGCGCGCCGCAGGTGAGGAAGCAGGTCAGGGGCCGTCATGGGCGAAGCCTACGTAGTTCTCCGCCAGCGTGGTCGCCGCCGCCTTCGACGAGACGACGTACTCCAGGTGGGACAGCTGCAACCTCCTGGCGAAGGCGTCGGCTGAGTGGTCGGTGTGCAGGAGCGTGGTCATCCAGTAGGAGAAGTGCTCGGCCCGCCACACGCGCCTGAGCCTGGCGGAGGAGTAGCCGTCGAGCAGCGCCGAGGAGCCCTCCTCGTAGCGGGCGGCGATCGCGGAGGCGAGCGCGGTCACGTCGGAGACCGCGAGGTTGAGCCCCTTGGCGCCGGTCGGCGGCACGATGTGCGCGGCGTCACCGGCCAGGAACAGGTTGTCGTGCCGCATCGGCTCGGTGACGAAGCTGCGCATCGGCGTGATCGCCTTCTCCCTGATCGGGCCGTCCTTCAGCGTCCACCCGTCGCGGGTGGCGAACCTGGTGCGCAGCTCGCTCCAGATGCGCTCGTCGGGCCACGCGGCCAGTTCCTCGTCGGGCGAGACCTGGAGGTAGAGACGGCTGACCTCGGGCGAACGCAGGCTGTGCAGGGCGAAGCCGCGGTCGTGGTGGCAGTAGACGAGCTCCTCGGTCGAGGGCGGCACGTCGGCCAGCACCCCGAGCCACGCGAACGGGTAGTCGCGCTCGAACACCTTCGCCCGGGGCACGGCGGCGCGCGAGACCCCGTGGAAGCCGTCGCAGCCGGCGACCAGGTCGCAGTCGAGCGTCCTCAGCACGCCGTTCTCGCGGTAGGTGACGCGCGGCGAGGCGGGATCGACCTCGAGGACCTCCGCCTCGAACCTGATCCTGCCCTCGGGCGACAGCGCGATGAGATCCTTCACGATCTCGGTCTGCGCGTAGATCGTGACCGTCCTGCCACCGGTCAGCTCGCTCAGCGCGATCCGGTGGCCGGCCCCGCCGAAGCGCAGCTCCAGACCGTGGTGGGTGAGCCCCTCGCGGTCCAGCCGCTCGCCCGCGCCGGCGGCCCGCAGCACGTCCACCGTGCCCTGTTCCAGCATCCCCGCCCGCTGGCGCCGCTCGCAGTGGGCGCGGTCACGGCTCTCCAGCACCACCGCGTCGATGCCGCGCCGTTCGAGCAGATGGGAGAGCAGGAGACCCGCGGGTCCCGCGCCGATGATCGCTACCTGGGTACGCATGCCCTGATCCTCATGGTCGGCCCCCGAGGCTCGGCCGCCGGTCTTCCGGTCAGCGGAACCATTCCATCAGTAGTGGCCGCTGACATCCCGCGACAGCGCCCGCGCGCTGGTCACCAGCGTGGGCACCACCGCCCGCAGGTCGGCGCGCGGCCTGGTGACGATCGACAGCGCGGCGACCACCTGCCCGTCGGCGCCGCGCACCGGGGCCGCCACCGAGCAGGTGCCCAGCGTCATCTCCTCGCGCGTCACCGCCACACCCGTCCTGCGCACCTCGGCGAGGGCGGCGCGCAGCCGGTCGGGATCGGTCACCGTGTGCCTGGTCAGTGCGCTCAGACCGGCGGAGACCACCTCGTCCGTCACCTGCTCGGGCGCGAAGGCCAGCAGCACCCTGCCCACCCCGGTGGCGTGCAGGGGAAGCTCACCGCCGACCCTGCTGACGGTGGGCACCGAGGCGGGTCCCCGCAGCCGTTCGAGATACAGCGCCTTCAGCCCGCGCCGCACGGCCAGCTGCACGTTGGCGCGCGTGACCTCGTACAGGTCCTCCATGTACGGCAGCGCCAGCTCGCGCAGGTCCGCCGCGGCCGCCGCCTGGGCGCCGATCCGCCACAGCCTGATGCCGACCCGGTAGGCGCCGTCGGGCAGCCGCTCGACGAAGCCGCCCCTGCTCAGCTCTCCCACCAGCCGGTGCCCCGTCGCCAGGGGCAGGTCCGCCCTGCGGCAGATCTCGGTCAGCGTGAGCCGTACCTCGCCCTGGGAGAAGGCGTCCAGGATCGCCATCACTTTTCCTGCGACGCTAACGGGCGGCATGTCCGGATATTAACCCTCAGTCAGCACCTCGGGCTCGGTGGCCGCGCGCACCTCCTCCACGCTCACGCCGGGCGCGGTCTCCACCAGCCTGAGCCCGTCCGGGGTCACGTCCAGCACGGCCAGATCGGTGATGATCCGGTGCACGCACGCCGCCCCCGTCAGAGGTAGCGAGCACTCCTTGACGATCTTCGGCGAGCCGTCGCGGGCGAGATGCTCCATGACCACGATCACCCTGCGCGCACCGTGGACCAGGTCCATCGCGCCGCCCATCCCCTTGATCAGCTTGCCGGGCACCGACCAGTTGGCCAGATCGCCACGGGCCGAGACCTGCATCCCGCCGAGCACCGCGACGTCGATGTGGCCGCCGCGGATCATCCCGAACGACAGCGAGGAGTCGAAGAACGAGGCCCCCGGCAGGACGGTGACCGTCTCCTTGCCCGCGTTGATCAGGTCGGGGTCCACCTCGTCCTCGAGCGGGTAGGGGCCCACGCCCAGCACCCCGTTCTCCGAATGGACGACCACGTGCACGTCGGGCGGGATGAAGGCGGGAATCAGCGTCGGCAGCCCGATGCCGAGGTTGACGTAGGCGCCGTCGGTGAGCTCGGCCGCCGCCCTGGCCGCGATCTGCTCTCTGGACCAGGCCATCAGGCGCGCACCGTCCTCTTCTCCACGTGCTTGTCTGCCGCCTGCTCGGGCGTCAGCGCGACCACCTTCTGCACGAACACGCCGGGCAGGTGCACCTCGTCGGGTTGGAGCTCGCACAGCTCCTCCACCTCCGCGATCGTCACCCTGCCCGCCATCGCCGCCAGCGGGTTGAAGTTGCGCGCGCTCCTGTCGAAGACCAGGTTGCCGTGGACGTCGCCCTTGGCCGCTCTGACCAGCGCGAAGTCCGTTCTGATCGACTCCTCCAGCACGTACGGCACGCCGCCGAACTCCCGCACCTCCTTGGCGGGCGAGGCCACGGCCACGCTCCCGTCGGCGGCGTAGCGCCACGGCAGCCCGCCCTCGGCCACCAGCGTCCCGACCCCGGCGGGCGTGTAGAAGGCGGGGATCCCGCTGCCACCAGCCCTGAGCCGCTCGGCCAGCGTGCCCTGCGGTACCAGCTCCACCTCGATCTCGCCGCTCAGGTAGCGCTTGGCCAGCTCCTTGTTCTCGCCGATGTAGGAGCCCGTCGCCCGCGCGATCCTTCCCGCCGCCAGCAACAGCCCCAGCCCTCGCTCGTCGACACCGCAGTTGTTCGACACCACGTGGAGCCCGCCCGTGCCCTGCCGGTGCAGCGCGGCGATCAGCACCGACGGCACGCCGCACAGCCCGAAACCGCCCACGGCCAGCGACGACCCCTCACCGATGCCGGCGACCGCCTCCGCCGCCGACCCGACCAACTTCCCGACCTTCATGGCGCTCACCGTTCCAGCCGACGCCGACAACACCACTGTGTCCTTCCGGTGAGCGGAAGCCCAGGCAATCCTCAGGTCCGCTTGTTAACGTCCAACCGCATGAACTGGATACGGAGGGTGAACACGACCTTCGGCAAGATGACGGGTTTCCAGCTCACCAGGCTGCCCGCCGCCGTGCCCGCCGCCGTGCCCGGGGCCGAGGCGGACGTCAGGCCGCCGGCCGACCCGGCCTCTGACAGGCTGCTGCGCGAACCGGTCTTCCTCCTGTGCCCCGTCAGGTCGGGGTCCACGCTGCTGCGCGCCGTGCTCAACGCCCACTCCAAGATCCATGCCCCGCACGAGCTGCACGTGCGCAGGCTGACGGTCGGCTACGGCACGCCGCTGGCCGAGCGGGCCATGGACGCTCTCGGCCACAACAGAGCCGACCTGGAGCACCTGCTGTGGGACCGCGTGCTGCACAGGGAACTGCACAGGAGCGGCAAGCAGATCATCGTCGACAAGACGCCGGCCAACGCGTTCGTTTTCCAGCGCATCGCCACCTGCTGGCCCGACGCCAGGTACGTGTTCCTGCTCCGCCACCCCGCCTCCATCGCCCGCTCGTGGCAGGAGAGCACGGGCCGCTCCGCCGACGACGCGGTCGCCGACGCGCTGCGCTACATGAAGGCCGTCGACCGCGCGCGGAAGGCGCTGCCCGGCCTGACCGTGCGCTACGAGGACTTCACCGCCGATCCCGCGGGCAAGGCCGGTGAGATCTGCTCCTTCCTGGGCGTCGACTTCGAGCCGGCCATGCTGGAGTACGGCGACGCCCCCTGGGTCAAGGGCCTCGGCGACTGGAAGGACAAGATCCGCACCGGCGCCGTCCAGTCCGGCCGCCCGCTGCCCACGGCGGAGGAGGTGCCCGCCCCGCTGAGGGAGCTGACCGGCCGCTGGGGCTACCCATGAAGATCCACTACCTGCTCCTGCACGCCTACGGCACGGGCGGCACCATCCGCACCGTCCTGACCCAGGCGGGCTGGATGGCGGCGGCCGGCCACGAGGTCGAGATCGTCACCGCCGTCAGGCGGCGTACCAGGCCGGGTTTCGCCTTCCCCGAGGGGGTGAAGGTGCGCACCCTGGTCGACCAGCGTGCGGGCGTGCGTCCTCCGCAACTGCAGGCCAGGGTCCTGCGCAGGCTACGCGGCCACGTCGTGCCGCGCGGCGAGCCGGCGGCCGGCTACTTCACCCCCGAGGTGGAGGCCGCCGTCGCCGCCTGGCTGCGCGGGCTGACCGGCGGGATCCTCGTCACCACCAGGCCCGCGCTCAACCTGCTGGCCGCCAGGCACGCCTCGGGCCTGGTCCGCATGATCGCCCAGGAGCACATGAACCTCGCCTCCCACCGCCCGGCCGTGCAGAAGGCCATCAGGCGCGGCTATCGCAGGTTCGACGCCGTCACCGTGCTCACGGAGACCGACAGATCCCACTACGAGACGGTCATGCCCGGCGCCAGGATCATCCGCATCCCCAACGCCGTCCACCCCATGGAGCGCGAGCCCGCCGACCACGCCGCCACCAGCGTGATCGCGGCGGGCAGGCTGGTCCCCCAGAAGGGCTTCGACCTGCTCATCCCCGCCTTCGTCAAGGCCACGGAGAACCGTCCCGACTGGCGGCTGCGCCTCTACGGCACCGGCCCCAAGCAGGCCGAGCTCGTCACGCTTGCCGAGCCGGCCGCCTCCAGGGTCGCGCTGATGGGCCGCACCGGCGCATTCCACCAGGAACTGGCCGCCTCCTCCCTGTACGTGCTCAGCTCCAGGTTCGAGGGCCTGCCCATGGTCATGATCGAGGCCATGGCCCACGGGCTGCCCGTCGTCGCCTTCGACTGCCCGACGGGACCGGGCGAGGTCATCACGCACGACGTCGACGGCGTGCTGGTGCCGCCGCAGGACGTCGAGGCGCTGGCCAGGGCGATCGCCGAGCTGATCGACGACGAGCCGCGGCGCAGGCGGCTCGGGGCGCAGGCCGTGCGGACCGTACGGGCCTATTCGAAGGGGGTGGTTGCCCCGATGTGGCTGGAACTGTTCAATGACCTGCAGACGGCGAGGCGAGGGGCCGATCGCAGGTCCCTTTCGTAAACTCCGGCAGGGTGAAGCGCGTGCTACACGGCATAGACGTGTCCAACTGGCAGGGAACGGTCGACTGGGCCGGTCACGCCGAGGACGGGGTCGCCTTCGGATTCGCCAAGGCGTCAGAGGGTGGCACGTGGGTCGACAAGTGGTTCGACCGCAACTGGCAGCTCATGCGCGAGCACTGGCTGGTCTGTGGCGCCTACCACTTCGCCAGGCCCAAGGGCGACCCCGGCGAGCAGGCCCGTCACTTCCTCCGCACCATCAGGAACGCGGGCGGCCTGCGCAGGGGCGACCTGGTGGCGCTCGACCTGGAGTCCGACGACGGGCTGCCGCCCGACCAGGTGGCCAGGTTCGCCCGCCGCTGGTGCAGGCAGATCGAGAAGCACGCGGGCATGCGGCCCTTCATCTACACCTTCCAGTGGTTCGCCAACGAGGGCAACTGCGCGGGCCTCGGCGAATACCCGCTCTGGATCGCCTCGCCGGAGAAGGCGAAGGGCAACCCGATCGTGCCCAGGCCGTGGCGCGACTGGACCATCCACCAGTACGCCAACAGCCCTCTCGACCGCAACGTCTTCCACGGCAGCCGCGAGGACCTGACCAGGCTGGGTTACGACCCGCGATAGCATCGGTGTTCATCATCGAAACACTGCTATCCAAGGAGTCACCGTGTCAGCCGAGCTGCATATCACCCTCGCCGGAGCCGAGCGTGTGGTCGCGGCCGGCACGACGTACGGCGAGGCGCTCGAGGCCGACGGCCGCACCGTCGTCGCCGCCCGCGTCGGCGGTGAGCTCCGCGACCTGGCCTCCCCCGTCCGCGAAGGCGACGTGGTCGAGCCGGTCCAGATCAGCAGCGAGGACGGCCGCGCCATCCTGCGCCACTCCACCGCCCACGTCATGGCCCAGGCGGTGCAGGAGCTGTTCCCCGAGGCCAAGCTGGGCATCGGCCCGCCCGTCGACAACGGCTTCTACTACGACTTCGACGTCGAGACGGCCTTCCACCCCGACGACATCAAGCGCATCGAGAAGCGGATGCGCGAGATCGTCAAGCAGGGCCAGCTGTTCGCGCGGCGCGAGGTGTCCGACGACGACGCGCGCGCCGAGCTGGCGGGCGAGCCGTACAAGCTGGAGCTGATCGGCCTCAAGGGCGGCGCCTCGGCCGCCGAGGACGGCGCCGGCGTCGAGGTCGGCGAGGGCCAGCTGACCATCTACGACAACCTCGACCCCAAGAGCGGCGAGCTGTGCTGGAAGGACCTGTGCAGGGGCCCGCACCTGCCCTCGACCAGGGTCATCCCGGCCTTCAAGCTCATGCGCACCGGCGGCGCCTATTGGCGGGGCAGCGAGAAGAACCCGCAGCTGCAGCGCATCTACGGCACCGCGTGGGAGAGCCGTGAGAAGCAGGAGGAGTACCTCCACCTGCTGGAGGAGGCCGAGAAGCGCGACCACCGCAAGCTGGGCGCCGAGCTCGACCTGTTCTCCTTCCCCGACGAGCTGGGCTCGGGCCTGCCGGTCTTCCACCCCAAGGGCGGCATCATCCGCAGGGAGCTGGAGAACTACTCCAGGCGCAGGCACGAGGAGGGCGGCTACTCCTTCGTCAACACGCCCCACATCACCAAGGGGCACCTGTACGAGGTGTCGGGCCACCTCGACTGGTACAAGGACGGCATGTTCCCCGCCATGGAGGTCGAGGGAGCCGACTACTACCTCAAGCCGATGAACTGCCCGATGCACAACCTGATCTTCGGCGCGCGCGGAAGGTCCTACCGCGAGCTGCCGCTGCGGCTGTTCGAGTTCGGCACCGTCTACCGCTACGAGAAGTCGGGCGTGGTCCACGGCCTGACCAGGGTCCGCGGGCTCACCCAGGACGACGCCCACATCTACTGCACCCGCGAGCAGATGAAGGACGAGCTGGCGGGGGCGTTGCGCTTCACGCTCAGCCTGCTGCGCGACTACGGCCTGGAGGACTTCTACCTGGAGCTGTCCACCAAGGACCCGGAGAAGTCCGTCGGCTCCGACGAGGTCTGGGACGAGGCCACCCGCACGCTGCGTGAGGTGGCCGAGGCCGAGAACCTCGAGCTGGTCCTGGACCCGGGCGGCGCCGCCTTCTACGGTCCGAAGATCTCCGTGCAGGCCCGCGACGCGATCGGCCGCTCCTGGCAGATGTCGACGATCCAGCTCGACTTCAACCTGCCCGAGCGCTTCGAGCTGGAGTACCAGGCTGCCGACGGCTCCCGTCAGCGGCCCGTCATGATCCACCGGGCGCTGTTCGGGTCGATCGAGCGCTTCTTCGGTGTCCTGGTCGAGCACTACGCGGGCGCCTTCCCTCCGTGGCTGGCGCCCGTGCAGGTCATCGGCATCCCGATCGCCGACGCGCACGCGCCGTACCTGCTCGACGTGGCCAAGAAGCTGCGCGAGCGCGGCATCAGGGTCGAGGTCGACACCGCCGACGACCGCATGCAGAAGAAGATCCGCAACGCGCAGAAGTCGAAGGTGCCCTTCATGCTGCTGGCCGGTGACGACGACATCGCCAACGGCGCGGTGTCCTTCCGCTACCGCAGCGGCGAGCAGAAGAACGGCGTCCCCGTCGAGGAGGCCGTCGCCGAGATCGTCAACGCCGTGGAGCGTCGCGTCCAGGTCTGAGTAGGGGCCTACTCATGCACGCGCGCGCCCGCCGGGAGACCCTCCTCAGGAAGCGATTCCAGGGGAGGAACATCCATGCGACTCACGCGCTTACTGGTGGCGGGCGGCCTCGGCCTGGCCGTCCTCACCGCGGTGACCGGCGCCGCGCAGGCGTCGAGCACGGCCGCGCCCAAGTGGAAGTGCTCGAACGGGGACGTCTGCCTGTACGACAAGCCCAACGGGGCGGCGCTGTTCTGGCAGGAGAGCGAGTGCGGCGTGCACGGCCTCGGCACGGGATTCCTCGGCAGGGCCAGCTCGGTCAGGAACCGGACGGGGACGACCGTGACGCTGTTCACCGTGTTCCACGCGAACGGGGGCCCGAACTCGCTCGCCGAGGAGATCGTCTCGGTCGAGGACGGGGAGAAGGTCAACCTCGAGGACGACGAGGACAACGCGACCGCGCTGGTCTACATCCCGTGTGACTGACACGCGTCAGAGCAGACCCCCTGCCGCCGCGCGGCAGGGGGTCTTCCCGCTCAGCGCTCGAACAGCCGGAAGGTGACCGCGGGACGCCCGTCGAACCGCTCGGCGGCCTGCCGCGTGACCCCTTCGAGGAAACTCCTGCAGTACGCCTCGGGATCCTCGTCGGTCAGCGCCTCGATGTAGGCGCGATGCTCGAGCAACGACCGCACGCCCTGCTCCAGGGTGTCGCCGACGTCCACCGCGTGGGTGGGCTCGTCGGCGCCCGCCACGGCCACCCAGCGCACCCCGTTCCACGGCTCCGGGCCGTCGCCGGGGAAGATCCATCGGTTGCCGGCGTCGGCAGCCGCGTCGAGCACCGCCCTGCCGACGGCCTTGTGGTCGGGGGTGTTCCAGTACCTCCCGCCCCACGTGTCGCCGAAGTGCAGAGTGATCACCAGTTCGGGCCTGTGCCGGCGGATCGCCGCGGCCAGATCACGCCGCAACCTGACGCCGTACTCGATGATCCCGTCCTCATGGTCGAGGAACTCCACCTCGCTCACTCCGACCACGGCCGCCGAGGCCCGCTGCTCCCGCTCGCGCAGCGGCCCCGCCTTGGCCGGCTCGACGGTGTCTATGCCCGCCTCGCCGCGCGTCACGAGCAGGTAGGCCACCTCCCGGCCCTCGGCGGTCCACCTGGCGACGGCTGAGGCGCAGCCGTACTCCAGGTCGTCGGGATGCGCGACGATCGCCAGGGCGCGCCGCCAGTCCTCGGGCATGGGTGGGAGCGGTTCGATCATCAGGGTCCTCCGTGTCGCTGTCGGGGACGGCCAGCGTAGCGATCGCGGGTCACGCGCCCGCGTCGTCAGGGCCTTCGCGTGCGGGCCGCGGCTCTCCGGGCAGCCGGACGTCGTCCACGGCGACGTTCACCTCGGTCACCCGCAGGCCCATCATCCTGCTCACGGTCGTGGCGACGTTGGTCTTGACCTCGGCGGCCACCTGCATGACCACGTGCCCGTACTCGATGACGATCGTCACGTCGACGGCGACCTGGCGGTCCTGGATGCGGGCGCCGACGCCCTGGTTGGCGCGGCGGGAGCCGATGCCGATGCGGTCGCGGACCGACTCGAGGGCGCGGGCCAGGTCGCCGCCGAGGTCGGCCACCCCTCGCACCTCCAGGGCGGCGAGCGCCGCCACCTTCTCGACGACCTCGTCGGCCACCGTGATGCGGCCTTTCACGACGGCGGCCGCGCCGGTGCCGTCGCTCGTGGCGATCGCGTCGGGAGAGGAGTCCTCTCCCGCATCCTCGCCGAGGTCGCCTTCGGTGTCCTCTTCGCCGCTCTCCTCGGCGTTCTGCGAGGTCTCGGAGCCCGGAGGGGCGGCGTCGGCGCGGGGGGAGGGGGCGGGACGCCAGGCCGGGCCCGGCGGTACGGCTGAGGTCGTCTCGGTGGCTCGCGGGGCTGGGGCGGAGGACTCGGTCTCCTCGGCCAAGGCTTCACTCATCGTGCCTCCTTTGCGGCTGTTTGGGATTGTGCCGGAAGGACTCCTGGTTTGTCCGGAGACCCATGGTCATATGCTGCAGAACATGCAGGAGAGCGAACCGATGGAGCAGGCTGGGGCGGGGTCGCCCGACAACTTCCAGCGGCTGTGGACACCGCACCGGATGGCCTACATCAAGGGGGAGAACAAGCCGAGCGGCGAAGGAGCGGGCGACGGCTGCCCGTTCTGCGAGATCCCGAAGATGAGCGACGAGGAGGGCCTGATCGTCGCCAGGGGTGAGACGGTGTTCGCGGTGCTCAACCTCTACCCGTACAACTCGGGTCACCTGATGGTCTGCCCCTACCGGCACGTCTCCGACTACGACGAGCTGAAGGACGACGAGATGACCGAGCTCGGCGACTTCACCAGGCGGGCGCTACGGGCGCTGCGCCAGGCCAGCGGCGCCCAGGGCTTCAACGTCGGCATGAACCTCGGTCACGTCGCGGGCGCCGGCATCGCCGCCCACCTGCACCAGCACGTCGTGCCCCGGTGGGGCGGCGACACGAACTTCATGCCCGTCGTGGCCGGCACCAAGGTGCTGCCGCAGCTGCTGCGCGACACCAGGAGGATGCTGGCCGAGGCCTGGCCGGGCGCCTGATTGGGCTCACACCTTGGCGAGCGGGCGTTCCTCCGTGGCGCTCCGTCCAGGGAGGGCCGCGATGCCCGCCGACAGGACCAGGGGGATCGCCAGGGCCAGGGCCATGGAGAGGACGGCGGCGCCCGAGTCGTTGACCAGGGTGCCGACCACTCCGCTGATGAGCGTGCCGATGAGGCCCGCCTTGAGCGAGGGGGAGTACTCGAAGGCGGCGGGCAGCACGCCCGCCGTCGCCTGGTCGGGCCGCATGACCGCGTAGACCAGGAACGCGACGGCGGCGATCACCACGGGCATCAGCGTGGGGCTGAGCAGCGTGCTGAGCATCGCCACCAGCTTGCGGACGATCACGTCGATCGCCTCTCCGCTGATCACCTGGCCGACGAACCTTCCCAGATGCGACTGCTCGGCCGCGGGCCGCAGGTAGTTGGCGATCGCGAAGCCCATCACGACGACGCCGCCCGCCACGCAGAACGCGCCCAGCTTCCACAGCGAGATCCGCTTGCCGAGGATCAGCAGGGCGGTCACGGCGATGCCGGGAACGAAGGCGATCACCCCGCCGAAGTCGCTGCCCATGCCCGAGCCGCCCAGCACCATCGCGAACGTGCCGAGGACGGCCACGACCGCGGCGCCCCAGGGCCGCGACAGCCGGTGCGCGATCACGGTGGCGCTCAGCAGCGTGCCCGTGGCGAGCAGGGCGAACGGGATGTTGCCCAGGCCGTAGTAGCGGGCGCCCTGCTCGGCGCTGAAGCCCATGAAGCTGTTGAGCTGCAGGGTGGTGCCGGTCAGCAGGTCTCCGGCGAGCGTGAGCGCCGTGACGCCCGCGACCACCGCCAGCGGCCCGAGCGGGCTGCGCCGCCACGGTCCCGCGAACGCGGCGAAGGTGATCACGGCCAGCCAGGCCAGCATGCCGCCGAACAGCTCCAGGTGCGTCGACCACGGCAGCAGGTTGACCAGGATCGAGGTGATGGGGATCGCCGCCAGCGTCACCGCCGCCGGCCGTACCCAGGAAAGGCCCTTGCGGCGGCGCAGCAGCACGAACGCGACGACGTAGAACAGCACCTGCAGCACGGCGAGGGCGATGAAGTAGTAGCCCTTCACCGAGCGCATGGTCTGGGCGGTCTGGTCGGCCTCCGCCATCTGATCGAACGTCGCGCCCGGCCCGTTGACCTGCATGACCTGGCCGACGACGCTGTCGGGCACGGCGACGCCCAGCTTGGTCAGCACGGTCGTGGTCAGGTCGGGCAGGATCGAGATGTCGTCGCGGCGGGTCGAGGCCGCGCCGAGCGCGTGCCCCTGCGCGCCGGGCTGCCGCAGCGCGGCCACCCGCAGGTGCGGCACCGAGCCGTGGTCGGACATGCCCGACAGCAGGACGGTGGTGTCCTGGGGCAGCACGGCCAGCAGCGCGCCCGCCTTGGCGTCGGCCAGGCGCAGTGCCGCCCGCCTGTCCTGGGCCGACAGCTTCTCCGCGACCCGGGGAAGCTTGCCGTCGTCGGAGATGTACGGCCTGATGAGATCGTCGACGTCCATGGCCACCAGGCGGCAGCGCTCCAGCTCCTCGGTCTTCATCTGGATGGGGGAGGCGTAGTAGGTGGTCACCGCGCCCTTGCCGTCGGCGAGCCCGAGCGCGGCACCGGGCCCGATGGCGATCGCGCACTCCCCGGCCTTGGCCAGCGTGTCGCCCAGCAGGCCCGCGTAGCGCTGCCCGGCCACCTCGTGCAGGTAGTCGTAGTCGGGGATGACCGCGCCGCGTCCCTGCTGCTCGGGCATCGGAGGCGGCCCGCAGCGGTAGCCGGAGGCCGATCGGATGCCGGCCGAGACCGTCAGCCAGCCGTCATAGGGGCAGGTGATGTTGCCGACCGTGCGGACCGACATCGAACCGATGGCGCTGCCGCCGGCCAGCTCCCACAGGTTGGGCGTGTCGGCCCTGGACAGGTCTGTCCAGTGCAGGCCGGAGACGCCGATGAGAGCGACCCGCTCCTTCTCCGAGGCGTGCGCGGGGGCCCAGCCCAGCAGCATCTGGCTGACCAGTACGGCCAGCACCAGCAGGGTCCGCCTCACGCACGACCTCCCGAGTCTTGACAATCGTCGGAGGCACGCTACACCGGCTCGTCGCTGTCAGGTGACGTGCTTCATGTAGCAGAGCGAGTTCGGCACCAGGTGGTAGGGCGGATAGACGGCGATGGGCGTGTACCCTTCGCGCTCGTACAGGCGCACCGCGTCGGGCTGCCTGTCACCCGTCTGCAGCACCACCCGCCCGGCCCCCAGACGCGCCGCGGCGCCCTCCGCCGCCTCCAGCAGGGCAGTGGCCACCCCGTTGCCGCGGTGCTCCGGGGCGACGAACATACGTTTGATCTCCAGGTCCGCGCCGAGCCTGCGCAGCGCCACATGTCCGACGGGGACGCCCCCGGCGGTGATCGCCACTCCGGTGTAGACGACGCTCTCCGGCGAGACGGAGAAGTCCTCGGGGAAGTCGAAGTCCCCCATGTCCGCGTAGCGCTCGCCCATCTCCTTGGACATCGCCTCGCGCAGCCGCACGGCGGCGGGGTCGTCCCATGCGACACTCTCGACGTTCACGCATCTCAGCCTATGCTCGCGCGCACGCACACCAGGGTGCCGCCCCCTCGCATGGCCGTGGGCGCGAAGCCGTGCGAGGACAGGACACGGGTGAGGTCGCCTGCCAGGCCGGCGGCGCGGTCCGCGCCTGGCGGCTCGTAGAACAGCCAGAGCGTGCCGCCGGGGGCCAGCAGGCCGGCGATGAGGGCCAGCTCGGCGGCGGGGTCGCGGGTCCAGAAGAGGTTCACGTTGACCGCGAAGACCTTGTCGAACCGCTCGCCGTCGAAACGGATCTCCTCCAGCGAGGCCTGGACGACGGTCGCCCTGCCCGACGCCACGTGTGCGGCGTTGCGGGCGCGGGCCCTGGCGACCGCGGTGGCCGAGCGGTCCACAGCGGTGATCGTGCCCGTGGTCAGCCGGTCGCAGACCAGGGACACGGCCACGCCGGGGCCGCAGCCGATCTCCAGCAGGCGGTCGCCCGGCGCGACGTCGAGCGTGTCGACGGCCCATGACAGGCGTCGTGGTACGGCAGGCATACGCCCAGCCGTATCACAGCTCCGCGCTTCGCGGGCGCCGTCGCGGCGGCCCGCCACGCGCGCCAGGGGAGCGTCCCTCGGAGGGACGGCATGCGGTGACCCCGGAGGCGCGTGGCCCGGCGTGCCGTACGTGCTCGGATCAGGTGGCGGAGACGGTCGCCTCGGCGGGCTTGCTCTCCCGCGTGAGCGCGTCCAGTGACGTGACCAGGTACCTGCCGGGCGCCTGGGCGGTGTAGGAGGAGCCGCTGACGACCGCGATCAGGTTGCGGGCGTCGGCCGCCTGGCAGCTCCTGCCGGAGGCGGGCACCTTGTAGACGGCGTAGGAGCGGGCGCCGGGCACCGGCGTCCACGTCAGCGCCGAGCCCGAGGACTTCAGCCCCGACGGCTTGGCGAGCGCGTCGCCGCCCTGCGGCAGCGGGAGCAGCGCGGGACGCGAGTAGTGCTCCTTGACCAGGCGGTCCATGACCTTCAGCGGGTTGGTGTCGAGCTGCTTGGCACTGAAGTAGACGTCACCGTCGATCTCCTCGAACCTGCGGTTCAGCGTCAGGTGCGCGGGGATCTCGCCGGGCTTCGTCCAGGTGGGCACGTCTCTCGCGCCGACCCGGTAGAGGCCCTGCCCGATGTACAGGCGCACGTCCGTGCCCTTGACCTCGTTGGCCCACCACGGTGCCAGCACCTTGTAGTCGGCAGCCTTGAAGCCGCGCGGCCAGTAGAGCTGCGGGATCAGGTAGTCGACGGTCCCCGCCTTGATCCACGCCCTGGCGTCGGCGTAGATCGCGTCGTAGGCCGACATCCCGGTGGTCGCCGAGCCCGTCGGGTCCTGCGCCTTGTTGCGCCAGATGCCGAAGGGGCTGATGCCGAACTTCACGTCCTTCTTGGTGTCGTGGACGGCCTTGTGCACCTGCGCGACGAGCTTGTTGACGTTGTCGCGGCGCCAGTCGGCGAGCTTGGCGCCGTCGCCGTACTTCCTGAACGCGGCGGTGTCGTTGAACGTGCCCCCGCCGCCCGGGTAGGGGTAGAAGTAGTCGTCGAAGTGGACGCCGTCGACGTCGTAGCGCTTGACGACGTCGGTGACGACCTTCACCACGTGGTCGCGCACCTGGGGCAGGCCGGGGTTGTAGTAGACCTGGTCGCCGTACTTCACCAGCCAGTCGGGATGCTGCCTGGCCGGGTGGCCCGCGGGCAGCCTGCCCACGTTGGCGTCGTAGGCGGCCCTGTACGGGTTGAACCACGCGTGGAACTCGAGGCCGCGCTTGTGCGCCTCGGCGGTCAGGAACGGCAGCGGGTCCCAGCCGGGGTCCTTGCCAGGAGTGCCGGTGAGGTACTGCGACCACGGCTCGTACGGCGACTTGTACAGCGCGTCGGAGGCCGGTCGCACCTGCACGAAGACCGCGTTGAGGTTGCGCCTGACGGCGTTGTCGAGGATCTTGACGTACTCGGCCCGCTGCTTGGCGGCGGTGAGGCCGGTCGCCGAGGGCCAGTCGATGTTCTTGACCGTGGCGATCCAGACGCCGCGCAGCTGGCGCTTGGGGTATCTGGCGTCGGCGACGCACTTCTCGGCCGGCTTGGCGGCGGTCTTGGCCTTCGTCTCAGGAGCCGCGGCCTCTGCGCCCGGGCCCCCGAAGGTGTAGGCGGCGGCAGTGGCGGCGATCGCGACAGCGGCGGCGGCAAGAAGAGGTCGTCCTGTACGCATAGTCCCTCAGTGTGACATCGCCACTGGGGTGCTTCGGCCAAAAAACGAAATGGATTTGTGATCGTAGTGTGACTCGGGGGGAGGACGTTACCCTCCCCCCAACGAGGGGTGTCAGTCCTCGGCTGTCACCTTGTCCGTCAGGTGTGACGGGAGAGGTTCGTAACGCAGGAACGTGCGCTGGAACGTCCCCGTCCCGTGCGACATGGACCGCAGGTCGATCGCGTAGCGGGTGATCTCCAGTTGCGGCACCTCCGCCTTCACCAGCGTCCGTCCCGTGCCCACGGGCTCGGTTCCGAGCACGCGGCCCCTGCGCGAGGACAGATCGGACATGACCGAGCCGACGTGCTCGTCGGCGACCAGCACCGCGATCTCGTCGACCGGTTCGAGCAGCAGGGTGGCCACCTTCGCCGCGGCCTCCTTCAGCGCCAGCGAGCCGGCGATCTGGAAGGCCATGTCGGAGGAGTCGACGGAGTGGGCCTTGCCGTCATAGAGCGTGACCCGCACGTCCACCATCGGGTATCCGGCCAGCACGCCCCGCTCCATCTGGGTGCGCACGCCCTTCTCCACCGACGGGATGAACTGCCGGGGGACCACGCCGCCGACGATCTTGTCAACGAACTCGAAACCCCCGCCGGAGGGCAGGGGCTCGATCTCGAGGTGGCAGATGGCGTACTGGCCGTGCCCGCCGGTCTGCTTGACGTTGCGGCCCATCGCCTGGCACCTGCCGCCGAAGGTCTCGCGCAGCGGCACCCTCAGGTTGACCCGTTCGACCTCGACGCCGTGGCGCTTGGCCAGCCGGTCGAGCAGGACGTCGGTGTGCGCCTCGCCCATGCACCACAGCACCAGCTGCCGCGTCTCGGCGTTGTTCTCCAGGCGCAGCGTCGGATCCTCCGCCACCAGGCGGGCCAGGCCCTGCGACAGCTTGTCCTCGTCGGCCTTCGACTTGGCCCTGATCGCGACGGGAAGCAGCGGGTCGGGCATGCTCCACGCGGTCATGAGCAGCGGCTGTTCGGGATCCGACAGCGTGTCGCCGGTCTCGGCCCTCGACAGCTTGGCCACCGCGACGATGTCGCCCGCCATGCCCTTGGCGATGCTGCGCTGCTGCTTGCCCAGCGGACTGGTCAGCGTGCCGATGCGCTCGTCGACGTCATGGTCCTCGTGTCCGCGGTCGGACAGGCCGTGTCCCGAGACGTGCACGGTCATGTCGGGGCGCAGCGTGCCCGCGAACACGCGGACGAGGCTGATCCGGCCCACGTAGGGGTCGCTGGTCGTCTTGACCACCTCGGCCACCAGCGGCCCGTCGGGATCGCACGCCTTGACCCGCACCGGCTTGCCGTCGGGGGTGGTGATCTCGGGCAGCGGGTGCTCGAGCGGCGAGGGGAAACCCTGGGTGATGAGCTCCAGCAACTCCTGCGCGCCCACGCCCATGCCGCTGGCGAGCACGGGGTAGAAGTTGCCGCGCGCGACCGCCTTCTCCAGGTCGTCGATGAGCACCTTGACGTCGATCGCCTCGCCGGACAGGTACCTGTCCATGAGGGACTCGTCTTCGCTCTCCTGGATGATTCCCTCGATCAGGCTGCCGCGGTACTCCGCGATCCGCGACTCGTACTCCGCGCCCGGATCCTTCTCCGTACGGTCTCCTGTCGCGTAGTTGTAGAACTTCTGCGACAGCAGCCCGATCAGCCCGGCCACATGACCGTTGGTCACGACCGGAAGGTAAAGCGGCGCGACTCCGTCTCCGAAGATCTCCTGGCACCCGGCCAGAACCTGGTCGAAATCCGCCCGCTGGTGGTCGATCTTGGTGATCACGACGGCCCGGGGCATGCCGACCTGTGTGCACTCCTCCCACAGCATCTGGGTCAGCCCGTCGATGCCGTCCGTCGCCGAGACCACGAACAGCGCGGCGTCGGCGGCGCGCAGGCCCGCCCGCAGATCGCCGACGAAGTCGGCGTAGCCGGGGGTGTCCAGAAGGTTGATCTTGATTCCGTTGTGGACCATGGGCGCGACCGACAGGTTCACCGAGCGCTGCTGGCGCACCTCCACCTCGTCGAAGTCGCTGACCGTGGTGCCGTCCTCCACGCGTCCCACGCGCTGGATGGCGCCCGTGGTCGCGAGCAACTGCTCGACCAGGGTGGTCTTGCCCGCTCCCGAATGGCCGACCAGTACGACGTTGCGTATCGCGTCCGCCCTGTCGGCCGCTGGTGCCCTGCCCGCGGCTCCTATGGCCGCGCCGTGGTGCTTCTCAGCCACATCGCCTCCGCTTCCGTTGGGACGGAGCTCGCAGGGGTACGGCGCGCGCCGCCCAATTCGTCGTTCGGTTCAGCGCCACGCCCAGCGGAGTCACCGCAAGGACGCGGTTAGTTCACCAAATACCCGTGTGGCGAATATCACAAGGGGGGCGAGGCAAAGAAGTGGTGGCGGCCCCGATGGCCTACGATCAAAGCGCGATGCTCAAACTCCTGCGCCCGGCCATGACCCGGATACTCACCCCGCTGGGCAGGGCACTCGTCCGCCGCGGGATAGGCCCGAACGCCGTCACAGCGATCGGCACGGCCGGCACCGTCGTGTGCGCCCTGGTGTTCTTCCCCCTCGGCCAGCTGTGGTGGGGATCGGTGGCGATCACCGTCTTCGTGCTCTTCGACCTGCTCGACGGCGTCGTGGCCAGGATGGGCGGGAACGGCGGCAGCACGTGGGGCGCCTTCCTCGACTCCACGCTCGACAGGGTGGCCGACGCGGCCATCTTCTCCGGCCTGATCATCCACTTCCTCATCGGACGAGACCTGCTGATGGCGGCGGTCGCGCTGTTCTGCCTGGTGGCGGGGGCCCTGGTGTCCTACGTCAAGGCCAGGGCCGAGGGGCTCGGCCTCACCTGCGACGTCGGGCTGGCCGAGCGGCCCGAACGGCTGGTCGTGGGTCTCGTGGCCGCGGGCTTCTCAGGACTCGGCGTGCCGTACATCCTGCCCCTCGGCCTGTGGCTGCTGGCCGCGGCCAGCGCGATCACCGTCGTGCAGCGGGTCGTTCACGTCCATCGCCAGATTGGAGCGCGATGACCTCCCTTCAGGAACGCGCCGTGGCCGCGGGGTTCGCGGCGGGGTGGACGCTGCTGCCGCACCTGCCTGAGCGGCTGACCGCGGCCGCCTTCACCCTCGTGGCCGACAGGGCGTGGCGCAGGAGAGGCAAGAGCGTGCGCCGTCTGGAGCACAACCTGGCCAGGGTGACGGGGCTGGCCGAGGACAGCGCCGAGCTGCGCGCGCTCAGCCGCGCGGGCATGCGTTCCTACCTGCGCTACTTCCACGAGATCTTCAGGCTGCCGAAGATGGACGGCCAGGAGATCGTGCGGCGCACCCACGTCACGGGCGCCGAGCACATCTTCGACACCGTCGCCGCGGGCCGCGGCGTCGTCCTCGCGCTGCCGCACATGGGCAACTGGGACCAGTCGGGCGCCTGGCTGATCGGTTGCGGACACCGCTTCACCACCGTGGCCGAGCGGCTCAAGCCCGAGTCGCTGTTCCGCCGCTACGTCGCCTTCCGCGAGGGTCTGGGCATGGAGGTCCTGCCGCTCACCGGCGGCGACGGCCACAACTTCGGCACCCTGGCCCAGCGCGTGCGCAAGGGCGGCATCGTCTGCCTGCCGGCCGAGCGCGACCTGACCAAGAACGGCGTCGAGGTGGAGTTCTTCGGCGCCACCACCAAGGTGCCCGTCGGGCCCGCGCTGCTGGCCGTCAAGACGGGCGCCGCGCTGCTGCCGGCCACCATGTGGTTCGAGGGCGCCGACTGGGGCCTGCGCATCCACGAGGAGATCAAGGTGCCCGCCGAGGGCACCCTCCAGGAGCGCACGGCCGCGGCGGCGCAGAACCTGGTGACGGTGTTCGAGAAGGGCATCGCCGAGCACCCCGAGGACTGGCACATGCTGCAGCGCCTCTGGCTGGAGGACCTGACGTGAACGTCGGCATCGTCTGTCCCTACTCGTGGGACGTGCCGGGCGGCGTCAAGCAGCACATCGACGACCTGGCGCAGGCGCTCATGGCGCAGGGGCACCAGGTGTCGGTGATCGCGCCCGCCGAGGAGGACGCCGATCTGCCGCCGTACGTGACGGGCACGGGCAGGGCGGTGCCCGTGCCGTACAACGGCTCGGTGGCGCGGATGTCGTTCGGCTTCCTGTCGGCGGCCAGGGTGCGGCGGTGGATCCGCGAGGGCGGCTTCGACGTGCTCCACATCCACGAGCCGCTGGTGCCGAGCCTGGGCGTGCTGGCCTGCTGGGCCGCGAAGGGCCCGATCGTGGCCACCTTCCACGCCTCCTTCAACCGCTCGCGCGCCATCGCGATCGCCGAGCCGATGCTGCGCAGCGCGCTGGAGAAGCTCAGCGGCCGCATCGCCGTCTCCGACGCGGCGCGCAAGAGCCTGGTCGAGCAGTTCGGCGGCGACAGCGTGCTGATCCCCAACGGCGTGACCGTCAGCCGCTACACCGAGGCGGAGCCGCTTCCCGGCTGGGGCCCCGACGGGCGCACGCTCGGCTTCCTCGGCAGGATGGACGAGCCGCGCAAGGGCCTGCCCGTCCTGCTCGAGGCGCTGGAGCAGGTGCCCGACGCCAAGCTGCTGGTCGCCGGCCCCGGCGAGGTGAAGATCCCCAAGTCCATCCGCGATCGCGTCACCCTGCTCGGCATGGTCAGCGAGCAGGACAAGATCCGCGCCTACCACTCCGTCGACGTCTTCGTCGCGCCCAACACCGGCGGCGAGAGCTTCGGCATCGTGCTGGCCGAGGCCATGTCCGCCGGAGCCACCGTGCTGGCCAGCGACATCCCCGCCTTCCGCAGGGTGCTCGGCGACGGACAGGCGGGCGCGCTGTTCCCCAACGGCGACGCCGCCGCGCTGGCCCGCGAGGCCCGCGCCCTCCTGTCCGACCCCGCGCGCAGGGCCAAGCTCGCCGACGAGGCGCTGCTCGCGGTGCGCAAGTACGACTGGTCCACGGTCGCCCGCGACGTCGTGCGCGTCTACGAGACCGTCACGGCCGCGGCGGGGCAGGTCGAGGAAGACACGGTCGCATGAGCACCACCATCGTCGTCCTGGTCGTGGGCATCGTCATGGTGCTCGCGGCCGTCTACGTCTCCTGGCGGGCCGGCCGTCTCGACCGGTTGCACATCAGGCTGGAGCTGGCCAGGGAGGCCCTCGACGTCGCTCTGGTGCGGCGGGCCGCCGTCGTCCTCGAACTGGCCGGGTCCCGCCTGCTCGACCCCGCCACCTCTCTGGTCCTCGCCGCCGCCGCCCACGAGGCCCGCACGGCGGGTCCCGACGAGCGCGAGCACGCGGAGAGCGACCTGTCCAGGGCGCTGCGCGCCGCCATCGACCAGGACAGGTTCAGGGAGCGGCTCAGCGAGTCGCATGGCGGCCGGGCACTGCTGGAGGAGCTCGACGCCGCCGTCGCCAAGGTCGTCTACGCCCGCCGCTTCTTCAACAACGCGGTCGGCGTCACCCGTACGGCCCAGCGCCGCTGGCTCGCCCGCTCACTCCGTCTGGCAGGGCGCACCGACTTTCCTGAATTCTTTGAGATTGATGACAATCCGCCGGAGACCATGGCAACCGAATGACCCCATTTGGGGGAGCCCGGTAAGCTTCCTTCCGTTTTCGTGGCCGAGCGGAGGAGTTGAGCTGGTGCGGGTACCCCGAATGATGGCGGTGGCGCTGGCGGTGCTCGCTCCAGTCGCGGCCTGCTCGAGCGGAGGCGGCGCCGCGTCGCCGTCGAAGGAGCCGCAGGCGGCCCCGGTGAGCGCCTCCCCGACGCCTGAGGCGAAGGGGCATCCGTTCACCGGCCTGCCGTACGAGGAGCTCAAGCCCGTCCTCGCCGTGAAGATCGAGAACACCGCCGCAGGAAAGCCGCAGCTCGGGCTGAAGAGCGCGGACATCGTCTACATCGAGCAGGTCGAGGCGGGACTGACCCGTCTCATGGCCGTCTTCTCCTCGAAGGTGCCCGCCAAGGTCGGCCCCGTCCGCAGCGCGCGCATCTCCGACCTGCACATCACCCCGCAGTTCGGCAAGCCCGCCTTCGCCTACTCGGGCGTGCAGTCCAAGATGCTGCCGTTCATGGCGGAGGCGTCGCTGTTCGACGTCGGCGACACGCGCAATCCCGGCGCGTTCTTCCGCCAGCCGGGACGCTTCGCCCCCTACAACCTGTTCGCCAACACCAAGCAACTGCTGTCCAAGGCGCCCAAGGCGTCCGAGGCGAAGGACATAGGCTTCACCTTCGGCGACGCCCCCGCGGACGGCGGCGTGCCGAAGAAGTCGTGGACGGTCAAGTGGCCCGCCGCCCGCTTCACCTTCGCCTGGTCGGAGGCCAAGAAGCAGTGGCTGATCTGGCAGGACGGCAAGAAGGACATGGCGGCCGAGGGCGGCCAGCTCGGCGCGCCCACGATCGTCGTCCAGTACACCAAGACCGAGCGCTCGCAGTTCCACGACAAGAACCAGAGCTACACCCCACTGGTCCACTCCGTCGGCAAGGGCTCGGCCATCGTGCTGCGGGACGGCAAGGCCTACAAGGCCAAGTGGTCGAGGGAATCCGAGGAGGAAGGCACGACGTTCAGCACTGAGAGCGGCGAGCCGATGAACTTCGCGCCTGGTCAGGTGTGGGTCGCGCTCGCCAGCCGTAAGCCCGTCATTCCTTAACGTACAAAATCAGCCTGCGACCCTGACATGGTGGTGTGTCCGGGCGTGGGGTGTTAAGGACCTACGATGGGCTTGAGAACTTACCGACCTGCCGTTGTGAGGAAGACCGTGTCTACCAGCCCCGTCACCGGAACCGCGCGCGTCAAGCGCGGCATGGCCGAGATGCTCAAGGGCGGCGTCATCATGGACGTCGTCACCCCCGAGCAGGCGAAGATCGCCGAGGACGCCGGGGCGGTCGCCGTCATGGCCCTGGAGCGCGTGCCCGCCGACATCCGCGCGCAGGGCGGCGTCTCCAGGATGAGCGACCCCGACATGATCGACGGCATCATCAACGCCGTCTCCATCCCGGTCATGGCCAAGGCCCGTATCGGGCACTTCGTCGAGGCGCAGGTCCTGCAGTCGCTGGGCGTCGACTACATCGACGAGTCGGAGGTCCTGACCCCGGCCGACTACGCCAACCACATCGACAAGTTCCAGTTCACCGTGCCGTTCGTGTGCGGCGCCACGAACCTCGGCGAGGCGCTGCGCCGCATCACCGAGGGCGCCGCCATGATCCGTTCCAAGGGCGAGGCGGGCACGGGCGACGTCTCCAACGCCGTCACCCACATGCGGACCATCAGGGGCGAGCTCAAGCGCCTCACCTCGCTGCCCGAGGACGAGCTGTACGTCGCGGCCAAGGAGCTGCAGGCGCCGTACGAGCTGGTCGTCGAGGTCGCCAAGACCGGCAAGCTGCCCGTGGTGCTGTTCACCGCCGGTGGCATCGCGACCCCCGCGGACGCGGCCATGATGATGCAGCTCGGCGCCGAGGGCGTGTTCGTGGGCTCCGGCATCTTCAAGTCGGGCGACCCGGCCAAGCGGGCGGCGGCCATCGTGAAGGCCACCACCTTCCACGACGACCCCGACGTGGTCGCGAAGGTGTCGCGCGGTCTGGGCGAGGCGATGGTCGGCATCAACGTCGACGAGATCCCGCAGCCCCACCGCCTGGCCGAGCGCGGCTGGTAGGTCTTCTTCGCAAGAAAGCGGCATCCCTGAGGGGGTGCCGCTTTTTTCGTGCCCGAACCCGATCCCGCCTGGCCGCGCCTGTCGGGAGTCGCGCCCGGTGGGGGCTGAGACAGGGGATCTGGGCGTTCTTCCGCTGCAGGGCGGGTTCAGGCGGCGCGCGGAGGAAATTTCCGTGAATAGCGAGTCTGCTGGTAAAAATCGCCATTTGTGTGACAGATGGTGTTAACCGGTGAGTCATGATCTTCGGCAAGGCTACGGGCGTCCCACCCTTGATCGCCTTGGGAGCACCCGTGTCCAAGCTCAACCGCCGCTCCTTCCTCGTCACCGGGTTAGCCGCAGGCGCCACCGCCGCGCTCCCCGCCACCGCCTCCGCCGACCCGGGCCCCGCCGCCGACCCCGCCGCGGAGAGCGCCGCGACCCTCGCCTCGCGCGGCCTCAAGACCGACCCGTTCACGCTGGGCGTCGCCTCGGGCGACCCCGACCACGACGGGTTCGTCATCTGGACCCGCCTGGCCCAGCAGCCGCTCGCCGAGGACGGCATGGGCGGCATGCCGCAGCGGCCCTTCCTCGTCCTGTGGCAGGTCTACGCCGACGAGCGCTGCCGCCGCGTCGTCCGCGCCGGTGTCGCGACGGCCGCCCCCGAATGGGGCCACAGCGTCCACGTCGAGGTCGACCACCTGCCCTCCGGCAGGGAGTACTGGTACCGCTTCAGGGTGGGCCCGTACGTCTCGCCCGTCGGCCGCGCCCTCACCGCCCCGCACCCCCTGGCGTACGGCGGAGCGCTGTCCATGGCGTTCGTCTCCTGCGCGCAGTACGAGCACGGGTTCTTCACCAGCTACCGCCGCCTGGCCGAGGAGCACCCGGACCTGGTCCTGCACCTGGGCGACTACCAGTACGAGTACACCAAGAACACCTACACCATCCCCGGCGGCAACGTCCGCGACCATGAGGGTCCCGAGACCGAGACCCTCGCCAACTACCGGCAGCGCCACGCGCAGTACAAGGCCGACCCCGACCTGCAGGCCGCGCACGCCGCCGCGCCGTGGCTGGTGGTGTGGGACGACCACGAGGTCGACAACAACTGGGCCGACGAGGTGCCGGAGAAGCCCGAGGTGCCGCAGCCGAACTTCCTGCAGCGCCGCGAGGCCGCCTTCCGCGCGTACTACGAGAACATGCCGCTGCGCCGCAGCTCCATTCCCAGCGGCATCGACATGCAGCTCTACCGGCGGATCCGCTGGGGGCGCATGGCCACCTTCCACATGCTCGACACCCGTCAGTACCGGGACGACCAGGGCTGCGGCGACGGCTACAGGGACTGCCCCGCGGCGGTGGACCCCGCGCGTTCGATCACCGGCGCGGCGCAGGAGGAGTGGCTGCTCGACGGCTTCCACCACTCGCAGGCGCAGTGGGACATCATCGGGCAGCAGGTCTTCTTCGCCCAGCGCGACAACAACGCCGGGCCCGCGAAGGTCACCAGCATGGACGCGTGGGACGGCTACGTGGCCTCCCGCCGGCGCATCACCCAGGGCTGGATCGACGCGAAGGTGCGCAACCCCGTCGTGCTGACCGGAGACGTGCACGCGCACTGGGCCAGCGACCTGAAGCTCGACTACGACGACCCGACCGGGCCGTCCGTGGGCGCCGAGCTGGTCGCCACGTCGATCAGCACCGGTGGGAACGGGGCCGACTCCAACCCCGCCACACACCCGTTCCTCAAGATCAACCCGCACCTGAAGTTCTACAACAACCAGCGCGGCTACGTGCTGACGAAGATCGAGCGGGACCTGATGACCGCCGACTTCCGCGTGGTGCCGCAGGTGCAGACGCCCGGGTCGCAGGTGTACACCAGGGCGACGTTCGTGGTGGAGGACCGCGTGCCAGGGGTGCAGCAGACGTACCTGCGTCCGCTCGACCCGTCGATCAGAGCGGTGCCCGAGATGACCGTCGAGGACACGGTGCGCCTGGAGACCGAGCGCCCCTAGCCGAACCCTCCGAACACCCGATCCCCGGCCGCCGCCGGCGGCCCCCGGGTCCCGGTGTCCGGAATTCTCGGCGCCTGGGCGGCGTCCCCGCAGGGGGCGTCGCCCTTACTTCCGTTGAATACTTAGTCAGACTAATTTAATCTGCCTCAGTATGACGTCCGACGACCCCGACCTCCTCGCGACGCGACTCGCCGCCACCCTCCGTCACCTGGTGCTGCTGGTCCGGCGAGCCGTCGCGGGCCAGCCCATCACCAGCCAGCAGTACTCCGTCCTCGGCTCGCTCGAGAACGGCCCCCGCCGGATGACCGAGCTGGCCGAGGAGCACGCCGTCCAGCTCCCCACCATGACCGTCCAGATCAACCGCCTGGAGGATCCCGGTCTGGTCGCCAGGGGCATCGACCCGGCCGACGCCCGCGTCAGGACGGTCGAGCTCACCGAGGAGGGGCGCGCCAGGCTGCGTGCCGTACGCAGAGCCAGGGCCGAGTTCATCGCCCGCGAGCTGGCCCAGCTCAGCCCCGAGGAGCGGGCCGCCCTCACCGCGGCCCTGCCCGCCCTCGACAAGCTGGGGCGGCGACAGTAACAGAAGGAGAATCATGTACACGCTGGGGCGGTGTGCTGCCTGGCCGGCATCGCCGTCCTGTACGCCAGGAGGCACCACCTGCGCCCCCTGGCCCGCGTGGACATGGACCACACCTTCCAGGAAGTGGTTGCATAGCGGTTCATGTTGGATCAAGCCATCATCACGGTGATGACCTGGAACGTCTGCACGGGCACCAACGCGGCCTGCGAGCTGTACCGCAGGAGCCCGCAGGAACTGGCCTGGCACATCAGCGACCGCCTTCTCGGCGATCCTGACGTGATCTTCCTGCAGGAATTCTGCACCGGCGCCACGGGCACGCTCGAGCAGTGGCTCGAATGGCGGACAGGACGGAGCTGGACCGTCAGGTCATGGGGTCTGACGACGGCGGAGGGCAGACCGTACGAGTGCCACCCCGACAGGAACGGCCGCCCGAGGGGCGCGCAGAGCGTCACGGTGGCGGTCGCCGACCACGCGGCCGACTTCGAGACCGTGCCGCTGACCTCTCCGCCCTGGTTCGCCAGGCGCGCCGCGCTGTGCGCGACGATTGCGGCCGTCAAGGTGCGGGCCTGCGGCACCCACCTGTCGTCCGGCATGGCCAACGACGACGCGCAACGCGGCGCGCCGTACCGGCACAGGCAGGTCAGGCAGCTGATGGCGGCCGCGCCGAAGGCGGGCCACACCAGTGTCTTCGGCGGTGACCTGAACCTCACGCCCGGCAGGGTCGCCGCCTACGGCTTCTACGACGAGTGCGATCCGCGCATGCGGTGGACCTACGTGAAGAAGCGCAAGATCGACTATCTCTTCGCGCCGAAGGGCCGGGTGCTGCGGTGCTGGGTCGGCGCGGAGACCGGGGGCTCCGACCATCTGCCGATGGCGGTCAGGGTGGCCCTGTAGGAAGAGCACGGACCGCTCTGGTGTTGAATCAGGGGAACCCGGACCACGAAGGAAGGACGACCGTGCCCACAATCGGTGTACTCGCACTCCAGGGAGACGTGCGCGAGCACGTCCACATGCTGGAGGAGGCGGGCGCGAAGGCCATGGCCGTGCGCAGGCCCGCCGAGCTCGAGACCGTCGACGGGCTGGTCATCCCCGGCGGGGAGTCCACCACGATGTGGAAGCTCGCCGAGATCTTCGAGATGCTCGAGCCGTTGCGGCTGCGCGTCAAGGAGGGCATGCCCGCCTACGGCTCGTGCGCGGGCATGATCATGCTGGCCGACCGGATCCAGGACGGGATCGACGGGCAGCAGACGATCGGCGGCATCGACATGGTCGTCAGGCGCAACGCCTTCGGCCGCCAGGTCGACTCCTTCGAGTCGGACCTGTCCTTCGCCGGCGCCCCCGTGCACGCCGTCTTCATCCGCGCCCCATGGGTGGAATCGGTGGGTTCTGAGGTCGAGGTGCTGGCGACCGCTCCCCCTGGGGATAGGATCGTCGCGGTCCGCCAGGGGCCGCTGCTCGCGACATCGTTCCACCCGGAGCTGACCGGGGACACACGCGTGCATGAATATTTCGTCAACATGGTGAGGGAGCTCTAGGTAATGTCCGGCCACTCCAAATGGGCGACGACGAAGCACAAGAAGGCCGCACTCGACGCCAAGCGCGGCAAGCTCTTCGCCAAGCTCATCAAGAACATCGAGGTGGCGGCCAGGACCGGTGGCCCTGACCCGGATGCCAACCCCACCCTCTTCGACGCCATCTTCAAGGCGAAGAAGAACTCGGTGCCCAACGACAACATCGAGCGCGCCCGCAAGCGCGGTGGCGGCCTCGAGGCGGGCGGCGCCGACTGGCAGACCATCATGTACGAGGGCTACGCGCCCGGCGGTGTCGCGGTGCTCATCGAGTGCCTGACCGACAACCGCAACCGCGCCGCCTCCGAGGTGCGCGTCGCGCTGACCCGTAACGGCGGCTCGCTGGCCGACCCGGGCTCGGTGTCGTACATGTTCAACCGCAAGGGCGTCGTGATCGTGCCCAAGAACGGGCTGTCCGAGGACGACGTGCTCGTCGCGGTGCTCGAGGCGGGTGCCGAGGAGGTCAACGACCTGGGCGAGTCGTTCGAGGTCGTCTCCGAGGCCGGTGACCTGGTGCCGGTGCGCAAGGCGCTGCAGGAGTCGGGCATCGACTACGACTCGGCCGAGTCGAGCTTCCTTCCCACGATGAACGTCCCGCTCGACGAGGACGGCGCGCGCAAGGTGTTCCGCCTGATCGACGCGCTGGAGGACAGCGACGACGTGCAGAACGTCTGGGCCAACTTCGACGTGAGCGACGACATCATGGAGAAGCTCGACGCCTAAACGGTTCGCCAGGCGTGTCCCGCGGTGCGTAGGTTGACCTGCTGTGGACATTCGTGACCTGACGCCGGACGACCTCGACGCCGTCCTCGACACCCGTAAGCGATCTTTCGGACCGGTGCCCGACGACACCGTCGACGCCTGGCGCGCGACGGCGCGGGCCACCATGGAGCGGGGGCGCTACCTGGGCGTCTTCGACGGCTCCAGGCTGGCGGGCGCAGGCCGGCTGCCCGGCTTCACCCAGTGGTGGCACGGCAGGCCGCAGCCGATGGCGGGGATCGCGGGCGTGGTCGTCAACCCCGAGGACCGCGGGCGCGGCGTGGGCAGGCGGCTCATGCGCGCCATCCTCGCCAGAGCCGCCGAACTCGGGGACGCGGTCTCCGCCCTCTACCCCGCCACCACGCCGATCTACCGCTCGCTCGGCTGGGAGCACGCGGGCGCGGAGAACGTCGTCACGCTGTCTCCGGAGGCGCTGCGCACCATCCGCCCCACCGAACCGGTCAAGCTGCGCAGGATGGGACCCGGCGACGCCGCCGAGGTGATCGCGATCGTCGGCCGGGTCCACGCCGCCAACCGCGCCAGCGGCCCCATCTGCTGGGACGAGGCCGCGTGGCGCGACTTCCTCGGCGACGAGGACGACTTCCTGTACCTGGCCGACGACGGCTACGTCACCTACACGTGGGACGACGGCGACATCTCCGTCGACAATCTCGTCGCAGGCTCGGCGGCGACCGCCCGCGCGCTGTGGTCGCTGGTCGGCACCTCCTCCTCGGTCGCCACGAAGGTCACGGCGGTGGTCGCGCCCGACGACCCCGTCCTGTGGCTGCTGCGTGAGCGGGGGAAGGAGGAGGTCAAGAGGACGCGGTGGATGTTCCGCGTCGTGGACGTGGCCGACGCGATCGCCAGGCGCGGCTTCCCCTCGGTGGTCTCGGCGAACGCCCTGGTCACGGTCGAGGATCCGGAGCGGCCTGCCAACACCGGCACCTGGCGGCTGGAGATCTCCGGAGGCTCCGGCACGGCCGGCGCCGCCGAGGGGGAGGGGCCGCGCTTCACCGTCAACGGCCTGTCGGCGCTGTACGCCGGGATCCCGACCTCGACGCTGCGGCTCGGCGGCATGCTGTCCGGCCCCGAGGAGTTCGACGAGGCGCTGGACGCGGCGTTCGCCGGCACCCCCTACATGCTCGACTACTTCTGATCCTCCCCGCCTCTCCGCTCCCGCCACCATCACGCTCGGACTCGGGCTGCGCGAGGATGCCGACGAGATCCGCTTGTTCGACGCCGGCGCCTTCGGCCCCCGGCCTGGACCGGCGTCCCGCTCGCCCCCCGACGCGTGTTCGCCGTGCGCCGCCCGCCCAACCAGGGTAGAGTTCGCTGCCGAACAGATGTTCGGCAGCGAACGGAGGGCGGGCCGTGCGGGTGATGGGCGTCGACCCAGGGCTGACCAGATGCGGCCTCGGAGCCGTCGAGGGCCGCCCCGGCGCGCCGCTGACGCTCGTCGCGGTCGGCGTCGTGCGCACCTCGGCCGACGACGAGCTCGGCGCCAGGCTCGTCGGCATCGAGCGCGGCATCGAGCGGTGGCTCGACGACGTCCGCCCCGACGCGGTCGCCGTCGAGCGCGTCTTCGCCCAGCACAACGTCCGCACCGTGATGGGCACCGCGCAGGCGGCCGGCATCGCGGTGCTCTGCGCCGCCAGGCGCGGCCTGCCCGTGGCCCTCCACACGCCCTCGGAGGTCAAGGCCGCCATCACCGGCAGCGGCACCGCCGACAAGAAGCAGATCGGCACCATGGTCACCAGGCTGCTACGGCTGGCCGAGATGCCCAAACCCGCCGACGCGGCCGACGCGCTCGCCCTGGCCATCTGCCACGTGTGGCGGGGCGGCACCCAGAACAGACTGGCCGAGGCGCTGGCCAAGGCATCGAGAGGACGTGCGCTGTGATCGCGTCGGTTTCCGGGGTCGTGGCGGCGCTCGCGCCCGACGCGGCCGTGCTCGAGGTCGGCGGGGTGGGCGTGCTGGTGCACTGCACGCCGGGCACGCTCGCCACCCTCCGGGTCGGCGAGCACGGCAGGCTGGCCACCTCCCTCGTCGTCAGGGAGGAGTCACTCACCCTGTACGGCTTCGCCACCGATGACGAACGCACGGTCTTCGAGCTGGTCCAGACGGCCAGTGGCGTGGGCCCGAAGCTGGCGCTGGCCATGCTCGCTGTCCACACGCCCAACTCGCTGCGCCTCGCTGTCGCCTCGGCCGACCTCAAAGCGCTCACCAGGATCCCCGGCATCGGGCAGAAGGGCGCCCAGCGCATCGTGCTGGAGCTGAAGGACAAGCTCGGCACCCCGCAGGAGGCGGTCAACGCCGCGCTCAACGGCCACGGCGCCGTCCCGCTGTGGCGCGATCAGGTCCACTCCGGCCTCGTCGGGCTCGGCTACTCCACCAGAGACGCCGACGAGGCGATCGCCCTGGTGGAGCCGCAGGCCGACGCCGAGGTCGTCGCGGGCAGGCAGCCGCAGGTGGCCGCGCTGCTGAAGGCGGCGCTCCGGGCGCTGAGCGTCCGATGAGGCGGCCGGGGGCCTGGCGCGACCGCGCGAACGGCGATAGGGAGAAGCGGTGAGCATCGAGCGCGACCTGGTGTCGCCTGACGCCGAGGGCGACGAGCTGCAGATCGAGGCGGCGCTGCGGCCGAAACGGCTGGCCGACTTCATCGGTCAGGCGCGGGTGCGCGAACAGCTGTCGCTGGTGCTGGAGAGCGCCGTCAAACGTGACAGGCCGCCCGACCACGTGCTGATGAGCGGCTCGCCCGGGCTGGGCAAGACCACCCTCGCCATGATCGTCGCAGCCGAGCTCGGCGCCCCGCTGCGGATCACCTCGGGTCCCGCGCTGGAACGGGCGGGCGACCTGGCGGCGATCCTGTCGACGCTGACCGAGGGGGAGGTGCTGTTCATCGACGAGATCCACCGGATGGCCCGCCCCGCCGAGGAGATGCTCTACCTCGCGATGGAGGACTTCAGGGTCGACATCATCGTCGGCAAGGGGCCAGGGGCGACCGCGATCCCGCTGGAGATCGCGCCCTTCACGCTCGTGGGGGCGACGACCAGGGCGGGCCTGCTGCCCGCCCCGCTGCGCGACAGGTTCGGCTTCACCGCTCACATGGACTTCTACGAGGTGGCCGAGCTCGAGCAGGTGCTGCGCCGCTCCTCCAGGCTGCTTGGGGTGTCGCTGCCCGACGAGGGCGCGCACGAGATCGCCAGGCGCTCGCGCGGCACGCCCCGTATCGCCAACCGGCTGCTGCGCAGGGTGCGCGACTTCTCCGACGTCCGCTCCGACGGTGTCATCACCCGCGACATCGCCTCGGCCGCGCTCAACCTCTACGAGGTCGACGCCGAGGGCCTCGATCGGCTCGACCGGGCGGTGCTCGGCGTGCTGTTGCGCAAGTTCGGCGGCGGACCCGTCGGGCTCTCGACGCTGGCGGTGGCCGTGGGAGAGGAGCCGGAGACGGTGGAGGTGGTGGCCGAGCCGTTCCTGGTGCGCCAGGGGCTGCTGGCCCGCACGCCGCGCGGGCGGGTCGCCACCAGCGCCGCCTGGCTTCACCTGGGGCTCACCCCGCCGCCGGAGGCGCCTTTCTGATCTGACGTGCTGATCCGCGGGCGTGCTTCTGTCAAGCTCGGGCGTGTTCTGTCAAGATGGAACCTGACGGCCCGCCGTCCTGAGGGGCGGCACCCGGGGTCACAGAACGGTTGCAAGCATTGCGAATTGGGAACTTCCCCGCGCGCCGAACCGCTGCCTCGTTGCCGGGTTTCGCAACAACCGCCTACACTCCGTGGCTTGGCTGGCTGTGTAAGCTGACGGGCTGAGCGGCGCGGCCCTCGACGCAACGCATGGAATTTCCGGCTCGAAGCCGGTGTCATCATCTTTGATAGACGATGGAAGGTCGCCCTCGTGGACTCAGCAACGCTCATGAACATCCTGCCGCTTGTCCTGCTGGTAGTGGTGTTCTACTTCCTGCTCATCAGGCCGCAGCGCAAGCGGCAGCAGGAAGCCGTTCAGATGCAGAACTCCCTGGCGCCCGGCGCAAGGGTCATGACCACCACTGGTCTGTTCGCCACCGTGGTCGCCGTTGACAACGAGGATGTCATCCTGGAGGTCGCGCCCGGCGTGGAGACCCGCTGGGTGAAGGCGGCCGTCGGCCGTGTCCTCACCCCGACCACCGACGACAAGATCGCCGGTACGGCGGTCTCCGAGACGACTGCGCCCGAGACGGTTGAGACCAAGGACTCCGACGGAGTCGACGAGCCGGTCGACCGCAACAACGATGAGGACACGAATAGCAAGAAGTCCTGACTAGGCTTGCGGCAAACCTCTAACTGAAAGAACAGACGACCAGTGGCCCGACCGACCAGCGGCCAGAGCAAGCCGGGGCGCACGCTCCTGTTGCTCCTGGCGCTCATCCTCGCCATGAGCGGGGCGATGTTCCTGCACCCGGCGTTCACGCCCAAGCTCGGACTCGACCTCGCGGGCGGCACGACGGCGACTCTGTCGCCGATCACACCGAACGGCTCTCCCCCTTCTGAAGAGAGCCTCAACCTCGCCGTCAACATCATCCGTGACCGGGTGAACGGCACCGGAATCTCCGACGCTGAGGTCGCCAAGTCGGGCGACAACATCGTCATCTCGGTTCCCGGCGCGGGCAAGGACGAGGTCATCAAGCTGGTCGGCACCACGGCGGAGCTGCGCTTCCGCCAGGTTCTGGCCGCCGAGGCGGCCCAGCCGCAGCCGAGCACCATGCCCACCCAGGCGCCCACGCCCTCGGGCAGCGGCCAGCCGAGCGGGCAGCCTTCCGCACAGCCGAGCGCCCAGCCGTCGGCCAACGCCCCGTCGCCCAGCGCCTCGCCGACGGGCAAGGCCCTGTCGTCCGCGCTGACCTCGCCCAACCCGTCGCCCTCTGCCACCGCCGGTGCCGAGCAGAAGGGCCAGGACAAGGGCCGGCAGGACAACGGCCAGGACGGCAAGGGCCAGGACAAGGGCAAGAACGCCAAGGCGACGCCGAGCGCGCAGCCCAGTGCCCAGCCGAGCGCCCAGCCGTCGCAGGACCCCGCGCTCGCGGGCATCGACCCCGCGCTCGTCAAGCAGTTCAACGAGCTCGACTGCGCCAAGAACAAGGGCCAGGGCGTCCAGGACGACCCGAGCAAGCCGTACGTCACCTGTGACGAGGACGGCACCGCCAAGTACATCCTCGACAAGGCCAGGGTCGTCGGCACCGACATCGACACCGCCAGCGCCGGCGTGCAGCAGACCACCGGCCAGTGGGTCGTCCAGCTCAACTTCAAGGCCAAGGGCGCCACGGCCTGGTCGACCCTGACCACCGAGGCCTACAAGGCCCAGCCGCCGCGCAACATGGTCGCCGTGGTCCTCGACGGTGTCGTCATCACCGCCCCGAACATCAACGAGCCGATCCCCGGCGGGCGTGCCGAGATCAGCGGCGGGTTCACCCAGCAGACCGCGACCCAGCTGGCCGACCAGCTGAAGTACGGCGCGCTGCCGCTGAAGTTCGTGCGCAGCTCGATCGACACGATCTCCTCGACGCTCGGCCAGGACCAGCTGATGGGCGGCCTGATCTCCGGCGCCATCGGTCTCGGCCTGGTGGTCCTGTACTCGCTGCTCTACTACAGGGGCCTCGGCCTGGTCGCGGTCCTGAGCCTCGTGGTCGCCTCGATCATCACCTACGAGGCGGTCGTGCTGCTCGGCACCTACGCGGGCTTCGGCCTGTCGCTGCCGCACATCATCGGTCTGGTGGTCTCGATCGGTATCACCGCCGACTCCTTCATCGTCTACTTCGAACGAATAAGGGACGAGATGAAGGAGGGCAGGCGCACGCTGCGCGCCGCCGTCGAGGTGGCCTGGGTGCGCGCGCGGCGCACGATCCTGATCGCCGACGCGGTCATGTTCATCGCCGCCATCGTGCTCTACTTCCTGGCGGTCGGCGGCGTGGCAGGATTCGCCTTCGCGATGGGCCTCACGACACTCATCGACGTGCTGGTGGTGTTCCTGTTCACCAAGCCGTTCATCGCGCTGCTGGCGAGGCTGAAGTTCTTCGCCAAGGGTCACAAGCTCTCCGGTCTCGACGCCGAGCGCATGGGGCCGGAGACTGTTCGTACGACCACCCCGCAGGAGGCCTGACATGGGACTCGGGCGTCGCCTCTACCGAGGCGAGATCGACGTCGACTTCGTCGGCCGCAGGAAGCTGTGGTACGGCCTTTCGGCCTTCCTCATCGCCTTCTCCATCGCGGGTCTGGTCTTCAGCGCCGTCACCCACGGCAGCCCGCTCAACCTGGGCGTGGAGTTCAAGGGCGGCTCGGTGTTCTCCTTCACCGCGCCGAAGGCCACCATCGAGCAGGTCCGCGAGACCATGACCGACGCGGGCGTCCACCAGCCGATCGTGCAGCAGGCCGGCACCGCCGGCTGGCGCGTGACGACCGAGACCCTCGACGAGGCCAACCTCAGCAGGGTGCAGAAGTCGGTCTCCGAGGATCTCGGCGTCGACGCCAAGCAGATCTCCATCACCTCGATCGGCGCCTCGTGGGGCGGTGAGGTGGCGAACAAGGCCTGGATCGGCCTCGGCGTGTTCATGCTCGCGATCATCCTGTACCTGAGCATGGCCTTCGAGCCGAAGATGGCCTTGGCGGCCATCGTCGCGTTGATCCACGACCTGGTCATCACCGCGGGCATCTACGCGTGGTCGGGCTTCGAGGTCACCCCTGCGACCATGCTGGGCTTCCTCACCATCCTGGGCTATTCGCTGTACGACGCGGTCGTCGTGTTCGACATGATCAAGGAGGTCACCGCCAAGCTCGGCACGACCTCCAAGAAGACGTACACGATGGCCGCCAACGACGCGCTCAACCACACGCTGATCAGGTCGCTGAACACCTCGCTCGTCGCCATCCTGCCGGTGGCGGCGATCCTGTTCATCGGCACCACGGTGCTCGGCGCGGGCACGCTGAAGGACCTCTCGCTCGCCCTGTTCGTCGGCATGCTCGTCGGCACGTACTCCTCGCTGTGCGTGGCCACGCCGCTGCTGGTGACGCTGAAGGAGCGCGAGCCGAGGTACCAGGCGATCGCCAAGCGCCTGGCCTCCACCGGCGGGGGCAAGGGCGGCGCCAAGCGGCCCGCCACCGCCAAGAACTGACCGCTCCACCTTCGACGCCCTCGCTCCCTCATCGGGGACGGGGGCGTCGCCCTGCCACCGGCCGGACGGGTCCGGTGTCGTCGGCGGGGCGGGTGTGTGGGAAGGTGATGCGTCCGGCAGACGGACGCACCAGACGATGAGGGAGAGAGCCCGACGTGAGCGAGCTGAGCCAGCTGATCCTCGACCGGATCAGGGACGTCAACGACTACCCGAAGCCGGGCGTCGTGTTCAAGGACATCACCCCGCTCCTGGCCGACCCGCAGGCCTTCGGCGCGGTCGTCGACGCGCTCGCGGGGCTCTTCCCCGGCGTGGACAAGATCGTGGGAATCGAGGCGCGCGGCTTCATCCTGGCCGCCCCCGCCGCCTGCCGCGCCAACGCGGGCTTCGTGCCGGTCCGCAAGAAGGGCAAGCTGCCCTCCGCGACCCTGGAGGCCTCCTACGACCTGGAGTACGGCTCGGCCACCATCGAGGTGCACCAGGACGCGTTCGAGCCCGGCGACCGCGTTCTCATCGTCGATGACGTGCTGGCCACGGGCGGCACGGCCGAGGCGACGGTGGAGCTGATCAGGAGGACGGGTGCCGAGGTCGTCGGCGTCGCCGTCCTCATGGAGCTGGCCTTCCTGAAGGGCCGTGAGCGGCTGGCGGACATCGACCTGCGGGCGCTCGTGATCGTGTGATTGCCGACCGGCCGACGCGCGGGTGACACACCTGGATACACTGAGGGATCTGGACTCGAACGTAAGGAGTCTGTGTGCCCCGTGAGGTAGTCGTGCCCGACGTAACCGACGCCGGAAATTCCGATGGAGGGTCCGGCGTTCCAGCGGTGCGTCGACGACGGTTTGGGGGTGGGGCCATGAATCCGGTGCTGGAGCCGCTTTTCAGGACGGTCCGCGCCACCCATCCCAAGGCGGATCTTCGCCTCATCGAGCGTGCCTACGACGTGGCCGCCTACCATCACCGCGACCAGAAGCGGAAGAGCGGCGACCCGTACATCACCCATCCGCTGGCCGTGGCGACGATCCTGGCCGAGCTCGGCACCGACGACGAGACGCTGTGCGCCGCTCTCCTGCACGACACGGTCGAGGACACCGCCTACAGCCTGGACGAGCTGCGTGGCGACTTCGGTGACAAGATCGGGCTGCTCGTCGACGGCGTCACCAAGCTCGACAAGGTCAAGTTCGGTGACGCCGCGCAGGCCGAGACCGTGCGCAAGATGGTCGTGGCGATGTCGCGCGACATCAGGGTGCTGGTCATCAAGCTCGCCGACCGCCTCCACAACATGCGCACGATGCGCTATCTGCCGGAGCACAAGAGGCAGCAGAAGTCCCGCGAGACGCTGGAGATCTTCGCCCCGCTGGCCCACCGCCTGGGCATGAACACGATCAAGTGGGAGCTCGAGGATCTCGCGTTCGCGATGCTCTATCCCAAGCGCTACGACGAGATCGCCCGCATGGTCTCCGAGCGGGCCCCGCGCAGGGACCTGTTCCTGCAGGAGGTCATCGAGAAGGTCTCGGCGGACCTGCGCGACGCCAGGATCCGCGCGGTGGTCAAGGGCAGGCCGAAGCACTACTACTCGGTCTACCAGAAGATGATCGCCCGCGACGTGGCCTTCGACGACATCTACGACCTGGTGGGCATCAGGGTCCTGGTCGACTCGGTCCGCGATTGCTATGCGGCGCTCGGAACGATCCACGCGCGGTGGAACCCGGTGCCCGGCCGGTTCAAGGACTACATCGCGATGCCCAAGTTCAACATGTACCAGTCGCTGCACACCACGGTGATCGGCCCCGAGGGCAAGCCCGTCGAGCTGCAGATCCGCACCCACGCCATGCACCACAGGGCCGAGTACGGCGTGGCGGCCCACTGGAAGTACAAGGAGGACGCCGGCACACCCGGCCCTTCGGGCAAGGTCAAGCCGGGCGGCGACATGGCGTGGTTGCGCCAGCTCCTCGACTGGCAGAAGGAGACCTCCGACCCGGGAGAGTTCCTGGAGTCGCTGCGCTTCGACCTGTCGGTGTCGGAGGTGTACGTCTTCACCCCGCGCGGCCAGGTGGTGGCGCTGCCGGAGGGGGCGACGCCGGTCGACTTCGCCTACGCCGTCCACACCGAGGTCGGACACCGGTGCATCGGCGCCCGCGTCAACGGCCGCCTGGTGCCGCTGGAGTCGCGCCTGGGCAACGGCGACACCGTCGAGATCTTCACCTCCAAGTCTCCCGACGCGGGTCCCTCGCGCGACTGGCTGAAGTTCGTCAAGTCGGGCCGCGCCCGCAACAAGATCAGGCAGTGGTTCTCCAAGGAGCGCCGCGAGACCGCGATCGAGGCGGGCAAGGAGGCCATCGGCAGGGCCATGCGCAAGCAGGGCCTGCCCCTGCAGCGGCTCATGTCGGGCGAGGCGCTGCTGGCGCTCGCCCGCGACCTGCGCTACCCGGACGTGTCGGCCCTCTACGCGGCCGTCGGCGAGGGGCACATCGCCGCGCAGGCGGTCGTGCAGAAGCTCGTGGCCTCCATCGGCGGCGTCGACAGCGCCGAGGAGGACATCGCCGAGGTCTCGCTGCCGACCAGGCTCAGCCGCCGTCCCAGGGGCGGTGGCGGCGCCGGGGTCGTGGTGGCGGGCGACTCCGACGTGTGGGTGCGGCTCTCGCGCTGCTGCACGCCCGTGCCCGGCGACGAGATCGTCGGCTTCGTCACCCGCGGCCACGGCGTGTCGGTCCACCGCTCCGACTGTTCCAACGTGGAGCAGCTGAAGGAGCAGCCCGACCGGCTCGTCGAGGTGACGTGGGCGCCGAACGAGGACTCGGTGTTCCTGGTGGCGATCCAGGTGGAGGCGCTCGACCGGCCGCGACTGCTGTCGGACGTCACGCGCACGCTGTCCGACCAGCACGTCAACATCCTGTCGGCGTCGGTGACGACCTCCCGCGACAGGGTGGCGGTCAGCAAGTTCACCTTCGAGATGGGCGACCCCAAGCATCTGGGCCACGTGCTCAAGGCGGTGCGCAGCATCCAGGGCGTCTACGACGTCTACCGGGTCAGCGGAGCCTCTGGCGGATGAAGACCCACAGGTAGAGCCCCCAGCCGAAGGCGACGATCGCCAGCGTGAGCACGGGCTGCACCGAGGTTCCGAGTTCGGCGAAGGCCTGCCCGCACACCGCGAGCGTGATCGGGACGGTGTAGCCGAGCAGGAACGCCAGGCCCAGCACTCGGCCGGCGATCAGGAACCAGGCGTAGACCCGCACGCCGCGCGGGGTGTCCGCGCCTCGGTGGCGCAGGTAGGCCTGGGCGTCGGCCATGAGGTTCTTGTTGCCGGTGGCGTTGGCGAAGGCGTAGTAGACGTCGGTGCGCATGAAGAACAGGAACTGCCAGACGATCTGCGAGGCGCAGATGGCCAGCACCAGGCGGGCCACGGCGTTCTCGGCGACGTACAGCGCGCAGGCGGCGCACGCGGCCAGGAACAGGTCGGTGCGCATGCCCGCCAGGTGGGCGCGGTAGCGGGCGCGGCGGGGCAGCCGCCAGACGCCGGTGACGTTGGTCTGCACCACGAGGAACTGCAGGCGGGTGCCGAGCGACAGCTGCGCACGCACGCCGAGCGAGCGTGCGGCGAGGATGTGGCTGAGTTCGTGGACGAGGACCAGCACCCAGGAGCCGACCGCGAACGCCAGCGTGAACGACAGGCTGTCCGACCAGACCAGCCCCGACATGCCGGACGCGATCCGCGGCCTGGCCACCACGGCGGCGACGGTGGCGAGCGCCGCCAGCGCGACGACGGCGTTGGCGGCGGGGGAGAAGAGCCAGCGCACGTGCGCGGGTCTGACACGGTCCCAGGGGCTCGGCGGGAGGTCGGGCTCCTGGAGCAGCCCCAGGCCGTCCAGACCGCCCACGAAGGCCGCCACGTCCACGTCGGCACCGTGGCGCTCCAGCACCTCCTTCCTGACCTCCTCGACGGTCCTGGTGCCGTCCAGCAGCGCCAGCACCTTCGCGGCGATGCCGGGAACGTTGACGAACCTGGCCCCGTTGCCCACCACGTAGTCGTCGGGGCCGTCCTCGACCACGCTGAGGAAGGTCAGGTCGGGCTTCACCCGCAGACCTCGCAGTCCTGGAGGCGCTCGAAGGCGTGGGCGGTGGTGGTCAGGTCGAGCAGATCCAGGTGGACGGTCCTGCCCTCGATGGCGGGCGGGCCCGTGCCGGTCAGGTGACGGACGGTCTCGGCGGCCAGCAGGCCCGAGACCGCCGCGCAAAGGGGGCCGAAGGCGGGGATCGTCCTTCCGGCGTTGTCGGCGGTGGGCAGTTCGGCCGAGCCGTACCGCTCGGCGAGCGTGCGCTCCCTGCAGGCGAGGCAACCGGTCGTGCCCGGCACCACGAGCGGGCCGATCAGGCCGACGTGCTGGTTGAAGCCCCCGGTCACGAACGGCACGCCCGCCCGGACGCAGGCCCTGTTGACCCAGCGGAGGATGTGCGGCTGCGGGGTGTCGACGGTGTTGACCACGAAGTCCGCGCCTTCGACGGGGACGTCGTCCGGGCCCTCGACGCGGCGCTCGATCTCGGCGATCTCCGCGTCGGGCCGGTGCGCGCGCAGCCTGGCGGCGGCCGCGCCGACCTTGGGCCTGCCGATGTCGGCGGTGGTGTAGAGGTGCTGGCGGTGCAGGTTGGACGGCTCGACCCGGTCGTCGTCGACGAGCGTCAGCCGCCGCACACCCGCGGTGACGAGCTGGACGGCGACCGCGCCGCCGATGGCCCCCGCGCCGAGCACGGTGATCCGCAGGTCGGCGAGCTCGCGCATGGCGGTGACCGCCCGGCCGGCCGGATGGAACATCGACAGGAACAGCGCCTGCCTGGACAGGCGGTCGTCGGCGGTCAGTGCGGACAGATCGCTCTCGGTGACCAGGAGGCGGGCGGCGAGCAATTGCCCGACGGCCGCGTCTATCTCGCCGGGGGTGACGCCGTCGAGCAGCCGGTAAAGCTCCTCCTTCGAACGAGGACGCTTCGCGCAGAGCCTGAACAATTCGCGCAGCGGCTTTTCCGCGGAGGAGAGCACGCGGCCGGTCGGCGGAAAGTCGCCGAGCCGGACCTGTTCGCGGGAGTCGTCGATGTACAAGGGGAACGCCGGATTCACCTGAATCCGTTCGCGCATGGGCGGGGCTCCAAGAGAGGTGGTGCGGGACCTCTGTCGAGGCCCCGCACGAACGGGTTCAGCAGCTGTTGCTGTTACCGGTCGTCTCCACCTCTTCGACGGGCTTGATCTCGATCGTCATCTTGACCCCTTTCGCCGATACCTCTGAGAGCCCTGTGATCTTAAGAAGAAAAAGGGAAAAAGGGGGAGGCCCAATGACCCTCTGTGATCACGTTTTTCGGGGTTTTTCCGAAGAAATCAGGAAAGGTTGAATCTCAGAACGTATGCGGCGGGAAATCGGCCTGACAGGCTCCGGGCGGCGCACCCGCCCGGAGCCGCGAGATCAGCTGAACTCGGCGAGCGTGCGCTCGGCCTCCTGCAGCCACGAACGGCGGGCCGCCAGCGCCTCCTCGGCGTCCTTGACGTCCTTGGCGCGCCCGGCGGCCTGGGCCTTGCCGAGCTTCTTCTCCAACTGCTCGATGGAGGCGCGCAGCTGGTCGACCGCGCTCTGCGCGCGCGCCCTCGCCTCGGGGTTGGAGCGCTTCCACTCCGCCTCCTCGGCCTTGCGGACCGCCTCGTCGATGCGGCGCAGCCCGCCCTCCAGCTTGTCGCGCTGCTCGCGCGGCACGGGGCCGACGGCCTCCCAGCGCTCCAGCATCGTGCGCAGCGAGGCCCGGGCGGCACGCGGGTCGGTCACGGGAAGGATCTTCTCCGCCTCGGCCAGCAGCACCTCCTTGGCCTCCGCGTTGGCCGCCAGCGAGGCGTCCCGCTCGGCGAAGACCGCCGAGCGGGCCTGGAAGAACTGGTCCTGCGCGGCCTTGAAACGGCCCCACAGCTCGTCCTCGGCCTCGCGCGAGGCCCTGCCCGCCGACTTCCACTGCTGCATGAGCTCGCGGTAGACGGCGGCCGTCTGGCCCCAGTCGGTGGAGTCGGCCAGCGCCTCGGCCTCGACCACGATCCGCTCCTTGTAGGCGCGGATGCCCTCGCGCTGCTCGTCGAGCCCCGCGAAGTAGGCCTTGCGCCGCTTGGCGAAGGCCGTGCGGGCGGCCGACAGCCGCTTCCACAGGGCGGCCTCGGTGACGCGGTCGATGCGCTCGGCGGCCTTCCACTCCTCCACCAGCTGGCGCAGCCGCTCGCCACCGGACTTCCAGTGGGTCGTCTCGTCGGCGATCCGCTCAGCCTCGGCGACGATGCGCTCCTTGACCGCCTTGGCCTCGGCCCTGGCCACGTCGCGCGCGGCCTTGACCTCCTCGCGGCGCTTGGCGACCAGCTCCGTCAGCGCGTCGAGGCGCTGGACGAGCGCGCCGAGGTCGCCGATGGCATGCGCGTCGGCCACGGCCTCGCGCAGCTTGACGATGGTCGCCTCGGCCTGCGCAGGAGCCAGGTCGGTGCCCTTGACACGCTGCTCGAGCAGCTGGACCTGGCCCGCCAGCTCGTCGTACTTGCGGTGGAAGTAGGCCAGCGCTTCTTCGGGCTCACCGGCCTGCCAGGACCCGACGGCCCGCTCTCCCTCGGCCGTACGCACGTAGACGGTGCCGTCGTCGTCTACCCGGCCCCACGGGTCGGTGCTCACCGTGTCCTCCCGCACTCTCATCAGACCCTTCGGGGACTACTGCCCCTAGTTGTATTACGTCAGCTCTTGGCAGAGATTGTCACGTCTTTGATTTCGACCGTCTCCTTCGGTGCGCCGGTGCCGTCCGGACCAGGAGTGATGACGCCCGCCTTGTTGACCTTGTCGAGAATGTCGAGACCCTTCGTGATGGTACCGACAGGCGTGTAGTCGGGGCTCAGCCCGATGTCGCCGAAGACCAGGAAGAACTGGCTGCCCGTGGTGCCGGGCTCGCTGGTCTTGGCCATCGCCATGACGCCGCGCTTGTAGGTGGCGCCCTCCAGGTTCTCCTCGGCCAGCCGGTAGCCGGGGCCACCCTGGCCGTCGCCCTGCGCCTTGCCGTCGGCCTTGGCCGTCGGGTCGCCGCACTGCAGCATCGGGAACTGCGCGCTGCCGAGACGGTGGCACTTGCTGCCGTTGTAGTACTTCTTGGCGGCCAGGTGCTTGAGCGAGTTGACGGTGCACGGGGCCTTGACGCCGTTGAGCTCGACGACGATGTCGCCCTGGCTCGTCTTGAGCGTCATGGTCGCGTCCTTGGCCTCCGCCTTGGCGGGCGGCAGTCCGACGTCCTTGACCGTGCCGCTGGTGTCGGCGAGGTAGCCGCACTCGCCCGTCGCGGGGTCGAAGGGCTTGGGGCCCGCCACGGCCGAGGCCGAGGCGGAGGGCGCGGCCGAGGGCGTCTCGGACGCCGAGGTGTCGTCGCCGCCGCCGAGGAGGGTGACCGCGGCGATCACGCCGCCCACGACCACCAGGACGCCCACGGTCGATCCGATCACGGCGGTGCGCTTGGCCTTGGTTTCGCGTTCGACACGACGCTGCATCTGCCGCTCGTAGTGCTCACGTGCCAGCTGACGCTGGCGGTCCTTGCCCGTGGACACCGCTTTGCCTCCCTATCGAATCAACTGAGGTGGGCGAATCGTATCGGCCAACCGGTAATGGTTCGCAGCCCGGCGGCCAGCACCGGTACGCTTCGGTTACATTCTCATCCGCTTTCTTGACGAGACTCAGCCGAGGCAGATGCTCATCGCAGGCTTCCCCGCAGGGGCGTTCCAGACCAATTGCTACCTCGTGGCGCCGGCCGCCGGCGAGGAGTGCGTCATCGTCGATCCCGGCCAGGACGCGGTCGACGGCGTCGACGACCTGCTGCGCGAGCACCGGCTGAAGCCCGTCGCGGTCCTTCTCACCCACGGTCACCTCGACCACGTCTGGTCGGTCGCCCCCGTGTGCGGCGCGCGCGACGTCCCCGCGTGGATCCACCCCGAGGACCGCCACCTGCTGAGCGACCCCGCTGCCGGCTGGTCGCCGACCTCGAGCCAGCTGTTCGGGGGCATCACGCTGAGCGAGCCCGACGACGTGCGCGAGCTGTCCGACGGCGCGGTCATGGAGCTCGCCGGGATGGAGTTCGTGGTCGACCACACCCCCGGCCATACCAGGGGGTCGGTGAGTTTCAGGTTGCCGCCCGAGGAGATCATGTTCTCGGGAGACCTGCTGTTCGCCGGCTCCATCGGCCGCTCCGACCTGCCGGGCGGCGACTACCCGACGATCCTGCGCAGCCTGGCCGCCAAGTGCCTGCCGCTGCCGGACGAGACGGTCGTCCTGCCGGGCCATGGACCGCAGACCACGATCGGCCGCGAGCGCGCTTCCAACCCTTATCTCAAGGAAGCTGCGCCGCACGCCGGTCCCACACGAGGGATCTGATGACTTTCCAAGCACCCAAGGGCACCTTCGACTGGCTGCCGCCCCGCTCCGAGCGGGTCCTCGCCGTGCGCGAGACACTCGTCTCCCCCGTCCGGCAGGCGGGCTACGGCTACATCGAGACGCCCGTCTTCGAGGACACCGAGCTGTTCAAACGCGGCGTCGGCGAGTCCACCGACGTCGTGTCCAAGGAGATGTACACCTTCCCCGACAAGGCGGGCAGGTCGCTGACCCTGCGCCCCGAGGGCACCGCCCCCGTCGTGCGCGCCGTCCTGCAGCACAACCTGCACACGGGCCAGCTGCCGGTCAAGCTGTGGTACTCCGGCAGCCAGTTCCGCTACGAGCGCGCGCAGAAGGGCCGCTACCGCCACTTCTGGCAGGTCGGGGCCGAGGCGCTCGGCGCCGAGGACCCGGCACTCGACGCCGAACTGATCGTGCTGGCCTGGCGCGGGTTCCGCGACCTCGGCCTGCGCGAGGTGACGCTGCTGCTCAACTCCCTCGGCGACAAGACGTGCCGGCCCGTCTACCGGGCCGCGCTGCAGGACTTCCTGCGCGTGCTCGACCTCGACGAGGAGACCAGGGCCAGAATCGAGATCAACCCGTTGCGGGTCCTCGACGACAAGCGCCCCGAGGTGCAGGAGCAGCTCAAGGGCGCGCCCCTGGTGATCGATCACCTGTGCGAGTCGTGCAAGGCCTACCACGAGGAGGTCCGCGGCCTGCTGACCGCCTGCGAGGTGCCCTTCACCGACGACCCGCGCCTGGTGCGCGGCCTCGACTACTACACCCGCACCACCTTCGAGTTCGTCCACGGCGGGCTCGGGTCGCAGTCGGCCGTCGGCGGCGGCGGGCGCTACGACGGGCTCAGCGAGATGCTCGGCGGCCCTTCGCTGCCCAGCGTCGGCTGGGCGCTCGGCGTCGACCGCACGCTGCTGGCGATGGAGGCCGAGGGTCTGCTCGGCGACACCGCCGACAGCCGCGTCCAGGTGTACGGTGTCCCGCTGGGTGACGAGGCGCGCCGCAGGATGTTCCTGCTCGTCGAGGAGCTGCGCAGGGCCGGGCTCGCGGCCGACATGGCCTTCGGGGGCAAGGGGCTGAAGGGCGCGATGAAGGGCGCCGACCGTTCGGGCGCCCGGTTCGCGCTGATCCTCGGCGATCGTGACCTGGCGGCGCAAGCCGTGCAAGTGAAGGACCTGACCACCGCTGAGCAGACCGAGGTGCCGCTGGCCCAGGTCGCTGACGTCTTGAAGGGAAAGCTGCAGTGATTCGCACGCACAAGGCCGGGGAGCTCCGCAAGGAGCACGCCGGGCAGCAGGTGACGCTGGCGGGCTGGGTGGCCCGTCGCCGTGACCACGGCGGGGTGGTCTTCATCGACCTGCGCGACGCCTCCGGCTCCTCGCAGGTGGTCTTCCGCGAGGAGGACGACGCCCACGGCCTGCGCAACGAGTACTGCGTGAAGGTGATCGGCGAGGTCAGGGTCCGTCCCGAGGGCAACGCCAACCCCGACCTGCCCACCGGCGAGATCGAGGTCGTCGCCACCACGGTCGAGGTACTGAGCGAGGCCGCGCCGCTGCCCTTCCCCATCGAGGGCAGCACGGGGGTGTCGGAGGAGGCGCGCCTGCGCTACCGCTATCTCGACATCCGCCGCCAGCAGGTCGCCCACGCCATGCGGGTCCGCTCCAAGGCGACCTACCTGGCCAACGAGGTCATGAACGAGCACGGCTTCGTCTACGTCGAGACGCCGACGCTGACCCGCTCGACGCCCGAGGGCGCCCGCGACTTCCTGGTGCCGGTACGGCTGCAGCCGGGCAAGTGGTACGCGCTTCCCCAGTCGCCCCAGCTGTTCAAGCAGCTGCTGCAGGTGGGCGGACTGGAGCGCTACTACCAGCTGGCCAAGTGCTACCGCGACGAGGACCTGCGCGCCGACAGGCAGCCCGAGTTCACCCAGATCGACGTCGAGATGTCCTTCGTGGACCAGGAGGACGTCATCGGGATCGGCGAGGCGCTGATCGGGAGGGTCTGGAAGGAGATCCTCGGCTACGAGATCCCCACGCCGCTGCCGCGCATGACCTACGCCGACGCGATGGCCCGCTTCGGCTCCGACAAGCCTGACCTGCGCTTCGGCCAGGAGCTCGTCGACATGACGGAGTACTTCGCGAACACCACCTTCCGCGTCTTCCAGGCCCACTACGTCGGCGCCGTCGTCATGCCCGGCGGGGCCTCCCAGACCCGCAAGGAGCTGGACGGCTGGCAGGAGTGGGCCAAGTCCCGCGGCGCCCGCGGCCTGGCCTATGTGCTGGTGCAGGAGGACGGCACGCTCGGCGGCCCCGTCGCCAAGAACCTGTCGCCGTCCGAGGCCGGGGGGCTGGCGGACAAGGTGGGCGCCGAGCCGGGTGACGCGATCTTCTTCGCCGCCGGCCCCCGCAACACCTCGCGCGACCTGCTCGGCGCGGCCAGGCTCGAGATCGGCCGCCGCTGCGGCCTGATCGACGAGTCGCAGTGGTCGTTCCTGTGGGTGGTCGACGCCCCCATGTTCGAGGAGGACGGCGAGGGCGGCTGGACCGCGGTCCACCACCCGTTCACCGGGCCGAAGCCCGAGTGGGCCGACAACTTCCAGGACCACCCGGGCGAGGCGCTGGCCTACGCCTACGACATGGTCTGCAACGGCATGGAGATCGGCGGCGGCTCGATCCGTATCCACCGCGCCGAGATGCAGCAGCGCGTGTTCGACGTGCTCGGCATCTCCAAGCAGGAGGCCGAGTCGAAGTTCGGCTTCCTGCTGGAGGCGTTCAAGTACGGCCCGCCCCCGCACGGCGGCATCGCCTACGGCTGGGACAGGATCTGCATGCTGCTGTCGGGCGGTGAGTCGATCCGCGACGTGATCGCCTTCCCGAAGACCGCCTCGGGCTTCGACCCGCTCACGAGCGCGCCGACGCCGATCACCGACGAGCAGCGCAAGGAGGCCGGCGTCGACGCCAAGCCGAAGGACGAGGAGGCCTAGTCCGGCGGGTCGATGAGCCGGTACGCCTGCCGTACCGGCTCATCGCCGTTCAGAAGCGGACGGGAAGCCGGGACAGACCGCGGACGACCGAGCCGGTCAGCCGCCAGCTCAGCTCCTCCTCCGTGCACCCGAGCTCAAGGCCCGGCAGCCGGTCGAGCAGGGTGCCGATGGCGATCTGGCCTTCCATACGGGCCAGCGGGGCGCCGAGGCAGAAGTGGATGCCGTGCCCGAAGGCCATGTGCCTGTTGTCGGAGCGGGTGATGTCGAGCGTGTCAGGGTCGGCGTGGACCGACGGATCCCTGCCGACCGCGCCGATCGAGATGTGGACCATGGAGCCCCGTGGGATGCGGGTGCCCGCGATCTCCAGGTCCTCGGCGGCGAAGCGCGGGGTGGAGCGCTCGACGGGGCCGTCGTAGCGAAGGAACTCCTCGACCGCGTTCGGCAGCAGCTCGGGCTTGGCGCGCAGCAGGTCGAGCTGGTCGCGGTTGCGCAGCAGCGCGAGCACGCCGTTGCCGATGAGGTTGACGGTCGTCTCGTGGCCCGCGATGAGCAGCAGGCTGAGCGTGGAGATGAGCTCCTTCTCCGTCAGCTCGTCCATGGCGACCAGCGCGCTGATCAGGTCCTCGCGTGGCTCGGCCCTGCGCTCCTTGCTCAGCTCGCGGAAGTAGGCGGTCGTCGCCCGGGCAGCCGCCCTGCGCCTTTCCACCTCCTCAGGCTCGAAGGTGGGGTTGACCAGCAGGGCCGACCACTCGCGGAACAGGTCGCGGTCGTCGGCGGGCACGCCGAGCAACTCGCAGATCACGATGATCGGCAGCGGGAAGGCGAACTCGTCGAGCAGTTCGGCCGTGCCGCCGTCGAAGGAGGAGATCAGCTCGTCGGTGATCTGCTGGACGCGGGGACGCAGCTCCTCCACCCTGCGCGGGGTGAAGGCCTTGGAGACGATCCTGCGCAGCCGCGTGTGGTCGGGCGGGTCGACCGACAGCATGTTGGAGTCGAAGAGGATGTCGTCCTCGGTGGCGATCGCCCTGAAGTAGTCGCCGAACCGCTGCATGTCCTTGGACAGGCGGGGGTCGTTCAGCGCGGCCCTGCCGTGCTCGTGATCGATGATCAGGTACGCCTCGAAGCCGGGCGGGAAGTCGATCGGGAAGACCGGTCCCTGACCTCGCAACGGGGTGTAGACGGCGTAGGGGTTCCTGCTGAACTCGGGCGTGAACAGGAACTCGAATGGAAGTTTGTCCGGCACGCCGACCACCCTAGATCGTTACCGGGAGGGCGGACAGGGAACGCAGGATGGAGCCGCTGAAGCGCCAGCTGAGCTCCTTCTCCTCGCAGCCGAGCGCGATGTTCGGCAACCGGCCGAGCAGCGAGCCGAAGGCGATCTGGCCCTCCATCCGCGCCAGCGGGGCGCCGAGGCAGAAGTGGATGCCGTGCCCGAAGGCGACGTGGCGGTTGTCGGAGCGCTCGATGTCCAGCGTGTCGGCCCGCTCGAACGCCCTGGGGTCGCGGCCGGCCGCGCCGATCGAGACGTGCACGAAGCTGCCCTTCGGGATGTGCGTCCCGGCGATCTCGAGGTCCTCCAGCGCCGTGCGGAAGGTGCCGCGCTCCACGGGCGCGTCGTAGCGTAGGAACTCCTCGACCGCGTTCGGCAGCAGCTCGGGCTTGGCGCGCAGCAGGTCGAGCTGGTCGCGGTTGCGCAGCAGGGCCAGCATGCCGTTGCCGATGAGGTTGACGGTCGTCTCGTGCCCGGCGATCAGCAGCAGGGCGAGCGTCGAGAGCAGCTCCTGCTCGCTCAGCTCCGTGCTGGTGACCAGCGCGCCGACCAGGTCGTCGGTGGGGGTGGCGCGCCGCTCGGCGATCAGCCCGGTGAAGTAGGCGCGCAGTGCCGTACCGGCCTCGTCGCGCTGCGCGGCCAGCTCCTCTGTGACGGCCGGGTTGACCAGCGCGCCCGACCACCGGCGGAAGTCGGCTCTGTCGGCGTCGGGGATGCCCAGCAGCTCGCAGATCACGATGATCGGCAGAGGGAAGGCGAAGGCGTCGATGAGCTCGATCCTGTCGCCGCTGAACGCGTCGATCAGCTCGTCGGTGATCTGCTGGACGCGCGGGCGGAGCTCCTCGATCCTGCGCGGGGTGAACGCCTTCTGCACCAGGCGCCGCAGCCGCGTGTGGTCGGGCGGGTCGGCCATCAGCATGTTGTCGGCCAGCACGGGGTTCTGCTGCGAGATCGCGTCGCGGAACCACTCAGGCCCGTTCGCGAGGTTCTTGGACAGGCGCGGATCGTTCAACGCGGGCCTGGCGTACTCGTAGTCGACGACCACGAACGAGGTGGCGCCGGGCGGGAAGTCGATCGGGTGGACTGGCCCCTTCGCCCGGAGTCCGGCGTAGACCGCGTAGGGGTCGGCGCTGAACTCCGGGGAGAAGAAGAACTCGAACGGCAGTGTGTCGGTCACTGCTCCAGCGTGCCCCCGTCCTCGCCGGGCCGGGCGGCGGCGCCGCTGTGACCTGGATCACTAGGAGACGCGGACGTCCTTGATGACGAGCGGGTTCTTCAGCGCGGTGGTGCCGCCGTCGCCGGTGACGTCGTTGGGGTTGACGATGAGGTCCTTGCCGTCCTTGGCCAGGCCCAGCATCATGTCCATGCCCTTGCTGACCACGCCGAGCACGCCGTACTCGCCCTGGATCTGGGTGTTGTCGTTGGACAGCGAGATGGCGAACTGGCTGCCGTTCTGCCCCGCCGCGCCGCTCGGCTGCGTCACGAAGACCACGCCCTGGGTGTACGGCATGCCGATGTTCTCGTCGCCGTAGGTGAAGCCGGACGAGCCCTGGCCGTCGGTGGGGTTGACGCCGTCGGCCTTGGCCAGCGGGTCGCCGCACTGCAGCAGGTGCAGGCCTGACACGTCGGGGGTGACGAGGCGCTGGCACTTGGTGTTGTCGAAGAAGTTCTTCTTCGCCAGGAAGGCCATCGCGTTGACCGTGCACGGCGCCTGCTCGGTCATCAGGTCGATGACGATCTCGCCGCGATTGGTGTTGATCGTCATCTGCTTGAGCTTCTTGTTCGGCTTCTTGCCCGGCAGGCCGACGAACTTGGTCGGGATGGCCGGGTCGTTCTGCTTCGTGTAGGTGCACGAGACGGGGCCCGCCGAGGCCGAGGGCGCGGCCGACGGCACCGCCGGCACCGAGGTGCTGGCCTTGGGGGAGGCGGAGGGCGCGTCCTCGGCCACGGGCTTGGCGTCGCTCGTGCCGAGCATCGTGGTCGCCGCGACGATGCCGCCCGCCACGAGTGCCACCGCCACTCCCGCGCCGATGAAGGTGTTCCGCTTGGCCTTCGCGGCCTGCTCGGCCGCACGCTGCGCCTGCCGCTCCTTGTGCTCCCGCGCCAGCTGGCTCTGGCGGTCTTCGCCGCTCACCGGTATTTCCTCCACGTTTGCCGACACATGACCAAACTGCTCCGCGCATGCTATCGGGCTTGGGAATGTGCTGGACGTAAGGAGCTGGAGCGACAGATGGGGTGTATGTCCTGAGAAGTAGATGAGAAACCGGTCTCGGTGAACCGCGGCGTGGTGGGATCCGTAGTCATATGAGAACGGAGTCGTAAAATGTTCAACGAGATCCTCGGTCTGCCCGCTCACCCGCTGATCATCCACTTCGCAGTGGTGCTGACCCCGCTGCTGGCCGGCGTCTCAGCCGCCCACGCCCTCGTGCCCCGCATCAGGCCGCACCTCGGATGGGCGGTGGTGCTGCTCGCCGTCGCCGCGCCCGCCGCGGTCTTCGCTGCCCGCCAGAGCGGCGGCGCGCTGAAGGAGGCGCGCTTCTCCCAGGTGGAGGGGGAACTGGGCCAGCGCATCGCCGAGCACCAGAGCTTCGCCCTGCCCCTGCTGCTGACCACCGCCTCCCTCGGCGTCGCCTCCCTGCTGTCGGTCTACCTGGCGCGCACCAAGACGAACGTGCCCGCGTGGGTCTCGACGGCGGTGACGGCGGTGACGGTGGTGCTGGCCGTGGCGGCGGGCTACTACGTGTTCCGAGCAGGGGATTCGGGCGCCAGGGCAGTGTGGGGCCTGTAGGCTCGTTTTGTGGAGAGTCTGTTCGATTCGGCCGCTGAGGAGGCCACCCCACAGCCCCTTGCGGTGCGGATGCGCCCCCGCACGCTCGACGAGGTGCTCGGCCAGCGCCACCTGCTGGGCCAGGGCACGCCGCTGCGCAGGCTCGTGGAGAGCGAGGCGCCCATGTCGCTGTTCCTGTGGGGGCCTCCCGGCACCGGCAAGACCACGCTCGCCTACGTCGTCGCGGGAGTCACCAAGCGGCGCTTCGTCGAGATCTCCGCGGTGTCGGCGGGCGTGAAGGACGTCAGGGCGGCCATCGACAACGCCCGTCGCGAACTCGGCATGACGGGACGGCAGACCGTGCTGTTCGTCGACGAGGTCCACCGCTTCAACAAGGCCCAGCAGGACGCCCTGCTGCCCGCCGTGGAGAACAGGTGGGTCACCTTCATCGGCGCCACCACCGAGAACCCCTTCTTCTCCGTGATCTCGCCGCTGCTGTCGCGCTCCCTGCTGCTCACCCTCGAGTCGCTGTCCGACGACGACATCCGCGCCGTCCTCGAGCGGGCCGTCACCGACGAGCGCGGCCTCGCGGGCCGCAACACCCTCGCCCCCGAGGCGCTCGAGCACCTGGTACGCCTGGCGGGCGGCGACGCGCGCCGCTCGCTGACCTACCTCGAGGCCGCGGCCCTGCTGGCAGGCGACATCACGGTCGAGGTCGTGGAAAAGGCGGTCGACAAGGCGGCCGTCCGCTACGACCGCCAGGGCGACCAGCACTACGACGTCATCAGCGCCTTCATCAAGTCGATGCGCGGCTCCGACGCCGACGCCGCGCTCCACTACCTCGCCCGCATGATCGAGGCGGGCGAGGACCCAAGATTCATCGCCCGCAGGATCGTCATCTTCGCCTCCGAGGACGTCGGCATGGCCGACAACACCTGCCTGCAGACCGCGGTCGCCGCCGCCCAGGCCGTCCAGCTCATCGGGCTGCCCGAGGCGGGCATCAACCTGGCCCACGCCGTCATCCACTGCGCGCTGGCGCCCAAGTCCAACGCCGTGGTCAAGGCCATCGGCGCCGCCGGCGAGGACGTGCGGCGCGGCCTGATCGGCCAGGTGCCCGGCCACCTGCGCGACGCCCACTACCCGGGCGCCGCCAAGCTCGGCCACGGCAAGGGCTACAAGTACCCGCACGACTTCGAGCACGGCCTGGTCCGTCAGGACTACGCGCCCGAGGAGGTCCGTGAGCGCCGCTACTACGAGCCGACCAGGCACGGAGCCGAGGCAGGCGTCGCCGAGCGCTGGGGGAGGATCCGCGACTTCCTGAGGGGATCGTCGTGACCCTGCACCACGTCGAGCTGTGGGTCGAGTCGCTGGACGCGGTGCTGCCCGGTTTCACCTGGCTGTTCGCCCGGCTCGGCTACGAGCCCTTCCAGGAATGGGAAGGCGGCAGGTCGTGGCGGCACGGGGCGACCTACGTCGTCGTGGAGGAGTCCCCCGCGCGGGTGCGCGAGCCGTACGACAGGATGCGGCCAGGCCTCAACCACCTGGCCTTCCACGCCGACGACGTCGACGCGATCGCGGCGGAGGCCGGAGCGCACGGCTGGCGGCTGATGTTCGCCGACCGGCACCCGCACGCGGGCGGACCCGCCCACTACGCCGCCTACCTGGAGAACGAGCAGGGCTTCGAGGTCGAGCTGGTCGCCACCTCCTGGTCGCCGCCGGGATGAGACGATCGCGCGACATGCCGCAGGCAGGCCGTCGCGTTGTATCAGGCACGATAGGGTCTTCTCCATTCCACGACGCCAACGGGGACGGATCCGCTGATGCTGACCGCAGGAGAACTGGCCGGGCTGATCGTCGCCATGGCCTGGGCGATCCTCGTCTGCTTTCTGGCCATGGTGCTCGTCAAGCTCGCCCGCCTGCTCAGGGAGACCACCAAGCTGGTCGCCGACCTCAACGAGCGGGTCGTCCCGCTGCTGGAGGACATGAGCATGACGGTCAACGAGGCCAACAGGCAGCTCGTCGCCGTCGAGGCCATCACCAGGGACGTCAAGCAGGTCAGCGGGCACGCCGCCAAGCTCAGCGCCGTCACGCAGACCATCTTCACCGGCCCGCTCATCAGGGTCTCCGCGCTCAGCCACGGCGTGCGCAGGGCCATCGAGGCGCGCAAGCACCCGCGCAGCAGGCGGCGGCGATGATCAGGCGGCTGTTCTACATGGCGCTCGGCGCGTTCGGGGCCGCCTGGGTGATGCGCAAGCTGCAGGCGCTCAAACCCGACCACGTGGCTCGCCGCGCCGCCGACGGCGCCAGCGGGCTGCTGCTGCAAGTGAGAGACTTTACCTCCGACGCGCTCGGCGAGGCCGCCGACCGCGAAATCGAGTTGCGATCCCGCTTCGGGCTCGACAACCCTGACACAACCCACTAATGCAAAGGATGGCCGCTGATATGGAGTCGGCAGAGATCGCCCGCCGCTTCCTGCGCTTCTTCGAGGAGCGTGGGCACAAGGTCGTGCCCTCGGCCAGCCTGATCGCTGAGGACCCGACGCTGCTCCTGGTGCCTGCGGGCATGGTGCCCTTCAAGCCGTACTTCCTGGGGCAGCGCAAGCCTCCGGCGGTCCGGCTGGCCAGCGCGCAGAAGTGCGTGCGCACGCCCGACATCGACGAGGTGGGCAAGACCACCAGGCACGCGACGTTCTTCCAGATGCTCGGCAACTTCTCCTTCGGCGATTACTTCAAGGAACTGGCGATCCCCTACGCCTGGGAGCTGCTGACCAAGCCTGAGTCGGAGGGCGGCTTCGGCTTCCCCGAGGACAGGCTCTGGGCGACCGTCTACCTCGACGACGACGAGGCCTTCGACATCTGGCACAACAAGGTCGGCGTCCCCGCCGACCGCATCCAGCGCCGCGGCCTGGAGGACAACTACTGGAGCATGGGCGTGCCGGGCCCCGGCGGGCCCTGCTCGGAGATCTACTACGACCGCGGGCCCGAGTACGGACGCGAGGGCGGGCCCATCGCCGACGAGAACCGCTACCTCGAGGTCTGGAACAACGTCTTCATGCAGGACCAGCTCAGCGTGGTCCGCAGCAAGACCGACTTCGACATCGCGGGCGAGCTCCCCGCCAAGAACATCGACACCGGCATGGGCCTCGAGCGCATGGCGGCGATCCTGCAGGGCGTCGACAACATCTACGAGATCGACACCACCTACAAGATCCTCGACAAGGCCGCCGAGCTCACCAGGGCGCGCTACGGCCGCGACCCGCGCGCCGACGTCAGCCTGCGCGTGGTCGCCGACCACGTCCGCACCGGCACCATGCTGGTCGCCGACGGCGTCGCGCCGAGCAACGAGGGCCGCGGCTACGTGCTGCGCCGCATCCTGCGCCGCTCCATCCGCAACCTGCGCCTGCTCGGCTCGGGCGAGGAGCGCTACATGCACGAGCTGACCTCGGTCGCCATCGACGTCATGGGCGAGCAGTACCCCGAGCTGAAGAACGACGCGCCGCAGATCCACGCGGTCATCGACGCCGAGGAGGCCTCCTTCCTCGGCACGCTGCGCACCGGCACCGCCATCTTCGACGTCGCCGTCGAGGAGACCAAGCGCAAGGCCGGCAGCACGCTCTCCGGCGACCAGGCCTTCCAGCTCCACGACACCTACGGCTTCCCCATCGACCTCACGCTGGAGATGGCGGCCGAGCAGGGTCTGAAGGTCGACGAAGAGGGCTTCCGCCGCCTGATGAAGGAGCAGCGCGAGCGCGCCAAGGCCGACGCGGCGGCCAAGAAGACCGGCAACGCCGACATCTCCGTCTTCGGCCAGCTGCTGGAGAAGGCCGGCACGGTCGACTTCCTCGGCTACGACCTGACCACCGCGGAGTCCAGCGTCGTCGGCATCCTCGTCGACGGCGCCTCGGTGCCGGCGGCGGGCGCGGGCACGAGCGTCGAGGTCGTGCTGGGCCGTACCCCCTTCTACGCCGAGGGCGGCGGCCAGCTCGCCGACCAGGGTGTGCTGCGCACCTCGGGCGCGCACGTCGACGTGCTCGACGTCCAGTCGCCGATCAAGGGCCTGGTCGTCCACAGGGGCAAGATCCGTTCGGGCGAGCTGCGGGTGGGCGACGAGGTGCAGGCCGAGGTCGACGTCGAGCGCCGCAAGGCGATCTCGCGCAGCCACAGCGCCACCCACCTCGTGCACCGCGGCTTCAAGAACGCCCTGGGCGAGTCGGCCGCGCAGGCGGGCTCGGAGAACTCTCCCGGCCGCTTCCGCTTCGACTTCACCGCCGCCGGGGCGGTCGCGCCCAGCATGCTGCGCGACGTCGAGGACGAGGTCAACGCGGTCCTCATCAACGACCTCAAGGTCAACGCCTTCTACACCTCCCAGGCCGAGGCCAGGGCGATGGGCGCGCTGGCCATGTTCGGCGAGAAGTACGGCGACGAGGTCCGCGTCGTGGAGATCGGCGACTACTCCCGCGAGCTGTGCGGCGGCACCCACGTCCACAGCTCCGGCCAGCTCGGCCTGGTCAAGGTGCTGGGCGAGCAGTCGGTGGGCGCGGGCGTGCGCCGCGTCGAGGCGCTGGTCGGCATCGACGCCTTCCGCTTCCTGGCCCGCGAGTCGCTGCTGGTCGCCCAGGTGACCGAGCAGCTCAAGGTGCGCCGCGAGGAGCTGCCCGAGCGCATCGAGGGCATCGTCTCCCGGCTGCGCACGGCGGAGAAGGACCTGGAGAAGCTGCGCTCGGCCCAGGTGCTCCAGATCGCGGGCGACCTGGCCGCACAAGCCCGTGACCTGCACGGAGTATCCATCGTGACGCACCGCGCGCCTGATGGAACCGGGCCCGATGATCTGCGTAAGCTCGCGCTTGACGTGCGCGGCAGGTTCCCTGGCGACCGTCCGGCGGTCGTCGTGCTCGCCGGCGTTCCGTCTGACCGGCCTGTGGTGGTTGCCGCGGTCAACGAGGCGGGGCGCGAGCGGGGGCTCAAGGCCGGAATTCTGGTCGGCGTCGCCGCCAAGGCGCTTGGGGGTGGCGGTGGCGGCAAGGACGATGTCGCTCAGGGCGGGGGCACCCGTCCTGAGTCGATCGACGAGGCATTGCGCGTGGTCGACGAGACCATCGCGGGTCAGCTCGCCTGACATGCGGTTCGGCGCGCGACTCGGCGTCGACGTCGGGTCAGTACGCATCGGAGTGGCCCGCAGCGACCCCTCGGGGATGCTGGCCACTCCGGTGGAGACCGTCAGACGCGGTGCGGGCGACCTCGACCGCATCGCGGTCCTGGCCGACGAGCACGCGGCGATCGAGGTGATCGTCGGGCTGCCCACGTCGCTGTCGGGACGTGAGGGCCAGGCCGCGGCGTTGGCGCGCTCCTTCGCCGCCGACCTCGCCGTACGGCTGGCGCCCGTGCCCGTCCGGCTGTTCGACGAGCGCCTGACCACGGTCGCCGCCCAGCAGGGGCTGCGCGCCAGCGGCGTCAAGGCCAAGAAGCAGCGTTCCGTCGTCGACCAGGCGGCAGCCGTCGTGCTGTTGCAGGACGCTCTCGACGCGGAAAGAGCCACGGACAGACCACCAGGCAGACCCGTCGATCCGCCCACAGGGGCGGACGACGGGGCTGCCCGGTGAGCGGGCCGGACGACGAGGGACCCGGCTCGAGGCCGGGCTACTCCCTGGACGACACCGCTCCGCTGCCGGTCGCCGAGCTGCCTTCCGCGCGAGGGCCCGACGACGACGGTGACTCGCTGGCCGAGGTCATCCCCTTCGCCAGGCCCGCCGACGGCGAGGACGAGACCGGTGACGACGGTCCTGACATGCCCGCCGCGGGCAGGGTCATCCCGCTCGCGGACCCGGTGGACGAGCTCGTCTTCCGGGGCAGGGACAGGGCCGTGCGCAAGGCCGGAGTGCTGGCGGGCGGCGCGGCCGCCTCGGTGCTGGCTCTCGGCGCCGCGGGCTTCGTCGTGCTCAAGCCGTACGTCATGCCCGACGACTTCGAGGGGGCCGGGGCGGGCACGGTCACCGTCCGGATCGACCCGGGCGCCAGCGCGGGTGACATCGGCGCGCTCCTGGCCGACGCGGGCGTGGTGGCGAGCGCCAGGTCGTTCGCCAACATCGCAGAGGAACGTTCCAAAGCGGCCAGCCTGTATCCCGGTTCCTACGTGATGCGCAAGCGGATGGCCGCGGGCGCGGCGCTCGACCTGCTGCTGACTCCTGGCTCGCGGGTGGTCAAGCGCGTCACGCTGCCCGACGGCATGCGGCTGGCCGAGGCGCTGCCGCACCTGGCCAGGCAGTCGGGCATCCCGCTCAAGGACTTCCAGACCGCCAGGGTGCCGACCCTCGGCCTGCCGGGCTACGCGCGCGGTCTCGAAGGCTTCCTGTACCCGGCGACCTACGAGGTCGAGCCCGGCACCACGGCGAGCGACCTGCTGCGGCAGATGGTCACCCGCTTCAAGCAGGAGGCCACCGGCATCGCCCTGGAGTCGCGCGCGGCGCGGGTCAAGCTCACGCCCCTGGAGGCCGTCACCGTTGCCAGCCTGGTCCAGGCCGAGGGCGGCAGGGACGGCGACTATCCGAAGATCGCTAGAGTGATCTACAACCGGCTCAGGGGCGGCACCCCGCTCCAGCTCGACGCCACCATCACGTACGCGCTCAACCGGCGGACGCTGAAGGTGTCGCACGCGGACACCATGGTGCGCTCCCGGTACAACACCTACCGGCACAAGGGACTGCCTCCTGGGCCGATCGCCAACCCGGGGGAGAAGGCGCTGCTGGCGGCGCTCAACCCGGCCAAGGGAGACTGGAACTGGTTTGTCACAACGAACCCGGCGCATAGAATCACGAAATTCACCGACAAAGAGAGTGAGTTCGTGAGATACCGGGAAGAGCTGAACGACTACCTCGGGACACATTGATGCTCATCGGGACCCTCTTAGTCCCGCCGAGGCCAAGGGCCAGGGTGGGGGCGTTCGCGCATCCCGCATCCCCTAGCATTGCTACCCATAGTGATAACCGCTGGTCACCGGCTAAAGGCCGGCGGATCCCCTCGTTCGGCTCGGTAACCCCCACCGGTTTGGCACACCCCCTTGACGCCAGGCCGCTCGTACCGGGAGATTGGCCACCGCATCTATGAACGATCTCGATATGGACTTTCTGCTAGGCGCCGAGGACGACGAAGGTCGGGCCAGGGGCCGCTCCCGCGGTTCCGGCAAGAACGGGCGTGGCCGCCGCAGGCGCAGGCGCCGCAACCGCGGCGGATTCCTCGCCCCGCTACTCGCCGTGATCGTCCTCGTGGGCATCCTCGGCGGTGGCGGCTACTACGGCTACCTGTGGCTCAGCGACGCGCTGGTGCCCGACGACTTCAAGGGACCTGGCACCACCGAAGTGGTGATCCAGGTCAAGGAGGGCCAGAACGCCACCGACGTCGCCAAGACCCTGCAGGCCCAGGGCGTGGTGGCCAGCGAGCGGGCCTTCACCAACGCCATCGCCGCCGCGGGCAAGAGTTCGGAGCTGCGGCCCGGCCAGTTCACCCTGAAGAAGGGCATGTCCGCCGCCGCCGCCGTCGAGGCGCTCGTGTCGGGCAAGAAGCTGCAGAACACCATCCTGATCAAGGAAGGCGTACGGCTCAGCGAGGTCTTCGACATCCTGGCCAAACAGACCAAGAAGCCGAGGAAGGCGTTCGTCGAGGCGGCCAAGGACAAGGAGGCCATCGGCCTGCCGTCCTATGCCAGAGGCCTGGAGGGTTACGCCTTCCCCGCGACCTACGAGTTCGAGCCCAACGCCAGCCCCACCCAGATGCTCACCCAGATGGTCGACCGCTACACGCAGGCGGCGGGAGCGACCAACCTGGAGCAATCGGCCAAGCAGCTCGGCTACACGCCGGCGCAGATCATGACGGTCGCCAGCATCGTTCAGGCCGAGGCCGGCAACCACGAGGACATGCCGAAGATCGCCGAGGTGATCTACAACAGGCTCGCGCTCAAGCCGCCGATGAAGCTCCAGATGGACAGCACGGTCATGTACGCGCTCGGCAAGTACGGCATCTCCGCCTCGCACGCCGAGCTGGAGACCAAGTCGCCGTACAACACGTACAAGCACCAGGGGCTGCCACCCGGACCGATCAGCAACCCCGGCGAGCACGCGATCGAGGCGGCGCTCAACCCGAGCGACGAGGGCTACAGGTTCTTCGTGACGACCGATCCCAAGAACAGGGTCACGAAGTTCACCGCCAGCGAGGACGAGTTCTGGAAGCTCAAGCAGGAGTTCGAGCGCAACGGCGGCGGGTGAGCTCAGGGGCGGTGTCACGCGGCGTGCCACCGCCTCCTGCGGCCTTCCGTCGGGGCGGCCGGCCACGCGCGCTCGGTGACGCGTATCCCTGGACGGAGCCCGGCCACGTGCCAGGGGTGGTGCCCGGGCGGCCGGCCGTACGGGAAGATGGTGTCCTGGAGAGCATGGCGCGGCGGAAGGAGCAGGTGTGCGGACCACGGGACGGGCGGCGGTGCTGGGCTCACCGATCACGCACTCGCTCTCACCCTTCCTGCACAGGGCGGCCTACGCCGCCATGGGGCTGACCGGGTGGACCTACGAGGCGCGCGAGTGCGACGAGGCAGGGCTTCCCGCCATGCTCGACGCCGCCGGCTGGGCAGGGCTGTCGCTGACCATGCCGCTCAAGCGCGCCGTGCTCCCGCTGCTCGACACCGTCTCCGACCTGGCCGTCGCGGTCGGGGGGGCCAACACGGTGGTCTTCCGCGACGGCGCCAGGCATGGCGACAACACCGACGTGTACGGGATCCGGCAGGCGCTGGCCGAGGCGGGCATCCCCCCGCCCGGCTCGGCGCTGGTCCTCGGCGGCGGGGCCACCGCCGCCTCCGCGCTAGCCGCGCTGCGCGAGCTCGGCACCGGCTCGGCCACGCTCGTCGTGCGTGATCCCGCCAGGGCCGGGGAGACGGCCGAGGTGGCCGAGCGGCTCGGGGTGGCGCTGGCGGTCGAGACGTTCGACAAGCTCGACGCTCTGCTCGAGGTCGACCTGGTGGTCTCCACGCTTCCGGGCGGCGCCGCCGACATGTTCGCCGGGCAGGTGGCGCGGGTGCCCGCGCTGTTCGACGTCGTCTACGCCCCCTGGCCGACGCGGCTGGCCGACGCGGTCGAGGCCGAGGGCGGGAAGGTGGTCGGCGGGTTCCCCATGCTGCTCCACCAGGCGGTGCGGCAGGTGGAGCTGATGACGGGGTGCGCGGACGTGCCGGTGGAGGCGATGCGCGCGGCCGGCGAGGCCGAGATCCTCAGGCGCGCCACCCTGCGCTGAGCCCGCCAGGTGGAGTCCGGGAAAAGTCACGGGCGACGGGATGATTCGAAGAACTCCCGTGGTTGTGGTAACGTAGCTCCCTGATCGGTCCGGCATGCCTGCTGGACGCGCAAGCGGAGGTCTCCCTCCCACCTGAGTCGCCACGAGGCGTCCAGGTCCAGGATCACGCCGGACTTACTCCGGGGAGCTTACGGCCGCTGAGCCGGTGAGCTCAGTGGCCCCGCATGCGCGACGTGCGGGGCATTTTCGCGTTTATGCGCGTGCGGATGCCCGGCACGATCGAGCGCGTAGGGATCGCAACCTAGGAGGCCCCATCAGCACTGAGCCCCGCATCAACGAGCGCATCCGTGTGCCCGAGGTTCGCCTCGTCGGCCCGAACGGTGAGCAGGTCGGCATCGTCTCCATCCACGACGCCCTGAAGCTCGCCCAGGAGGCCGACCTCGATCTCGTCGAGGTCGCGGCCACGGCTCGTCCGCCCGTGTGCAAGCTCATGGACTACGGCAAGTTCAAGTACGAGTCCGCGATGAAGGCGCGCGAGGCGCGCAAGAATCAGGCGCACACGATCATCAAGGAGATCAAGCTCCGGCCGAAGATCGACCCGCACGACTACGAGACCAAGAAGGGTCACGTGGTGCGGTTCCTCAAGGCGGGAGACAAGGTCAAAGTCACGATCATGTTCCGCGGGCGTGAGCAGTCGCGTCCCGAGCTGGGCTTCAGGCTCCTGCAGAGGCTGGCCGAGGACGTCACGGAGCTCGGCTTCGTCGAGTCCCAGCCCAAGCAGGACGGCCGTAACATGATCATGGTGATCGGTCCGCACAAGAAGAAGGCCGAGGCCAAGGCCGAAAAGGCAGCGGCCAAGGCACAGCGTGGCGGCGAGGAGCCTTCCGCACCGGAAGAGTGACCCGCAGTTCGGGTTAGCCTTACAGGCAACCCAGCCAGCGCCAGAGGAACACAGCCGCAACCGGGCCGGCCCGCACCGGCCCGGGATGTTGGCACGGACGAATTGAGGAGAGACGGCGAGATGCCGAAGATGAAGACGCACAGCGGTGCGAAGAAGCGGTTCCGGCTTACCGGCACCGGCAAGCTCAAGCGCCGTCGCGCCAGCCGCGCGCACTACAACGAGTGGAAGTCGTCCACGCTGACGCGCCGTCTCAAGAATGAAGTCGTCGTTTCCGACGCTGACTCCAAGAAGATCAAGAAGCTGCTCGCTAAGTAGCGCAAGTCCCCGGGGAGATAGAACATGGCACGCGTGAAGCGGGCGCTCAACGCCAAGAAGAAGCGCAGGGTCGTCCTCGAGCGGGCGAGCGGTTACCGTGGCCAGCGGTCCAGGCTGTACCGCAAGGCCAAGGAGCAGATGCTCCACTCGATGACCTACGCCTACCGTGACCGCAAGGACCGCAAGGGCGCCTTCCGCCGCCTGTGGATCCAGCGGATCAACGCGGCGGCCCGTCAGAACGGCATCACCTACAACCGTCTGATCCAGGGTCTGCGTCTGGCCAACATCGAGGTCGACCGCAAGATCCTCGCCGACATGGCGGTCAACGACAGCCAGACCTTCGCGACGCTGGTCGAGGCCGCGAAGAAGGCTCTGCCGGCGAACGTGAACGCTCCGGCTGCGGGCTGATCGTTCCACACGGTCTTCACGGGCCCACCGCCCCGTCGGTGGGCCCGTTTCGTTTGCCCGGACGGACTCGCGCTCGCGGCGGCCCACGGGTCTCACGGCGGCCGACAGGCCCCGCGGACCTGTACGCGTGACGTCCGCACCCGGTACCGGGCCGCCGCGCGTCCCCTTGAGGACCCTGAGCCCTCGGCCACAGGGGCGCTCGCCTGGAGGGCTCCCCATGAGCGCCGGGCAGTCGGGCCCGCGGGAAGCGGTGGCGGTTCCACGCGCGCCCTGTCGGGCCGGAGGCGGCGGCTCCTCACGAGCGCCGCGTGAGCGGGTCGCGGGAACGGCTGTCAGCCGGGAGACCGAAACCACCCGTGGCGGGAGGGGACGCGTCCCGCGGGGGCGATGGTTCTCCAGGCATGTGCCGCCGGCCTGCCGGAGGAATGCCCGCCGCCAGGGTGTCCCCGGTGAAGTGCGTGATCGTCGCCAGCGGCCCCTCCGGTCGCTTCACATGGTCGGGGGCGGGCGGCAAGGGCTGGACAATGGCTGGTGCGGGGCACGAGCGTTCGACGAGTGGGGGACTGGAGCATGGCGGGATCCGAACTGACCAACGTGAAGTCGCCGCGCGTGAAAGCCGCGCGCAGGCTCACCAAGCGCGCCTTCAGGGACCAGGACCGCAAGTTCCTCGCCGAAGGACCCCAGGCCGTGCGGGAGGCGCTCAGGCTGGACGACGTCGTCGTCGAGCTGTTCACCACCGCCGAGGCCGAGCTACGCCACGGCGACCTCATCAGCGAGGCCCTGCTCAAGGGCGTCCCGGTCCAGCGGGCCAGCGGCGAGGTGATGGCCGAACTGGCCCAGACGGTGACACCTCAGGGCCTGGTGGCGATCTGCCGGTTCGTGCACACCCCGCTGGAGGAGGCCGTCACCTCGCGGGCGCGGCTGGTGGCGATGCTCGCGCACGTGCGTGACCCGGGAAACGCGGGCACCGTGATGCGTACGGCCGACGCGGCGGGCGCCGACTCCGTGGTGTTCACCGACGCCTCGGTCGACCCCTACAACGGCAAGTGCGTCAGGGCGAGCGCGGGCAGCCTGTTCCACCTGCCCGTGGTGATCGGCTCGCCGGTCGCCCAGGCCGTTCAGCGGCTGAAGGACAGCGGGCTGCGGGTGCTGGCTGCCGACGGGGCGGGCAAGCACACGCTGGACGACGTCGACCTGTCGGGCCCGACGGCATGGGTGTTCGGCAACGAGGCGTGGGGGCTGCCGGAGGAGATCCTGGCGCTCACCGACGACGTGGTGCGGGTGCCGATCTACGGGCAGGCCGAGAGCCTCAACCTGGCGACGGCGGCCGCGGTGTGCCTGTACGCCTCGGCCAGGGCCCAGCGCAACGCCTGACCCCGCACGGCCGACCCGCGGGGCATGATCGCCCGGCAGACGGGCGGGTGGGTGACACGCGCCCACCCGGCGGACCGGCGGGTGACACGCGACCGCCCGGCGGACGGGCGGGTGACACGCGCCCACCAGGCGGACCGACGGGACGCGCGACCGCCAGGCAGGACGGCCTCGCGCGCGGACGGCCGCCCGGCGGGACCGGTCGCGCTCGCCGGGTGAGGTTCGCTCCCGACGGGTGGGGGTGCCTGCCTCGTCATCTCGGCCCGCCGGCGAACTTGTTCGCCGCCTCGCTGGACAGCTGGGCGCCCACCCATCGGGCGGGCGATGGTCCTACACGACGTGTCGTCTCCTGAACGGGTGGGGGCTCGCGTATCGGGCGGGTGGTGGCCGTGCGCGATGTGCCGTTTCCTCGAACGAGTGGAGGGCCGCGCATCGGGCGCGGCGGTGGCTGTACACGACGTGCCATCTAGTCGAACAGGTGGGGGCCTGCATGTCGGGTGCGGCGGTGGCCGTACGCGATGTGCTGTCTTCTTGCGGGAGTGAGTAGCCGCGCCTCTGGTGGGCACGGGACGGTCGTGACCGTCCACGATGAATGGTGTGTCTGGGGTTGCCGTGCACGGTGGGTGGCGGCTCGGCGGTGGTCGTGCACGGTGGGTGGCGAACGGCGGAAAACCGGTGCCGTACAGGGGTTCGCGGCATGTGCGCGGGTGCCCTCGGGCGTGCGAAACCCGCTATTGTCGCCCTTGTAGGTCGAGGAGGCGGGGTTCGTGCAGGGCGAAGATACCGGTTGGCGAGCGGCCGATCCGGCGTGCACGGTGCCGATCGACGACCTTCCCGACGGCCTCATCGTGACCGACCGCTTCGGCGTGGTCCTCGCCGTCAACAGGGCCGCGGCCAGGCTCACCGGCGTCAGCCGTGAGCGCGCGGTCGGCGGTGACCTCAACGAGGTGTTCCCGTTCCGCGACCACGACGGCCGCGAGTGGTGGAAGTGCCTCGACCCCGACGGCGGCCTGCGCACCAGGACCAGGGTGCCCGAGCGGCCGCTGCACCTGCCCGGCGGGCAGGAGCTGCACGTGTCGGCCAGGCTGGTGCGCGAGCCCGAGCGCGGCGGCGACGTCACGCGCGTCACGATCACGCTGAGGGACGGCGGCGCGAGGGCCAGGCTGGAACGCAGCCGAGCCGACCTGGTCTCCACCGTCGCCCACGAGCTGCGTTCCCCGCTCACCAGCGTCAAGGGGTTCACCGCGACGCTGCTGGCCAAGTGGTCGCGCTTCACCGAAGAGCAGAAGCTCGTGATGCTGGAGACGGTCAACAACGACGCCGACAGGGTCACCAGGCTGATCACCGAGCTGCTCGACGTCTCCAGGATCGAGTCGGGGCGGCTGGAGATCCACCGGGCCGTCGTCGACATCCCCGCCCGAGCCCGCAAGATCATCGCAGGCAGGGTGGCCGCGGGGGAGCCGGAGAGCCGCTTCAGGCTGTCGGTCGCCGACGAGCTGCCCGAGATGTGGCTCGACGGCGACAAGATCGACCAGATTCTCGGTAACCTGGTGGAGAACGCGGTGCGCCACGGTAGGGGCACCGTCACGATCGACATCGAATCCGTCGGCTGGGGAGTTGCCGTGTCCGTGCGAGACCAGGGCGAGGGCGTCGCGCCCGAGCTGGCTCCGCGCGTGTTCAGGCAGTTCTGGCGAGGCAACAGCCGCAGGCGCGGCGGCACGGGTCTTGGCCTGTTCATCGTGAAGGGCCTGGTCGAGGCCCACGGCGGCACGATCACCGTGCAGCGGGCGCCCGAGGGCGGGGCTGAGTTCCGATTTACCATGCCCGCCGGGACCCCCGACTTCGCCTGACGTACGGCGAGCAAGGACCCCGACGGGCTTTCCACAGGCGCGGCGCGCGGCCTCCCGTTTTCCACAGGCAGGTGTCGCCGCGCACGACCCTTCCTGCCGATCCGACTAGACTCGGGTCCGCTCAAGCCCTGGATACGGAGCTCTCTCTTGTCTGACTACGACCCCGTCGAGGTCACCCCTCTGCACGCCGACGAGTTGGCGCGCACGGAGGCCGACGCCGTCGCCGCGATCAAGGCGGCGGGCGACCTCGACGAACTCAAGCAGGTGCGCCTCGCGCACGCCGGAGACCGCTCGCCGATCGCGCTGGCCAACCGCGAGATCGGCGCCCTGCCGCCCGCGGCCCGCGCCGAGGCGGGCAAGCGCATCGGCGGCGCCCGCAAGGCGATCAACGAGGCCCTCGCCGCGCGCCAGGCCGAGCTGGAGGCCGAGCGCGACGCCCGCGTCCTGGTCGAGGAGACCGTCGACGTCACGCTGCCGTGGGACCGCGCCCCGAGGGGCGCCCGCCACCCGCTCACGACCATGCAGGAGCGCATCGCCGACACCTTCGTCGCGATGGGCTACGAGGTCGCCGAGGGTCCCGAGCTCGAAGGCGAGTGGTTCAACTTCGACGCGCTCAACATCGCGACGGACCACCCCGCCCGCTCCGACCACGACACGTTCTTCGTGGAGTCCACCGACTCGGGCAAGGTGCTGCGCACCCAGACCTCGCCGGTGCAGATCAGGGCGCTGCTGCAGCGGGGCGTGCCGGTGTACGTCGTCTCGCCTGGCAAGGTGTTCCGCACCGACGAGCTCGACGCCACCCACACGCCCGTCTTCCACCAGGTCGAGGGCCTGGCGATCGACGAGGGCCTGACGATGGCCCACCTGAAGGGCACGCTCGACAGGTTCGCCGAGGTCATGTTCGGCGAGGGCATCACGACCAGGTTCAGGCCCAACTACTTCCCCTTCACCGAGCCTTCGGCCGAGATGGACCTGAAGTGCTTCGTGTGCAGGGGCGCCTCGGCCGTCCCGGGCAACCCGCCGTGCCGCACCTGCAAGTCCGAGGGCTGGATCGAGTGGGGCGGCTGCGGCATGGTCAACCCGCGCGTGCTCGTCGCCTGCGGCGTCGACCCGCGCAAGTACTCCGGCTTCGCCTTCGGCATGGGCATCGAGCGGACGCTGATGTTCCGCCACAACGCCGAAGACATGCGTGACATGGTCGAGGGCGACGTCCGCTTCACCCTCCCGTTCGGAATGGAGATCTGATGAAGGTCCCGCTTTCCTGGCTGCGGGAGCACGTCGACCTCCCCGCCGTCACCGCGCACGAGGTGGCGGACAAGCTCACCGCCGCAGGCCTCAAGCTCGAGAGCATCACCTCCCACGGCCACGACGTGAAGAACGTCGTCGTCGGCGAGGTGCTCACCGTCGAGGAGCTGACCGGCTTCAAGAAGCCGATCCGCCACTGCATGGTCGAGGTCGGCGAGGCAGAGCCGCGCCAGATCGTCTGCGGCGCCAGCAACTTCGTGGCCGGCGACCGCGTGCCCGTCGTGCTGCCCGGCGGCGTGCTGCCGGGTGGTTTCGAGGTCGGCGCGCGCAAGACCTACGGGCGGCTGTCCGAGGGCATGATCTGCTCCGAGCGTGAGCTCGGCCTGGGCGACGACCACGACGGCATCATGGTCCTGCCCAAGGACACCCCGATCGGCACCGACGTGGTGGAGCTGCTCGGCCTGCGCGACGACGTGCTCGAGCTGGAGATCACCCCCGACATCGGCTACTCCCTGTCGATCAGGGGCGTGGCGCGCGAGGCCGCCGTCGCCTTCGGCGTGGCCTTCCACGACCCCGCGGCCGTCGAGCTGCCCGCCGACACCGAGGCGTCCTACCCCGCCTCGATCGGCGACCCGACCGCGTGCGACAGGTTCGTGCTGCGCGAGGTGCGCGACTTCGACCCGTCGGCGCCCAGCCCGCTGTGGATGCGGACCAGGCTCACCAGGGCGGGCATGCGACCGGTGTCGCTGGCCGTCGACGTCACCAACTACGTGATGCTGGAGCTCGGCCAGCCGCTGCACGCCTTCGACCGCTCGAAGCTGACCGGCGAGATCGTCGTACGGCGCGCGGCACAGGGCGAGACGCTGGAGACCCTCGACCACGTCGTCCGCAAGCTCGAGACCGACGACATCCTGATCACCGACGGATCGGGCGCGATCTCGATGGCCGGCACCATGGGCGGCCTGCGCACCGAGATCTCCGACGCCTCGACCGACATCGTGATCGAGGCGGCCCACTTCTCCGCCACCGGCACTGCCCGCATGTCCCGCAGGCACAACCTGGTGTCGGAGGCGTCCAAGCGCTTCGAGCGCGGCGTCGACCGCGAGCTGCCGCTGGTCGCCTCGTGGCGGGCGGTGCAGCTGCTGACCTCGCTCGGCGGGGCCACCGAGGTTCCCGGCGTGACGCATGCCCAGACCGAGGTGTCGCGGGTGCGGATCGCGATTCCGACCTCGCACCCCGGCGACGTGGCCGGCGTGCCGTACTCGCGTGAGACGGTCGTCACCCGCCTGGAGCAGGTGGGCTGCGAGGTCGTGGCGGGCGCCGACCCCGCGCCGCAGCGCGGCGGAGTCGACGCCACGGGCGTGGTGTCGGGCGGCGACACCGACGGGCTGCTGGCGGTGACGGGCGACGACATGATCACCGTGACGCCGCCGTCGTGGCGTCCCGACCTCACCGACCCCAACGACCTGGCCGAAGAGGTCATCCGGCTCGAGGGTTACGCCGACCTGCCCTCGATCCTGCCCAAGGCGCCCGCGGGAGCGGGGCTGACCGAGGCGCAGCGCCTGCGCAGGCGGGTCGGCCGCGCGCTGGCCGGCGCGGGCTACGTCGAGGTGCTCGCCTACCCGTTCATCGGCGAGCGCGACCTCGACCACCTTCAGTTGCCGGACGGCGACGAGCGCCGCCGAGCCGTGCGGCTGGCCAACCCGCTGTCGGAGGACGAGCCGCTGCTGCGCACCACTCTGCTGCCTGGCCTGCTCAAGACGCTGGTACGCAACGTGGGCCGCGGCTTCGGCGACGTGGCGCTCTTCGAGACGGGCCTGGTCTACCGGCCCGTCGAGGGCGCGCCCGCCAAGGCGCCCGTGCTCGGCGTCGACCACCGCCCCTCGCCCGAGGAGCTCCAGTCGATCGAGGCAGCGCTGCCCAGGCAGCCGCAGCGGGTCGCCGTCGTCCTGGCGGGCGAGTTCGAGCGCTCCGGCTGGTGGGGCAAGGGCCGCCAGGCCACGTGGGCCGATGCCGTCCAGGCGGCCCGGCTGGTGGCCGGGGAGGCGCGCGTGGACGTCACCGTGGTCGCCGACCAGCACGAGCCGTGGCATCCCGGCAGGTGCGCCGCCCTCTACGTGGGCGATGTGCTCGTCGGCCACGCGGGCGAGCTCCACCCCAGGGTGGTCGAGGCGTACGGCCTGCCGCCGCGCACCAGCGCGATGGAGCTGGAGCTGACCCGCCTGGAGCAGGCCATGCCGGGCCCGGTCGAGACGCCTCCCGTCTCCTCCTACCCGGTCGCCACCCAGGACGTCGCGCTGATCGTCCCCGACTGGACTCCCGTCGCGGACGTCGAGGCGGCGCTGCGTGACGGTGCGGGCGAGCTGCTGGAGGCGGTGCGGCTGTTCGACGTCTACACCGGGGCGCAGGTGGGCGAGGGCAACAAGTCGCTGGCCTACACGCTGCGCTTCCGCGCCGCCGACCGCACGCTGACGGTGGAGGAGACCACCGCCGCCCGCGACGCGGCCGTCGCGATGGCCGCCGACCGCGTCGGCGCCCAGCTGCGCGGGGCGTAGGCCCGGACACGACGAAGGGGCCCGAGGATCACCTCGGGCCCCTTCGTCATGCCCGGCGTCGTGTCGTCGGGCCCCGGTCAGAGCCGGTCGATCTCGGTGAGGTCGATGTCGAGGTCGAACGGCACGGTGAGCTTCAGCCTGTCGTGGTGGATGCCGGTGAGCGCGTAGGCGGCCGTGGCGGGATCGAGCTCGTAGACGTAGACGACGATGCGGTCGGCGTCGTTCTCGACGCGCCAGAAGTGCTTGATGCCCGCTTCCGCGTAGAGCTGTGGCTTGCGTCTGCGGTCGCGCACCGCCGAGTCGGGCGACACGACTTCGGCGACCAGAAGGACGTGCCTGGCCTCGAAGAAGGTGGTGCCCCGCTCGATCGGGGTCTCCGGCCCGAGAACCAGCATGTCAGGCTCCGGCCGCTGGCTGGGGCCCAGTTTGACGCCCATCTCCCTACGCACCCTGTGCCCTGTGGGGACGCTTTCGAGCAGACCCTTCTGAAGGACGTACATGATCGACGTATGGAAGTCGCGCTGTGGGCTCACGAACACCAAGCTTCCGTCAATCAACTCAGTGTGCGCGGGCAATTCCGGAATGTGATCGAGGTCCTCCGCGACGAACCCTTCCGGCGGAGGAAAGACCCAGTCGGGCAGCGAGGGAGGCTTCATCTCCGGGATCACCGCTTCGGCCGTCATACGTCTACGGTAGCAATCTACGCCGCTCCGGCCTGGCGAACGAGGAAGCGGGGCCGACCTCTAGGCTTTTCGTCCATGAGGCAGTTGCTGGTGTTCGCCGAGCGGGACGACGCCGAAGAGGTGGCCGAGACGCTGTCGGAGTGGTTTCCAGGGCTCGGCGTGCCCGCCGTGGTCAGGGAGACGCTCGCGGGCGAGGACGACGCCGAGGACGCGCAGTGGCTCGTCGTGCTCGAAGGGCTCGACGGAGAGCATCTGCCCCAGGTCGACGCGCTGGTGGAGGAGCGGGACGGCTGGCGCGAGAGCGGCTGACCGTTGCGCCTCGGGTGAAAGACCTTGAGGGGCCCAGCCCGCTCCGGCAGCGTGAAGGCATGCGCATCGCCGTCCTCTCCGACATCCATGGCGTGCTGCCCGCGTTGGAGGCCGTCCTGGCCGAGCCCGACGTCGCGGCGGCCGACCGGCTCGTGCTCACCGGCGACATGGCGGCGGGGCCGCAGCCGGTCGAGACGCTCGACCTGCTGGTCTCGCTGGGGGAGCGGGCGCTGTGGGTGAACGGCAACGCCGACCGTGAGCTGGTGGAGGTGGCGCACGGCAGTCCCAGCGCGTACCCGATCTCGCAGTGGGCGGGGGAGCGGCTGCGCGAGGACCAGGTGAAGCTGCTGGCGGGCCTGCCCGCGGGGCTGGAGCTGGAGCTGGGCGCGCTCGGCACGACGTTGTTCGTGCACGCCACGCCGCGGCGCGACGACGAAATGATCCTGGTCGACAGCACGCTCGAGCGGTGGGCCGAGGTGCTCGACGGTGTCACGGCCGACACGGTCGTGCTCGGCAACACGCACATGCCGTTCGTCAGGCTCGTCGACCGCAGGCTGGTGGTCAACCCGGGCTCGGTCGGCATGCCGTACGGCACGGTGGGCGCCCACTGGGCGCTGCTCGACGCGGGCAGCGGCGCGGTCACGCTGCGTCGCACACTTTTCGACGCCCGGGCGGCGGCGGACCGGATCGTCGCGGAGAGCGGGTTCGCCGACGCCGAGGGTTGGGTGGCCGACTACGTCACAGGCGTCCACTCCGACGCCGAGGCGCTGCGCGTGTTCGGCAAGGCCGAGGGCAGGCCCGCCTAGCCTCACGCCTCCGCGGGGGCGCTCGCCCTGCGGGCCTTCTCGGCCAGGGCGTGCTCGCTGGTCCTGGCGTCGTAGGAACGGAAGGACGGCAGCAGCCACGCCAGCAGCGCCACCGAGCCCACGCACAGCAGCCCGCCCACGCCCATCGAGAACCTGGCGCCGCCCGCCTGCGCCATCAGCCCCGCCCGCGCGTTGCCGAGCATCGGGCCGCTGGCGTAGGAGAGCAACTCGATGCCTGCCAGGCGGCCGCGTAGTTCTTCCGGGATGGTCTGGTTCCACATGGTCATCCGGAAGATGCCGCTGATCATGTCGGCCGCGCCGGCCAGCGCGAGGCAGAAGAAGATCGCCCAGATGTTGGGGATCACCGCCGCGAGCGCGATCGCGGCTCCCCACAGCGCGGCCGCCAGGATCACCCCGAGACCCTGCCGCTGCACGCGCGCCGCCCAGGCCCCCGTGAGCGAGGCGACGAGCGAGCCGACCGCTCCGGCCGAATACAGCAGGCCGAGCGCCTGCGGCGCGCCGTAGTGGTCGACGATGAACGGGAACAGCGCCGTCGACATGGCGAACACCATCGCGGCGATGTCGACCAGGTAGGTGCCCATCAGGTCGCGCCTGCTCACCGCGTAGCGGACGCCCTCCACCATCGAGCGCAGCGACGCGGGGGCGGCGTTCTCCTTCGGCGGCACGGCCCTGATCCGCCACAGCAGCAGCAGGGAGAGCACGAAGGAGACCGTGTCGACCGCGTAGGCGGTGGCCACGCTGAACGTGGTCACCAGCAGGCCGCCGAGCGCGGGCGCGGTGATGGCGCCGACGTTCCAGCGCAGGCTGGCCAGCACCGCCGCCGACCCGAGCTGTTCGTGCCTGACGACCTGCGGGATCAGCGCCTCCAGGCTCGGCCGCTGCAGGCTGGCCAGGCCGGTCGACAGGGCGCCGACCAGGTACAGCACCCAGATCTGGGGGTCGGGCAGCATCGCGTTGACCATCAGCAGCGCCGAGGTGACCATCAGCCCGACCTCGCCCAGCAGGATGACCTTGCGCCGGTCGAGCGCGTCGGCGATCGCCCCGCCCCACAGCCCGCAGATCACCATGGGCACGAACTCCGCCAGGCTCACCAGGCCGACCGCGACGTAGGAGCCGGTCAGCTCCTTCATCTGGTACGGCACCGCGACCATCGTGATGAACGTGCCGAACATGGTGATGACGCCTGAGGCCATCAGCAGCCGGTAGTCGCGCGAGTCGCGCAGCGGGCCCAGGTCGATGGTGAAGTGAGCGAGCAGGCGCCTGAGTCGATCGGACACGAGAGTTCATTCTGTTTCGGGTCCGCCTGCCGGCGCAAAGGGTTTTCGCCATGGCATGAAGCAGGCCCCCTGGTATCCAGGGGGCCTGCGGTGGGGGAGAGTCAGCCGGGCACCTTGTCCAGGAAGCCGAGCACCTGGCGGATCCTGCCGTCCTCGGCCAGCTTCACCACGTCGAACCCGACGGCCAGCGCCTCGCCGCCGGCGGGGCCGAGGTGCCAGGTGAAGCGGACCAGGTCGTGGTGGGCGTCGTGCAGCTCGCCGGGGGTGAAGACCAGGCCGGGGAACATCTCCTGGGCTCCGGCGATCACCGCGGCGATGCCATCATGTCCCGCCACGTCGGCCAGCGGGTCGGTGTAGGTGGCGTCCTCGGTCCAGACTTCGGCGACGGCCTTGGCGCGGGCCTCGGCGTCGGTCTCGTTCCACGCGGCCAGGTAGCGCTCGACGATCGTCATGATGGTTCGCCCTTTCGAGTGATGTTCAGGATGGTCGGTCAGGTCGGTGTGTGGCCGGGGAGTCAGCGGGCGGCCTTGCGCAGGCCCATGATCTGCAGCTCGGCGAAGGCGCCGACCACGAGGGCCTGGGCGATCGCCCAGATCGCGCCGATGGTGGTGAACTCCATGAGGCCGGTGGCGACGGCGGCGACGCTGCCGAGGGTCCAGACGATGTTCAGGGCGATCACCACCTGGGCGGCGGCCCTGCTGATGTTCGCCCTGCCGGCGAGGAATCCGACGGCCGCGCCGTACACGAGGAGGAAGACGCCGATCTCGCGCAGGATCCCCGCGTCCGGGCCGAGGAGGCCGCTGACGGGAGCGGCGGCGAGCAGGTAGATCAGGCCGTTGCCACCGGTGACGACGGCGTCCGCGGCCAGGGCCATGCGCAGGAACCTGGTCCGGTCGGCGGTGACGGGGATGGTGGTCATCGGGTGCTCCTTCGGAGGTGTTTCGTTCCGGTGGTGCAACCGTGTCATCGGTGACATCAAGCCCGCGATTACGCGCGAGGTAACGGCGCCGCCCTGCGGGGCGCTGACCTGCGGAAAGAGAAAGAAAATCGGCCGCGCCCCGGCCGAAGGGGGCGCGGCGCGACGTCATGCGGCGTCAGAGGGCGAGGACCTCCTGGCGCAGCCGCGTCTTGAGGATCTTCCCGCCCGGGTTCCTGGGCAGCTCGGCCTCCCTGAACCAGTAGTGGGAGGGCACCTTGAACCCCGCTATGCGCTCCTTCAGGAACGTGGTCAGCTCTTCGGCGGTGGCGGGTCCCGACAGCCGGACCACCGCCCCGACCTGCTCGCCGAGCTCGTCGTGCGGCACCCCGATCACCGCCACGTCGTCCACGGACGGGTGCTCGAACAGCGCCGCCTCCACCTCCGCGCAGTAGACGTTCTCGCCCCCGCGGATCACCATGTCCTTGGCTCTGTCGACGATGTACACGAATCCCTCGTCGTCCACCCGCGCCAGGTCGCCCGTGTGCAGCCATCCGTCGACGAACGTCTCGGCCGTGGCCGCGGGCTTGTTCCAGTACCCGAGGATGACGTTGGGCCCCCTCAGGCACAGCTCGCCGATCTCGCCCACGGGCACCGGCGCCCCTGTGGGGTCGGAGACACGGACGTCCACGACCGCCGACGGCAGCCCGATGCTGTCCGGCCTGCGCGCGTAGTCGGCGCCGGAGTTGTTGATGGCCAGCGCCGTCGTCTCCGTCATGCCGTACCCGTTGCTGGGCGCGCGGCCCGGCAGCTCGGCGGTGATGCGCTCCATGAGCTTGGGCGGGGCGGGGGCGCCGCCGTACGAGATGCCGCTGAGCGAGGACAGGTCGTACTTGCCCACGTCGGGGTGCGACAGCAGCTGCCAAGCGTTGGTGGGCACACCGGTCATGCCGGTGATCTGCTCGCGTTCGATGAGCCGGAGCGCCAGCTCGGGGTCCCACTTGTACATGAGCACGAGCCCGCCGCCGGTGAACATGGTGCCCATGAGGGCGGCGAAGCACCCGGTCACGTGGAACAGCGGCACTGTCAGCAGCGTGACCCGCCGCTCCCCGGACACGCCCGACGGGTCCTTGCCCGCCAGGACGACCGCCCTGACGAGCGAGTAGGCGACGGTCATCGGCGCCTGGCCGAGGTTGCGGTGGCTGCCGAGTGCGCCCTTGGGCAGTCCCGTCGTGCCGGAGGTGTAGAAGATCGTCGCGGGATCCTCCGGTGACAGCTCCACCTCGGGGAGTGTCACGTCCGCCCTGACCTCGCCCATGACCTCGTCCCACGGCCGCCCGCGGCCCGCGCCCCTGGTGACGATCATCGGCACGCCCGTGTCCGCGAGGCGCTCGGCCCGCTCGCCGTCGGCGATCAGCACCTTGGCTCCGGAGTCGGAGACCCCGTAGGCGAGCTCCTGCGCGGTCCACCAGGCGTTCAGTGGTACGGCGATCGCCCCCGCCGCCAGCACGGCGGAGAAGGAGACGACCCATTCGGGGTAGTTGCGCATGGCGATGGCGACCCTGTCGCCCTTGGCGACGCCGTAGTCGTCGACGAGCCTGCGCGCCAGCGTCGCCGCCCGCCGGTAGTGCTCCTCGTAGGTGATGCGCTCGTCCTCGTAGACGAGGAAGACCTTCTCGCCCTGGAAGCGGCTGTTCTCGAGCAGGGTGCGGAAGTGTCCCGGTGCGTGCTTCCACGTGCGGATCCCGGAGCCGAGCTCTTCGGTTTCGAACAGCTGGCCGGCAGCCGTGAGCTGGGCCTGGACCTGGGCGTGCGTGATGCTCATGGGCAAGAACTCCCGCAGGGTCTGTTAACCGGAGGTTTCACAGTACCGACCGGTAGGTACGTCGCGCTAGATCCGCAACTGTGAGTGGTTATGCACTAAATAGCCGTTTGGTCCGATCTCGGCATGTGGACACTCTGGCCCGGCTCGCTTGCATGCCCATCGGCTCACATGCATAATCTTTCTAAGCAAAAACATGAGTAAGGGTGAATGGATATGCAGCGTGTGGCGATCGCCGGAGCCAGCGGCTACGCCGGGGGTGAGCTCGCGCGCCTGCTGCTCATGCACCCCGAGCTGGAAATAGGCGCGCTGACCGCGGCGACGAGCGCCGGCAGTCCGCTCGGCGCTCACCAGCCGCACCTGCCCCAGCTGGCCGGCCGCGTCATCCAGGAGACCACGCCCGAGATCCTCGCCGGGCACGACGTGGTCTTCCTCGCGCTCCCGCACGGCCAGTCCGCCGCGATCGCCGCCCAGCTCGACGACGACACCGTGGTCGTCGACTGCGGCGCCGACCACCGGCTCGCCGACCCCGCCGCGTGGGCCGAATTCTACGGCGGAGACCACGCCGGCACCTGGCCCTACGGCCTGCCCGAGCTTCCCGGACAGCGCGACCTCCTCAAGGCCGCGCGGCGCATCGCCGTACCCGGCTGCTACCCGACGGCCGTCACGCTCGCCCTGTTCCCCGCCTTCGGCGCGGGCGTCGCCGAGCCCGACGTGGTCGTGGTGGCCGCCACCGGCACCAGCGGCGCGGGCAAGGCGCTCAAACCGAACCTGCTCGGCAGCGAGGTCATGGGCTCGGTCAGCGCGTACGGCGTCGGCGGCGTCCACCGCCACACCCCCGAGATGGAGCAGAGCCTGTCGGCCGTCGCGGGCGTCCCTGTCACCGTCGCCTTCACCCCGATGCTGGCACCCATGAGCCGCGGCATCCTCGCCACCTGTACGGCTCCCGCCGCCCCCGGCCTCACCAGGGCCGCGCTCCGCGAGGCGTACGAGAGCGCGTTGAAGGACGAGCCGTTCGTCACGCTGCTGCCCGAGGGCACCTGGCCCGCCACCGCGATGACCTACGGCGCCAACACCGCCGCCCTGCAGGTCACGCTCGACGAGCGGGCCGGCCGCGTGGTCGCCGTCATCGCCATCGACAACCTCACCAAGGGCACGGCGGGAGGCGCGATCCAGAGCGTCAACCTCGCCCTCGGCCTACCCGAAGAGCTCGGTCTTCCCCAGAACGGAGTCGCCCCGTGAGCGAGCGTAGCGAGGGAACCATCAGACACTGTGCGTTGACGCTCATGCGTCCGACGAAGGAGGACGCATGAGCGTCACAGCGCCCCTCGGTTTCAAGGCCGCGGGCATCGCCGCAGGCATCAAAGCCAGCGGACACCGCGACCTGGCCCTCGTCGTCAACGAGGGGCCCAGCCGCGCCGCGGCGGGCGTCTTCACCGCCAACCGCGTGAAGGCCGCCCCTGTCCTGTGGTCGCAGCAGGTCCTGGCAGGCGGCAGGGTGCGCGCGGTCGTCCTCAACTCCGGCGGCGCCAACGCCTGTACGGGACCCGAGGGCTTCCAGGACACCCATGCCACGGCCGAGAAGGTCGCCGGCGTGCTCGCCGACTCCGCGGGCGAGATCGCGGTGTGCTCCACCGGCCTGATCGGCGAGCGGCTCCCCATGGAGACGCTGCTGGCGGGCGTCGACAGCGCCGCTACGCAGCTCTCGCGCGACGGCGGACTGGCCGCCGCCGACGCCATCCGCACCACCGACACCGTCTCGAAGATCTCCTTCAAGCGCGGCGACGGCGGCTACATGGTCGGCGGCATGGCCAAGGGCGCAGGCATGCTCGCCCCCGCGCTGGCGACCATGCTCTGCGTGATCACCACGGATGCCGACCTCACCTCGGAACAGCTCGACGCGGTGTTGCGCAAGGCCACGTCGAAGACCTTCGACCGGCTCGACGCCGACGGCTGCATGTCGACCAACGACACCGTCCTGCTGCTGGCCAGCGGCGCCTCCGGCGTCACCCCCGACCTCGGCGAGTTCGAGAAGAAGATCACCGAGGTCTGCGCCGACCTGGCACGGCAGTTGCTGGTCGACGCCGAGGGCGCCTCCAAGGCGATCGCCATCGAGGTCGTCGGCGCCGCCAGCGAGGACGACGCGGTCAAGGTCGGCCGCACGGTCTCCCGCTCGAACCTGCTCAAGTGCGCCATCCACGGCGAGGACCCGAACTGGGGCCGCGTGCTGTCGGCGGTCGGCACCACCGACGCGGTCTTCGAGCCCGACCGGATCAACGTCGCCATCAACGGCATCTGGATCTGCAGGGGCGGCGCCGTCGGCGACGATCGCGCCAAGGTGGACATGCGCCCGCGCGATGTCACCATCACCGTCGACCTGTCGGCGGGCCCGCACTCGGCGACCATCCACACCACGGACCTGACCGCCGCGTACGTGCACGAGAACTCGGCGTACAGCTCATGAGAGCCAACGGAGCGCTCGCCAAGGCGAGCACGCTGATCGAGGCGCTGCCGTGGCTGGCCAGGTTCAGCGGCGCCACCGTCGTCATCAAGTACGGCGGCAACGCCATGACCGAGGAGGCCCTCAAGGAGGGCTTCGCCGAGGACGTCGTCTTCCTGCGTTACGCCGGGCTCAAGCCTGTCGTCGTGCACGGCGGAGGGCCGCAGATCAACGCCCAGCTCGACCGGCTCGGCATCGAGTCGACGTTCACCGCCGGACTTCGGGTCACCACCCCCGAGGCCATGCAGGTCGTCAGGATGGTCCTGGTCGGCCAGGTCAACCGCGACGTCGTCGGCCTGATCAACCACCACGGCCCCTTCGCGGTCGGCATGTCGGGCGAGGACGCCCACCTGTTCACCGCCGAGCGCAAGCACGCCATCGTCGACGGCGAGGCTGTCGACATCGGCCAGGTCGGCGAGATCGTCAGGGTCGACCCCGGCGCCGTCCGGGCCATGCTCGACAACGGCCGCATCCCCGTCGTCTCCAGCGTCGCCCGCGGAGAGGACGGCCAGGTCTACAACGTCAACGCCGACACCGCGGCCGCAGCGCTCGCCGTCGCGCTCCAGGCGCAGAAGCTGATCGTCCTCACCGACGTCGAGGGCCTGTACGCCAACTGGCCCGACGACACCGACGTGATCGACCAGCTCAAGGCGGACGAGCTGGCCGAGATGCTGCCCACGCTGTCCAGCGGCATGGTGCCCAAGATGGAGGCGTGCCTGACCGCCGTACGCGGCGGCGTGCCCCAGGCGCACGTCCTCGACGGCCGCGTGCCGCACTCCCTGCTGCTCGAGATCTTCACCGACCACGGAATCGGAACCATGGTGATGCCCTGATGAACCTGTATGAGAGGTTCGAGAACGCCTTCATGCCGAACTACGGCGTCCCGCCGCTGGCTCTGGCCCGAGGCGAGGGCAGCACGGTGTGGGACCTGGACGGCAGGCCGTACCTGGACTTCATCGGCGGCATCGCGGTCGACTCGCTCGGCCACGCCCACCCCGCGCTGGTGGAAGCGGTCTCCAAGCAGGTGGCCACCATCGCCCACACCAGCAACCTGTTCCTGCACGAGCCCGAGGTGCTGCTCGCGGAGAAGCTGCTCGAGCTGCTGAAAGAGCCCGCCAAGGTCTTCTTCGCCAACTCCGGCACCGAGGCGAACGAGGCCGCCTACAAGCTGTCGCTCAAGTACGGCAGGGCCACCGGCCGCTCCTACTTCGTCGCCACCGAGAACGGCTTCCACGGCCGCACCATCGGCGCCCTCTCGCTGACCGGCAAGAAGGCGATCCGCGACCAGTTCGGCCCGTTCCCCGTCGAGGTCCGCTTCGTGCCGTACGGCGACGCCGACGCCCTCGCCCAGGCCGTCACCGAGGAGTGCGTCGCCGTCTTCCTGGAGCCCACGCAGGGCGAGGCGGGCGTCGTGCCGCCACCGGACGGCTACTTCAAGGCCGCGAGGGAGATCTGCACCTCGGCCGGAGCGCTGCTGGTCGCCGACGAGATCCAGTCGGCCATCGGCAGGACGGGACACTGGTTCGCGCACCAGGCCGACGGCGTCGTCCCCGACATCCTGACCCTGGCCAAGGGCCTCGGCGGCGGGCTGCCGATCGGCGCCTGCGTCGGCTTCGGCTTCGCCGGCACGCTGTTCGAGAAGGGCGATCACGGCTCGACGTTCGGCGGCAACCCCGTCTCGTGCGCCGCCGCGCTCGCCGTCCTGGACAACGTCGACCTCGACCACGTCAACCGGGCCGCCGAGCTGCTGTGGTCGGGGCTGGAGGGCGTGCGGCACCCGCTGCTGAAGGGCGTGCGCGGCCGCGGCCTGTGGCTCGCCCTGGTGCTCAACGAGCCCGTCTCCGCCAAGGTGCAGCAGGCCGCGCAGAACGCCGGCTTCCTGGTCAACGCCCTGCAACCCGACGCGGTACGGCTCGCCCCTCCGCTGGTCGTGACGGCCGAGGAGATCCGGTCGCTCGTGGCCGCCCTTCCCTCGATCCTCACGGAGGCCTCGCATGGTTAGGCACGCCGCGGACCCTGCGCACGTCAGGCACTTCCTCAAGGACGACGATCTGTCGCCCGATGAGCAGGCCGAGGTCCTCGACCTGGCCGCCGCGATGAAGAAGGACCCGTACGGCTACCGGCCCTTCGAGGGCCCCAAGACCGTCGCCGTCCTGTTCGACAAGCCGTCCACCAGGACCCGCATCTCCTTCGCCGTCGGCATCGGCGAGCTGGGCGGCCTACCCATGATCATCGACGGCGGCACCTCCCAGATGGGCCGCGGCGAACCGATCGAGGACACCGCCAAGGTGCTGGAGCGCCAGGTCGCCGCCATCGTGTGGCGGACCGGCGGCCAGGAGCGCATCGTCGCCATGGCCTCGGCCTCGAACGTTCCCGTGGTGAACGCGCTGACCGACGAGTACCACCCCTGCCAGATCCTCGCCGACCTGCAGACCGTCAGGGAGAGCTTCGGCAGGACGGCGGGACTGACCCTCGCCTACTTCGGCGACGGCGCCAACAACATGGCCCACTCCTACCTGCTCGGCGGCGCGACCGCGGGCATGCACGTGCGGATCGGCGCCCCCCTCGGCTTCCAGCCCGATCCCGAGATCCTCACCAGGGCCGCGGCGATCGCGGAACGGACGGGCGGCTCCGTCGTCGTCCACCAGGACCCGGTCGTCGCCGCCCACGGCGCGGACGCCGTGGCCACCGACACCTGGGTGTCCATGGGACAGGACGGCAAGGAGGAGCGCGTGGCCGCGCTCATGCCGTACCAGGTGAACTCCGCGCTGATGGCGCACGCGGCGCCCGAGGCGATCGTGCTGCACTGCCTGCCCGCCTACCGCGGCTACGAGATCAGCGCCGAGGTCCTCGAAGGGCCGAGCAGCGTGGTGTGGGACCAGGCGGAGAACCGCCGCCACGCGCAGAAGGCACTCCTGCACTGGCTGGTGACCGGGCGCGGCGAGAGCACAGGCGAACACAGTACGTTCGGGCCGACGAAGGAGGCCCGATGACCATTCCCATGACCAAGGTCGCCAGGCAGGCGAAGATCACCGACCTGCTGCAGCGCCAGGCCGTGCGCTCCCAGCCCGAGCTGGCCAAGCTGCTGGCCGAGAGCGGGGTCGAGGTCACCCAGGCCACGCTCTCCCGCGACCTGGACGAGCTCGGCGCGCTCAAGCTGCGTGCCGAGGACGGCTCGCTGGTCTACGCGCTGCCCGGCGAGGGCGGCGGCCGCATCCCGCTGGCCCGCCTCGGCACCGGGGAGTCGCCCGCGGCCAGGCTCAACCGCATCGCCGAAGAGCTCCTCGTCTCTGCCGAGGCCTCGGCCAACCTGGTCATCGTCAGGACACCGCCCGGCGCCGCCCAGTTCCTCGCCTCCGCCATCGACCACGCCGACTGGGAGTCCATCCTCGGCACCGTGGCGGGAGACGACACCATCCTCGTCATCAGCCGCGATCCGCAGGGCGGGCAGTCGGTCGCCGACGCCCTGCTCAACATCGCCAACCGCAAAGGATCATGATCATGTCCGAGAGAGTCGTCCTAGCCTTCTCAGGGGGCCTTGACACCTCCGTCGCCATCCCCTTCCTCGCCGAGAAGATGGACGCCGAGGTTATCGCCGTCGCCGTCGACCTCGGCCAGGGCGGCGAGGACATGGACGTCATCCAGAAGCGCGCCATCGACTGCGGCGCGGTCGAGTCCGTCGTCATCGACGCCAAAGACGAGTTCGCGGCCGACTTCTGCGTACCCGCGCTGCAGGCCAACGCCCTCTACATGGACCGCTACCCGCTGCTGTCGTCGCTGTCGCGGCCGCTGATCGTCAAGCACCTGGTCTCCGCGGCCAAGCAGTTCGGCGGCACCACGGTCTCCCACGGCTGCACCGGCAAGGGCAACGACCAGGTCCGTTTCGAGGCGGGGCTGGCCGCGCTCGCCCCCGACCTCAAGGTCGTCGCCCCCGCCCGCGACTTCGCCTGGACCCGCGACAAGGCCATCGCCTTCGCCGAGGACAAGGGCCTGCCGATCGAGACCACGAAGAAGAACCCCTACTCGATCGACCAGAACCTGTGGGGCAGGGCCATCGAGACCGGCTACCTCGAGGACATCTGGAACGGTCCGACCGAGGACATCTACGCCTACACCTCCGACCCCGCCCAGCCGCGCGAGGCCGACGAGGTCGTCATCACCTTCGAGCACGGCGTCCCCGTGGCCCTCGACGGCCGCGCGCTCACGCCGTTCCAGGTCATCGACGAGCTGAACAGGCGCGCGGGCGCCCAGGGCGTCGGCAGGATCGACATGGTCGAGGACCGGCTCGTCGGCATCAAGTCGCGCGAGGTCTACGAGGCGCCCGGCGCGATCGCGCTGATCACCGCGCACATGGAGCTGGAGAACGTCACCGTCGAACGCGACCTGGCGCGCTTCAAGCGCGGCGTGGACCAGCGCTGGAGCGAACTCGTCTACGACGGCCTGTGGTTCTCGCCCCTGAAGAACGCCCTCGACACGCTCATCGCCGACGCGCAGAAGTATGTCAGCGGCGACATCAGGATGCCCCTGCACGCCGGCCGCGCCGTCGTCACCGGCAGGCGCTCCGAGCAGTCGCTGTACGACTTCTCGCTGGCCACCTACGATACCGGCGACACCTTCGACCAGTCGCTCGCCAAGGGATTCGTCCAGCTGTGGAGCCTGCCGTCCAAGATCGCTGCAGCCCGTGACGTCAAGCATGGCTAGGATCGCGGGGGACTTCGCGGAAAAGACGGAGGGTATGACGGTGAGTGATGGCAAGCCGATGAGGCTGTGGGGCGGGCGCTTCGAGTCGGGCCCTGCCGACGCGCTGGCTCGGCTGTCGGTGAGCGTGCACTTCGACTGGCGGCTGGTGCCGTACGACCTGATGGCCTCGCGGGCGCACGCCCGCGTGCTGCATCGGGCGGGCCTGCTGACGGACGAAGAGCTCGAGCGCATGATCGGCGCGCTCGACGATCTGGAGCGCGCCTGCAAGAACGGCGAGTTCCGGCCGACGGTCGCCGACGAGGACGTGCACACCGCGCTGGAACGCGGGCTGCTGGAACGGCTCGGCTCCCTCGGCGGCAAGCTGCGCGCCGGGCGCAGCCGTAACGACCAGATCGCCACGGACCTGCGCCTGTACCTCCGCGACCACGCGCGCACCATCGTCTCCAGGCTGGTGGAGCTGGAGACGGCGCTCATGGCCCAGGCAGAGACCCACGCCGACACGGCGGCCCCCGGCATGACGCACCTGCAGCACGCGCAGCCGGTGTCGTTCGGCCACCAGCTGCTGGCGCACGTGCACGCCTTCGCGCGCGACATCGACCGCCTGATCGACTGGGACAGGCGGGCCGCCGTCTCGCCGCTGGGCTCCGGCGCGCTCGCCGGCTCCTCGCTGCCGCTCGACCCCGTCGTCGTCGCCGCCGAGCTCGGCTTCGACGCCGCCGCGCCGAACTCGATGGACGCCGTCGCCGACCGCGACTTCGCCGCCGAGTTCCTGTTCGACGCCGCGATGATCGGCGTGCACCTGTCACGGCTGGGCGAGGAGATCGTCCTGTGGGCCTCGCAGGAGTTCCGCTGGATCGAGATGGACGACGCCTACTCGACCGGCTCGTCGATCATGCCGCAGAAGAAGAACCCCGACGTGGCCGAGCTCGCCCGCGGCAAGTCGGGACGGCTCATCGGCAACCTCATGTCGCTGCTGACCGTGCTCAAGGGCCTGCCGCTCACCTACAACCGCGACCTGCAAGAGGACAAGGAGCCCGTCTTCGACACCGTCGACACCCTGCTCCTCGTGCTGCCCGCGGTGGCGGGGCTGGTCTCCACCATGCGCGTCAACACCGCCCGCATGTCGGCGACGGCCTCCGACGGCTTCGCCCTGGCCACCGACCTCGCCGAGCTGCTGGTCCGCAAGGGCGTGGCCTTCCGCGACGCGCACGAGGCCGTCGGCCACCTGGTCGTCTACTGCCAGGTCAACGACGTCGACCTGGGCGACGTGAGCGACGAGGACCTGGCCAAGGTGTCCCAGCACCTGACGCCGGACGTCCGCGACGTCCTCAACGTGCCCGGCGCGCTGGCCGCGCGCAAGGCGCACGGCGGCACCGCGCCCGACAGGGTCCGCGACCAGCTCGCCGCCCTGCGCGAGACCGTCGACGTGCAGGCGGCATGGGCGTCGAACTTCTGACGAGGGACTTCTTCGACAGGCCCGCCGACGAGGTCGCGCCCGAGCTGCTCGGGCGCGTCCTCGTCCACGGCGACGTCGCCGTCAGGCTGACCGAGGTCGAGGCGTACGGCCTGCCGGGGGAGGACCCCGCGTCCCACACCTACCGCGGCCGCACCCCGCGCAACGCGGTCATGTTCGGCCCGCCGGGACACCTCTACGTCTACTTCACGTACGGCATGCACTACTGCGCCAACCTCGTGTGCCTGCCCGAGGGACACGGCTCGGCGGTGCTGCTGCGCGCCGGCGAGATCGTTTCGGGCCTTTCCGAGGCACGTGCCCGCAGACCGGGCGCCAAGGATCGCGACCTGGCACGTGGACCGGCCAGGCTGGCCGTCGCGCTCGGCATCGGCCGCCCCGACAACGGCCTCGACATGGTGGGAAACGTCATGGCGGGCGATCCGGTCCCGCAGGTCGCCTCAGGGCCGAGGACCGGGATCTCCACCGGCGCCGACACCCCGTGGCGGTTCTGGATCGCCGGCGACCCGACCGTCTCGCCGTACCGCGCTCACACCCCGCGGCGGCGCAACAACGCGGCCACCTCCGTGCAGGACGCGCCGCCGAGCTCGTAGCCGCTCAGCAGGTGAAGATGGTCACCCGTGTCGATCTCGAGCAGCTCGCTGCGCAGGCCGAACCGCCTGCGCACGTCGACCCGCACGTCCTCGATCTGCTCCCACGGGACATGGCGCCTGCCCATGAACCCGTGCACGACGGTGATGCCGCTCTCGTCGGCGGCCAGCCGTACGGGGGCGAGCACGTCCCTGACGCCCATCGCGCCCACCAGCAGGGCCCCCGGCACGGCCAGGATCACGCCGCGCACGTCACCGGCCAGATACCAGTAGACGCCGAGCCCCGCACACGCCAGAGCCCCTAGGATCTTGAAAACGGCCAGCTCGCGACGGACCCTCCACATGGACACCGAGCGTATCCAAGTGGCGAGGATGCCCGCCTATCGGGCAGGCTGTAGCCAGTCAACCTCAACCTTGGGAAAGCCGTGACCGACATCCTCGATGAGCTCGAATGGCGCGACGTGCTCGCGCAGACCACCGACATCGACGCGCTGCGCAAGGCGCTGTCCGAGGGTCCGATCACGGTCTATGCGGGCTTCGACCCCACCGCGCCCTCCCTGCACGTCGGCAACCTGGCCACGCTGCTCATCCTGACCAGGTTCCAGCGGGCGGGGCACAAGCCGATCGGGCTGGTCGGCGGGGCCACCGGCCTCATCGGCGACCCCAGTGGGCGCAGCACCGAGCGGGCGCTGAACACCTCAGAGGTCGTGGCGGAGTGGGTTCGCCGCATCCGCGTCCAGGTGGAGAAGTTCCTCTCCTTCGAGGCGGGGCCGACGGCGGCGACGCTGGTCAGCAACCTCGACTGGACCTCCGAGCTGTCGGCGATCGACTTCCTGCGCGACGTCGGCAAGCACTTCCCCGTCAACCGCATGCTCGCCCGCGAGTCCGTGGCGGCGCGGCTGGGCGGTGACGGGCTCAGCTACACCGAGTTCAGCTACCAGATCCTTCAGGCCAACGACTACCTGGAGCTGTTCAGACGGCACGGCTGCACGCTGCAGCTGGGCGGCAGCGACCAGTGGGGCAACATCACCGCGGGCGTCGACCTGATCCGCCGCGTCGAGGGCGGCCACGTGCACGCGCTCACCGGCAAGCTGATCACCAAGGCCGACGGCACCAAGTTCGGCAAGACCGCCGGCGGCGCCGTCTGGCTGGACTCCGCGCTGACCTCGCCGTACGCGTTCTACCAGTACTGGCTCAACGCCGACGACCGCGACGTGGTGCGCTTCCTCAAGGTGTTCACCTTCCGCTCGCGGGAGGAGATCGAGGAACTGGAGAAGGCGGTGGCCGAGCGGCCGTTCGCCCGCGAGGCGCAGCGGGCGCTGGCCGAGGACCTCACCACCATGGTGCACGGGGCCGACGAGCTGGCGGCCGTGGTCGCGGCGTCGAAGGCGCTGTTCGGGCAGGGCTCGCTGGAGGAGCTGGCCGCCTCGACGCTCGAGTCCGCGCTGGCCGAGGTGCCGCTGGCCAAGGTCGACGCGCTCGGCGCCTCGCTGGCGGACCTGATGGCCGAAAGCGGCCTCGTGGAGTCGAAGTCGGCCGCCAGGCGCGCCATCAAGGAGGGCGGCGCGTACCTCAATAACGTGAAGATCACGGATGAGGCCTTCGCGCCCACCTTGGACGACCTGCTGCAGGGCCGGTTCCTGGTGCTGCGTCGCGGCAAGAAGTCGATCGGCGGCGTCGTCGTCGGCTGACCCGCCGCTTGACGGGCGGGCCTTCCTCAGCGGAGGCCCGCCCTTCTGCGTTCCCGGGCCTAGCCGTCAGCGGACTCCGGGGCCCTGCTGTACAGGGCGACGGTAAGGCCGGGGATGTCGGCCGAGTGCCAGGCCTGAACGCGGCCGAAGCCCGCCTGCCGTACCTTCTCGATCGCGGGCAGGTCCTCGTTCTTCGCGCCCCGCCACACCAGCCACAGCCTGTCGCGGCCGTTGAGCGCGGCGGCGACGTCCTCCTTCTCGGGGTAGCCGAAGCCGTCGGGCGCCGGCGCGGCGCCCTCGCGCAGGACGTCGTCGGGCATGACGGCCTTCGCGTAGTAGTCGAAGCCGGCGCGCAGGGAGCTCTGGCCGTACACGATCGCGTCGCCTGGCTCGAGCCTCATCCGGCGGATCGCCCACGGGACGTCCTCGAAGCGGCCGTTGGACTCGCGGATCTCCAGATGCTGCGGTACGGCCAGCGCGCCCGCGGCGAGCGTGAGCGCCACGGCGGCAGGGACGGCGAACCTGGGCAGCTCGGCCACCGCGATCGCCGCCAGCAGCGCGAGCGCCGGAGCGGTGACGAAGAGGTAGCGGTCGACGTAGGCAGGTGTCACCAGGTGGGAGACCGCCAGCAGCAGGACCGGCGGGAGCACCAGCCAACCGGCGAGCGCCGCACCCCACCACCTGTCCCGCCTGGCCATGAGCACGGCCCCGGCCAGAGCGACCGCGAACAGCAGCAGGCCGATCTCGCTCGCGCCCGCCGCCATCTTGGGGAACTTGAGCAGGACCTCGGGGCCGCGCTGTGGGATCCAGCTGATCGCGTGGCGCTCGCCGTACCCGATGAGCCCGAGCACGGCCGCGGGGACGAAGCCCGCGCCCATGGCGAGGACCGTCTTCACGGCGGTGCCCCGTCGCAGGAGCGCGAGGTGTGCGGGGAGGACGAGGACGGCGAACAGGTGCGTGCAACCGACGAACGCCACGGACAGGGCGTACTGGACCCATCGCGCACGATCGAGGGAACTGGCACGTTCCAGGGTGCTCGCGCGCTCAGGGAACGGGCTCGCGTGATGCGGGTACCGGGTCGCGCGATGCAGACACCAGACGGAGATCGTGACGGCCGCGGCGGCGAAGGCGTAGGACCGGGCGAAGGCGCCGTAGTAGGAGACCGACGGGAGCACGGCGAACAGCGCGGCGGCGGTGAGGCCCGCGGTCAGACCGTGCAGGCGGCGGCCGAGCGAGACCAGGAAGGCGGCGGTCACGCCGATGGCGAGTGCCGAGGGGAGGCGGAGCCAGAGCTCGGAGCTGCCGAGCTTGGTCCAGAAGTGCATGAACAGGTAGTACGGCAGGAAGTGGCCGTCGATGTGCTGGGCGAGCTCCCACAGCCCGGGGATGTCCCGCCCGGCCGCGCTGAGCGTGGCCAGCTCGTCGCCGTTGAGCGTGGCGGCGCCCGATCCGCTCAGTGCGACGGCGCAGGCCACGATGCCCGCTGTGACGGCGGCCCATGGAGGGGTGCGGGGGAGGGGGCGAGGGAGGGCGCGCGGGGGGCTGTCAGGTGCGGCGATTGTGGCTGTCACCTAATGGAGGATACGGGCAGAGATCAATAAGCCCGGACGCGGATTTGACGGGATGGCGATCGCGACCTAGTCTCGTCTGTGCCCCGGGAGCGAGCCGGACGCCGCATGACGGCGGACGGGCCCCGAGGGGAACTTCTTCTCAACGCAGCCAGCTATCACGGCGCACCCCCGTATCACCCGGAAAATCGGTTGATTGGACAAGCGCCCAATGGCAGGGTAAGTTGAGAGGGTTGCCCCGGAGACGGGGTGGTCGAGATTGTAGCCAGGTTCGCCGGTTTGACATCAAATCGGACGAAATGGTAAAGTTAAGAT
>NZ_JBYITD010000035.1:0-107645 GCF_057708945.1 Nonomuraea sp. bgisy101
GATCATTCAAATACGCCCACGACTACGGGCAGCACACCGCTTACCTCGTTATCTACAACCTCACCGACAAGCTCCTCGACTTCCCCACCGACGGCACCCCCGACGCCTGGCCGCCGTACGCCGAACTCGTCGGCATCCGGGTGTACTTCATCCACGTCCGGGCCCTACCGCCGACCACCACCGCCAGTAAGGCCGGCAAGGCCACCCGCGTTGTCATCGCCCGCGACGACCTCGCCAACCCCGACAACACCTGAAACCAAAGACGGCTCCCCACAGCGTCACCAGGGCTGCGAACGCCTGCTGGGCCTCGGACAGCTCTCCGAGGTCAGCCTGCTCCTGGCTCCCGGCGAGGCGTTCACCGCCCACTTCTGGGACGTGGAGTCGGGCATGCTCGGCCTGGCCTCCCGCGGTGTGGCGGCGGCCGCCGCGGCAGAGGCTTGGGCCTGCGGCGCGAGCCGCTCGGCAAGCTCACACCGCGCGAGCGGGAGGTGCTGGAGCGATGGCCGAGGGCCGGTCGAACGCGGCCATCGCCCAGCGGCTTTACCTGAGCGAGAGCGCCGTGGGCAAGCACACGGCGTCCATCTTCGCCAAACTCGACCTGGCCCCCTCCGACGACGACAACAGGAGAGTGCTGGCCGTGCTGGCCCATCTCAACACGGCGAGGCGCTAGCCGCAGTTGCTGTAGCTGCCACGGCCGCCGTGCGCGGAGGTGGCGTCCTGGCGGGTGTCGAAGGTGTAGCCCGAGTACTTCACGCACTGACCCGCCGCCTTGGCGACGACGGCGGCGTAGTACTTGTAGCTCTTCGTGTCCGTGTACGTGCGCCCGTGCTTAATGCTGAGCGTCGCGTTGGTGGTGGTCGCCGTGCCGGCGAACGCCGTCTTGATGGTGGCGACGCAGTTGGTGCCGCGGCTGCCGTTCCACATCAGCTGGACGTAGCCGAACGTGTCGCCGAACGGCGTCTTCAGCGTCCTGCGACCGTCGGTCGCGTTGGTCCAGCCGCCGTATCCCGCGGTCTCCGCACAGGCGGCTTCGGGGGAGTACGGGGCGGCCGCGGCGGACGCCGGGCTGGCGACGATCACACCGGCAAACAGAGTGGCGGACACAAGAAGAGCCTTGACTGGCTTACGCACGCGTTGTTTCCCTTCGAAAGCACTGATCCGCAGCACCGTAGTAGGCCCATGGGATGACCGCATCAGTCATCCGTGCCGACTGATTGAGTAATCTCCCTGAGTTGACCGCGTGAGGAGACACCTAATTTGGGATAGGCGCGGTAGAGGTGCGAGCCGACCGTGCGGGGGCTGAGACGCAGGCGGGCGGCGATCTCCCTGTTGCTCAGGCCCTGCGCGGCCAGCCGTACGACCTGGGCCTCCTGGGGTGTCAGGTCGAGCACGTCGAGAGGCGGGAGCGCGGGGTCGCCGGTGGCCGCCAGTTCCGCCCGTGCGCGGTCCGCCCACGGGCGGGTGCCCAGCTCGTGGAAGGCGGCCAGCGCGCTCCTGAGCTGCTCGCGCGCCTCCCCCCTGCGCTTCGCCCTGCGCAGCCACTCGCCGTAGGCGAGGTGGGTCCTGGCGTGGTGGTAGAGGTTGCCGTCCTTCTCGTGCTCGCGCAGGGCCTGGACGAAGAGCTCCTCGCCGGAATCGGGCCGGGCGTCGAGCTCCGTGACGAGCATGGCCATGCACCTGTCGGTAACCGCGGACGCCCACGGCCGCGCCGTCACCTCCGCCCATTGGGCGAACCTCTCCAACAGAGGGCCCGCGGCCTCGGCCGCACCTGAACGGACCGAGGCCTCGATGAGGTCAGGCGCGGCGTGGAGCGCGACGACGGGGTGGTCGATCGCGCTCAGGTGGCCGAACGCGGTCTCGTAGCGGTCAAGGGCGAGCTCCAGCACGCCGAGCGCCCAGTGGCCCAGCGAGGCGGTCGTCGCGACGCCGCCGGCGATCGCTTCCTCGGCCAGGCCCCTGCACCGCTTCTCGTCGCCCTCCATGGCCGCCAGCAGCGCGGAGAGCCCTTTTAGATGAGCCACCCTGCGGTCGTGACCCAGCTCGTGGGCCATGCGCAGTCCTTCGGCCGCCTCTCTCGCGGCCTCGGCGTGCTTCCCGACGAAGAGCTTGGCATGCGCGCGCACCTCGAGCGCGTACACGCCTTCCAGCCCCTCGATCTGCCGCTCGGCCAGGACACCATCTCCCATGATCAAGGCGAGGGACGCGGCGGTCAGCCGCTGCGGGGCAGGGCCATCGGCGGCGGCCAGGCCCCGCAGGGACGCCAGACTCGTCGGTGGGCCGCCCGCCAGGAAGTCCGCCAACCCCGCCATCCCGCTGACGAACGGCACGAGCGCGGAGCCCTCCGGCAGCCGCAGCGACCTGAGCAGCACGGCCGCCTCCTGCGCCAGCGCCGTGTCGCCGGCGTGCGAGCCGTATCTCACGGCCTGCAGCGCCATGATCGCCGCCTGCTCTGGAGCGCTGTCGACGACGGGCACGGCGCCCTCGATCAGCAGGCGGCCGGCCTCGCCCGGCGATCCCTTCTCGAACAGGGCGACCGCCCGCATCCTCGTCACGTCGGCCAGCATGCTCGGATCGGCGGACAGGCGTGCCACGCCGTCGACGAGAGCCGTCCCCCTGCGCACCTGGCCGAGCGCCGTGGCAGCGAACGCCGCCGCCTTCAACCTGCGCGTCCTGTCGCCGGGGTCCTCGCTCAGTTCGGCGGCCCGCTCGTAGGCGCTCACCGGGTCGGCGGCCTCGCTCGCCGCCGCTTCGAGCTCGGCGGCCACGCTCTCGTCGGGCCCGGTCGCCGCGGCCGCCCTGTGCCAGGTGGCGCGAGACCCTTCGAGCGACTCGGCGAGCGCCAGATGCGCCTCCACCCGCTCGGCCGCCGTGGCCTCCCTCCTGGCGGCCGCCCTGCCCAGCGGGTGGACGAACGCGATCGCCCTTCCCGACAGCCTGATCAGCCCCGCTCGCTCCGCCGGAGCCACCGCGGCGAGGTCCGCGCCGGCCGCGCGCAACACCACGTCGAGGTCACCCGTGCTGTCGCTCGCGGCGACGAGCAGAGCCCTGCGCGCGGGCGAGGCGAGCGCCCTGATCCGCCTGACGAACACGGCCGGCGCCTCCGCGTCCAACTCCATCGGCAGGAAACGGCCCACCCGCTGCTCGGCGGTGAGCGCGTCGGACAGCTCGCGCAGCGCCAGCGGGTTGCCTCCGGCCTCCTCGACGATCAGTTCGCGCACCTGCCGCGCCAGATCACCGAACCTGGCGTCGAGCACCTGGGCAGCCGCCTCGTCGGACAGCGGTCCCAGACGCAACTCGGGCAGCCCCTCCAGCCGCGGCACCGGCCCCCCTCCCAGGCTCGATCCCGGCAACCCCTTCACACCCGATCGGGGCCATCCCTCCAGCCCTGGCCGGGGCGACTCCTCCGGCCGCGGTCGCGGCGACCCCTCGTCCAGTGCCGCGAACACGATCGCGGTGCCTTCCAACCTGCGGGCGGCGAAGGCCAGTGCCCGCGCGGACTGATCGTCGAGCCAGTGCGCGTCGTCGATCAGGCAGACCGTCTTCGCCCGCCTCAGCAACGCGAGCGTGGCGAGACCCGCGCGGAACGGATCGGGCTCGGCCGTCTCGAACAGCCTGCTCGCCTGCTCGCCCTCCATCCTGTTCGCCAGCAGGTGCAGCGCGGCGTACGGCATCGCCGCCTCGTCCTCGTGGCCCGCGACGCGCAGCACGTCCCCTTCGACGCTGTCAAGCAGCGCGGTCTTCCCGATACCCAGCTCGCCTCGCAGGACGAGCGCGCCGCCTGTCGTCAGGAGCTGATCGAGCCTCGCCTTCTCAGCGTCACGTCCGAACAGCATGCGGATCATTATGCGCCCCGTTGACAGGCGGCAACCCGGAGAGTCGAATGCCGAGACGAGCCTCCGTCAGCAGCGTCGACTCGGCCGATGCCGAGCCCGCTCGCGGAGCACCCGAGAGGATCGGATACCTTCACGTCCGTGTCCTCCTGCCCCTGTCTCATCTGCGCCGATGCCACCGATCTTGACGCCATCGACCGTGACAGCGTCGAAAACGTCCGGCGGTACGGCTGGAGCGTCATGATGATCCCAGAGGACGAACACGGCCCCGGCTGGGCCTTCACCATCGGCCTGCGGCATACGCGAGGCACGCCCGATCTGATCATGTGCGGGCTCGACCTGGACCTCATGCACGAATGCCTCAACATCCTCGGCGAGGCCGAGCGCGCCCCCGCCCCCGAGCAGCAGCGTGACGACGTGTTGGAAGGCCATGCCGTCCTCGTCAAGACGGTCGATCCGAGCTGGCACCCGATCCTGCTCGGCTCCGCCTCCAGCTTCTATCAGCATGCTCCGATGGAGGTCCTGCAGGTCGTGTGGCCAGACAAGGACGGCCGGTTCCCCGGCGACGAAGACGTGGCGGAGTGGGCCGGCGAGCTTCAGCCCCTCCTGTGGATCGCCAAGGATCGCCATCTGGCCGGGCCTTGGACCGAACTGGACTGACGCGCCATGGACAAGTTGGGTAAGCAACAGTTCTTGAGTTGACGGGCCGCCAGCACGCCGAGCAGGCCCACCGCGCCGTCACCGACGACGGCGACGGTCTTGCCGGGTCCGGCCTCGGCGGCCACTGCGGCGAACCAGCCGGTCCCGAGCACGTCGGAGGCGGCCAGCAGGGACGGGATCAGGTCCTCATCCGGGGTGGCGGGTGTGGCGACCAGGGTGCCGTCCGCAAGGGGGATGCGGGCGTACTGGGCCTGGGTGCCGATGGCGCCCATGAGCTCGGCGTGCACGCAGCGGGGCTGATAGCCGGCGCCACTGATCCTGGTATTCGCTGACACGGACGGCACGGGGGTGCCGATCGGGCCCGCGCTGGAGCTCGCCAGAGCCCGGCCCGATCTCGTCATCCTCGTCCAGACCAGCGGCGGAGGGCACGTGGGGTCAGGGCGGTCTCGCCGTTGGCAGGCCCTCGCCCCCGACGGGCGTACCGTCGTGCACCGCGCCGCCACCCGTACCGAGGCCGTCGACCAGCTGCTCGCCACTCCCGGCCCGCTCTTCGGCGATCCCGCCGACACCGTCCTCCACGACCTGTGGCTGTTCGGGGTTCGGATCATGTGGCTGAGGTGAGGAGCTTCAACCACATGATCGAGCCACGGAGGTGGAGTCCGGCCTCGTAGCTCTCCGGGGCCTTGTCGTAACGGGTAGCCAGGCCACGCCAGGTCTTGATCTTCTGAAAACAGCGCTCGACAGTGTTGCGCTGCTGGTAGCGATCCTGGATCGAAGCCGATGGGCCGCCCACCGGCTGAACCCTTCTTCTTCCGGTTGGCCTGCTGATCAGTCTTCTCCGGGATGACCGCGGCGATCCGGCGCCGGCGCAGATGGGCACGGTTGGCCTTTGAGGAGTAGGCCTTGTCTGCGGCCACCGCAGTAGGGCGGGTACGCGGCCGACCGACCGGACCGGGGACGCGGATCTTGTTCAGGACGGTGATGAACCGCGGGCAGTCGGCGGCCTGTCCAGGCGTGAGCACGAAGGCCAGCGGCAGCCCGGCGGCGTCGACCGCGGCATGGACTTTGCTGCTTAACCCGCCTCGGGATCGGCCAAGCCCGGCAGCCTTGGCCCGGGCCTTGCGGCGTCGCCGCGTGGCGCCACGATCCTGGCCCGACGATGTGTCCGTGTCATCCGCGCTGGGTGTGACCTGCGGCGCATCACGCGCAGCACCGGCGGCTGCTCCGGTAGTGGAGCCCCTTTTTCCTCGGTCAGCGCCTGCTCCAGCGCGTCCAAGGTCTCCCCGGCGACCGCCAGTCCAGCCGACTCTTGATGCGCCCGCACGATCGTGGAGTCCACGCTGACCAGCTCCAACCCGACCTGCCCACGCGATGCGGCCTCGGCGATCAGCGCGTCCATCAGCCCTTGGAACACGCCGGCTTTGGCCCAGCCGTTGAACCGGGAGTAGAGCGTGGACCAAGGCCCATAGCGGTCTGGGACGTCACGCCAGCCGGATCCGGTGCGGAACCGCCACAAGATCCCGTTGAACTGATCACGCACCCGCCGTGGCAGCGGCCCGGTAGCCGCCACCGGCAGAAACTGCTCAATCAACGCCCACTCGGCATCTGTCACATCGAAGCGCGCCACATCCGAGTTCTACCAGCGACGGCCAGGCCACCACTGGGACTCACCTAGATCCGAACCCCGAACAGCTCCTAGATCCGTGAGCGCGCTGCCGTCGCAGACATCACCTGATCGCCAACTTGCCGCGTCGTGTGATGGTTGATCTGCGCTGCCAACCAGACACAATCAACGGGCCGGCTTGTGTCGACCATGACGGTGGGTATGAGGCCCAGCGGCTCAGCCTTCGCCGCCCACGTCTGCCAATCGTCAGCCAGGCGCCGCTCGTCCTGGTAAAGGGCGCTTCGCCGTCGACTCGCGTAACGTTCCCTGGCGACCTCGGCGGGCACATCGCACCAGACTTCCACGGCCCGGTCGGCTCGCGTGCCCTCGATCCCGGCCTTCGCGTGCAGCAGGTCACACAGCCGAAACCACCACGAGTCGACTACCACGCTTCCCGGGATAGCACGCGCCAGTGCCCATACCGTTTCCATGGATGCCGCCGAACCCCGGGATGGACGCGACATCGTCCACGCACGTCTCCAACGCCTCCTTCATGGAGTCCTTCGACAGCAGTCGCGCGCCCAATTGCGCGGCCAGGGCTCTGCCCAAGGTCGACTTGCCGTGACCCAGGTGGACCGTTCACCAGAACTAAGAGTCTGTCCACCCGATCATGATGCCGAGCCCGTGAAGAGAGCAGAATCCGCTCCAACCGTTCTGGCCGGATAGCAGTGGGGAGCATTGATGCGCTGGGTGCGCGCAGGCACGGTGGGGCGGCGGAGAACAGCGGCCGGCGGTGTAGCCCGGCGCGGGCCAGGTGGAGCTTGAGCAGGGTGACGTAGCCGCGGTCGTCGAGCAGCATGGTGCGCACGCTGCCGCCCTTGCCGATTCGCACTGTCATAGTGAGCGCGGGCAGCGGCACGCGGCTGGTTCAAACCTCGCGGCGGATCGCGAGCACGCTGAGCCACGTGCGGTGGGTGGCACTCTCGGCGTGCTCGCGTACCTCGAAGCCGATCTCGGCGAGGACCGCAAGCAGCGTGCTCGGCTTGCGGTGTACGAACCAGCGCAGAAGCCCTTCGTCGTGCGGGACCGGCTCCCAGACCTCGCCGTCGCCGGTCGAAGTGCTCAGCCCGAGCACGCCCCCAGGGCGCAGGGCTGCGTGCCAGGCGCGCAGCGTGGGGACGGTCTCGGCGGCCGGTACGTGCAGGAGGGCCGCGACCGACCACAATCCTGCCAGCGAGCCGGGGGCCAGTGGGGGGCGGCGCAGGTCGCCCAGAGCCACGGGAACGCCGCGGTCGGTGGCCAGTGCAGCCATGGCGGCCGAGCGGTCCACCCCTACCGGGCAGAGCCCCTGCTCTTGGAACCAGGCCGCGTCCCTTCCCGGGCCGCATCCTAGGTCGGCGACGCGTCCTCCGGTGGGCAGCGCGGCAGCGAAGCGCGCTCGAAAGGCGCGGAACGCGGCATCGGGGTTCTCGGAGCGGGAGGCGAAGACGGGGGCGATGCGGTCGTACGTGGCGGTGGTCCGAGCGGTGGGATCTTCCATCCTGCGGATATTGCCAGGTTTTGGTCTGCCGGTAAGAATCGCGCCACACGGCCCAATCGAGCGGCGTTGCCGCAGGTCACGGTACGCGACGGTGCCACCCGCCGAAGAGGCTCGACATGGAACCGCACAGCGATGACCTGCGCGGACACGGCTTAGCGCACGATCCGGTTCCGATGTTTCCCAGACCCCGACCCCGAGGGATTCCTTCTCACGGCCGTAGATGCGCCGGATGTTGGCGAGCTGCTGGTCGCGACAGGGTCAGGATACACGGCGCGCTCGAGGATCTCGGGCTGCGACGTGGCTGGCGACGGCGTCGACGCCGGGTCGGGCATAGCGTTCGAGAGAGCGGACCGAGGCATGCCGGGAGCGGGCCAGCAGGGTGGGGGAGTTGGTGCCGTCTTCGGCCTCGTGGGTCAGTGCGGAGTGCCGTTGCTGGTGCAGCGTCCAGCCGCCACACAGCTCGAGTTCGGCGGGGACGGTGATGCCGGGGTGGGCCAGCGGCCGGGTGAGGGTCTCGAACAGTTCGGCGGCGCGCCGGTAGGACAGGCGCGCTCGGCCGGTGACCGGGCAGACGTCGAGGGTGGGGGTGTGGGCGGGTGCCCGCCGGTCGGTGAGGAAGACCGGGCCGCGGGTGCGTCCCTTGAGCAGCCGGGGCAGCTCGGGCTCGGCATCGAGGACCCGTCGGTGGTGAAGCGGTACGCCGAGCGGCGGCAGACGCTCTACGACCACGCTTGGGAGATCCAGGACGCCTAGACAGCAACTCGTCCGAGCCCCGCGCGGCGGCTGCTCAAGGACGGCCAATGGGAGCCACTCGAAGGGTGCCCGCGCGGCCTTATCGTGTTCGGCCGATGGGCGAGCGAGCGCCCCCGGCTGAAGGATCTCCCGCACCTGGTCCCCCAGCACGGCCACCTGGCCGAAGGGCTACGGCAAGGCCGTGGTCTGCGGCTCGACTGAAGGTTCTCGGTTCTTGACCGACACTGCCCGCGTGGCCGTATAGGCGACGGTTTCCGAGCGACTGGGGCGCGCAGGCGGTGCAGAGAGCCTGTCCCGAGAGGTCTTCTGCACAACCCTGCCGGGCGGGCGCGCCAGCCGCGGGCCGGGCATCCTGCGTTTGCTCGGGGCCCGTGCCGTGAGCAACTCGATGTCGACGGCTCGTCATGAAGGTGGCGCGCGAACTCGTCGCGGGCGCTGGCCGGCCTTGCGTCCACCTCCTGCACGCCGGTCGCCAGCGGCCCCGGCATTCACCCAACCGAAGATCTCCCGCGAGAAGACCGGTGACTTATCAGTGCTCGGGCACATCTACTAAGCGGCCTCGAAAAGAGGAATCACCTGGAGAACGGTCGGCCAGCCCTAAATAGTCGGCCGTTCTCGGTGCAGGGACGCCCGCTCACCGGGACGTCAATCGTGCCATGCCCCGCATCCGAGCCTTCGGCGAGCGTGCCATTGCGACCTTGAGGTCATGGAAGGTGCTGAGCAAGCAGCGCTGCTGCCTGCATCGCCGACCACGCCCGGGCAGGCGATCCTCGTCCTGCCGCTCATCGAGAAGGGCCGCTTCTCAGGCGGAATGGGCTCTATGTACTACCGGGAGGGCGCAAGGCCCGTCACTTCCTACCACCAGGTGTCGTGACAAAAACTCGCCAGCTGCCCCTAAATTGCTGCCCTACTGCCCTCAAGTTCCCTTAACGCCCGCAGTTCGTCTTGGGTGAGGCCGGCGCTGCCTCTTATAGTTCCAATGGTCCGAGCCCTCGATTCGCCGGGCATTGATACAGCTAGTGCATCGTGGTGCAATGGAGCGGAGAGGATCGCGTTGCGATACTTGAGAATAGGGGTAGTTCAGCTCAGGGCATGGTTTACCCGCTTCCGAATACTAGAAGTGGCAACCTTGCAGGAGGTCAAAAGTTGGGGGATGAACAGATCTGGGCAGCTCGGCTACGGCAGTCTGACAGCGCGCCGTACTCCTGTTACCGTGTCTGGCTTGAGTAGGGTTCAATCCATTGCCGGGGGCTTTGAGCACAGTTTGGCTCTCATGGCCAACGGCACCGTCCGATCCTGGGGATGGAACGATAAAGGGCAGCTTGGTGACGGTAGTCTGACACTCCGCCGTACTCCTGTTGCTGTGGCTGGCTTGAGTGGAGTCAAGTCCATTGCCGCTGGCGGGGACCACAGTTTGGCCCTACTAGCCGATGGAACGCTTCTGTCATGGGGATGGAATGACGCAGGTCAGCTCGGTGACGGCACCACTACTAATCGCGTTACACCTGGGGCTGTCATAGGGCTGGGAGGTATCATCTTTCTCCCGGTTGGCAGAAAAGGTGTCGTGGAGATTGCCGCCGGCTGGAGGCACAACCTTGCCCTCCTAGTCGACGGCACCATTAAAGCTTGGGGCGCGAACGTTAATGGTCAAGTCGGTGATGGAACGATTGCAGCCGTTCGCTCTACTCCTGTATCCGTCTCCGGCTTGAGTAATGTTCGCGCCGTTGCCGCTGGCACGCAGCACAGTTTGGCTCTTATGGCCGATGGCACCGTCCGCTCCTGGGGGATGAACGACGTTGGACAGCTCGGTGACGGTAGCCTGACCCTTCGCCCTGCTCCTGTTTCCGTGTCTGGGTTGAGCAATGTTCGTGCCATTGCCGCTGGCACGCAGCACAGTTTGGCTCTTATGGCCGATGGCACCGTCCGCTCCTGGGGGATGAACGACGTTGGACAGCTCGGTGACGGCAGCCTGACCCTTCGCTCTGCTCCTGTTTCCGTGTCTGGGTTGAGTAATGTTCGTGCCATTGCCGCTGGCAGGGACCACAGTTTGGCTCTCATGGCCGATGGCGCCGTCCGAGCCTGGGGCTATAACGGGTATGGCCACCTCGGTGACGGCACCTTCACCGACCGTCCCGCTCCAGTGACCGTTACTGGGCTAAGCCATGTCACGGCCATTGCGCCAGGCGCTTATCACAACCTGGTCATCCAAAAATCCGCTAGGTGCTTCGCAGTACGCATCTTTGGATTCCGTATCTACATTTGTACGGGGTGACGTTCTCATCTCCCCTGGAAGAGGGCGTGCTTCGATGCCCGACGCGCCAGGCGTGCCATCCGCCGCCGCGGGCCCGGCTGGCGGAGGCGGCGGTCATCGGCGGCTTCGTCGAAACACCCGTAAGGTCGCCGCCGAGTTCGTCGGATCGGATGAACTCTCGCAGCCTCCGTCGGCGCAGGATGCTCGCATGTCGACGACGCTGGTGATTCGCGGTGGCGCAGTCCATGACGGCGGCGGCCCCGGCCGTGCCGCCGCCGTGCTCGTCCACGGAGGATCCGTATGACCGCGCTGTCCCACCCGGAGCTCGGCGAGGCGCGGGCGGCGGCCGATGAGGCGTCGCGAGCCGGCGGCCTCGCCGTCCGAGAGCTGACAGGGCCGGTCGAACATCGGGAGGCGGAGCGGCTGCTGGCGCTCGTCTGGCGCATGGGCCAGGGCAGCCCCCCGGTGTCAGGCGACCTGATGCGCGCGCTGTCGCACGCGGGCGCCTACGTCGCGGGCGCGTACCTCGGCCGCGACATGGTCGGCGTCACCGCGGGCTTCCTCGGCGGCCGTCCAGGTTCCGCCATCGAGCTGCACTCGCATATCACCGGCGTCCTCCCGCGCGTCCAGGGCAGGCGGGTCGGCTTCGCGCTGAAGCTGCACCAGCGGGCCTGGGCGCTCGAACGCGGGATCGACACGGTCGTCTGGACCTTCGACCCGCTGGTCCGCCGCAACGCCTACTTCAACCTCGCCAAACTCGGCGCCCGCGTGGCGTCGTACCTGGTCGACTTCTACGGCGAGATGCCGGACGGGCCCAACGCGGGCCATGGCAGCGACCGGCTGCTGGTGCGCTGGCCCCTGCGCGCGCCCCACGTCGCCGCGGCCGCCGCCGGACGGCCGGTGGACGTGCTCGATGTGGGGGGAGCCGTGCTCCTGGACACCGATCCGGACGGCCGGCCGCGGCGACGGGCCCCACAGGCCGCGGAGACCATGCTGTGCGCGGTGCCCGACGACATCGACGTCCTGCGCCGCCGGGCGCCCGGACTCGCCCGGCAGTGGCGGCACGAGGTACGTGCGGCGTTCGCGACCGCCCTGGCCTGCGGCGCCCGGGTGTCGGGCATGACGAGAAGCGGCTGGTACGTGCTCGCCCCGGCCGGGGCGAGCCGATAGGCGCCGTGCATCACCAGCGCCACGCCACCAGGCGGACCCGCCCCTCTGGTCACACAGCGGTCGCGGGCCTGCCGGTACAGCAGGCGCTGAAGCGCCGCGGCGAGCCGCGCGTCGGCGTCGTCGAGGCCGATGCCGATGACCGCGCCCGCGCGGCCCGGCCCCTGTCGAGCCACCCCGGCTCGGACTCATCACCTCCGAAGCGGGTACGTTCGGATCATTCCCCTCACAGCTGACAAACGTCGTGACGAGGGAGGCGAGACCATGACGGCTCGGCAATCGTTCGGAGGCGGCTCGGGAGTGTTCCGGCGCAAGCCGGTGGAGCAGATCGCCAGCGAGCACGAAGGCGAACTCAAGCGGGAGCTCGGCCTGTGGCAGCTCACCGCGATCGGCATCGGCGGCATCATCGGCGCGGGGATCTTCGCGCTGGCCGGCGCGGTGGCCAACCAGACTGCCGGGCCCGCCGTGCTCATCTCCTTCCTGCTGGCCGGTGTGGCCAGCGCGGCCGCGGCGTTCTCCTACGCGGAGTTCGCCGGGCTCATCCCGAAGGCCGGATCCGCCTACACGTACGGCTACGCCGTACTGGGGGAGCTGGTCGGGTGGTTGATCGGCTGGGACCTGTTGCTGGAGTACACCGCCATCGTCGCGGTCGTGGGGATCGGCATCTCCGGCTACTTCGGGTTCCTCGTCGGCAACCTGGGCCTGCACCTGCCCGAATGGATGCTGGGCGCCCCCGGCACCGCGCCCGGGCGGGTGATGGACCTGTTCGCGGCGCTGCTGTGCCTGTTCATCGCGTACCTGCTCAACCTGGGCATCAAGGCCGCCGCGCGGTTCGAGACCTTCGTCGTGGCGGTGAAGGTGGCGGTCGTCCTGGTCGTGATCGTGGTCGGCTTCTTCTTCATCAACCCGGCCAACTACACCCCGTTCTTCCCGTTCGGCGTCGCCGGCGCGATCACCGGAGCGGCCACGGTGTTCTTCGCCGTTTTCGGCTACGACGCCATGAGCACGGCCGCCGAGGAGTCCAAGGACGCCCAGCGTCACATGCCCAAGGCGATCATCTATTCACTCGCCGTCTCGATGGTGCTGTACGTCCTGGCCACGCTGGTTCTCACCGGCATGCAGAACTACCGGGACATCGACCCGGAGAGCGGCTTCTCCTCGGCGTTCGCCGCGGTCGGCCTGTCCAAGCTGGCCGGGGTCATCGCGGCCGGCGCGATCGTCGGCATCCTCACCGTCATGTTCACCTTCATGCTCGGTGTCACCCGCGTGTGGTTCTCGATGAGCCGGGACGGGCTGCTGCCGCACTGGTTCGCCAAGCTCCACCCGGTGCGCCGGGTGCCGAGCCGTATCACCTGGATCGTCGGGGTGGTCTCCGCGATCATCGCCGGGTTCCTGCCGATCCGGGAGGCGGCCGAGCTGACGAACATCGGCATCCTGCTGGCCTTCGTCGTGGTGTGCGTCGCCGTCATCGTCCTGCGGTACCGGCGGCCCGACCTGCCGCGGACCTTCCGCACGCCGGGCATGCCGGTGGTCCCGGCCATCGGCGTCCTCTTCTCGCTGTGGCTGATCACCTTCCTGAACCCGGTCACCTGGCTGCGGTTCGCGATCTGGTTCGCGATCGGCTTGATCATCTACTTCGCCTACGGCTACCGGCATTCCGAGCTGAACCGTCAGCAGGCGCCGTAGCGCGCCCGGCAGGGCGCAGGCGTGGCCTGCGCCCGCCCCCTCCGGGCCTGCCCACCGGGGCGGCAACCCCGAGGTCGAAGAACCGGGCGATCTTCGGCCACATGTCATCCCAGCGGAACAGGTCGCCGTTGTTGATGTCGAACGCCTGGTCGGCGCAACGGGGGTCGGTCGCCGCCCATACCGTGGCCTTGGCCGGCTCGCCGGGCGACCCGGGCGGTCCCGCCGTCGCAAACGGCGGGACCGGCGGTGATCGTGTTCGATCAGCGGTCCACTGCCGGATATGGTGCGACATGACCGAAGTGTCCTTCACCTTCCCCGGGGACCACACGCACGCAGTCCCGTCGCTGCACCAGCTCGCCCTGGCGGGCACCCCCGGCTCCTCGTACGAGTCGATCCGCCCGCAGCTGCGCGACACCGACACGCTGTCCTTCTGGCCGATGGTCGTGAACGGCGCCGACGTGGTCGCGGTCGGCATCAACGCGAAGACGTTTCCGCTGGACCGTGAGAACGTCACCCGGCTCGCCTACCTGCTGGGCCTCGCGGACGACGCCCCGCACCAGTTCGTGGTGTCGATCGACTCCGACCCCCTCACCCCGGACTACCTGAGCGTCGAGGTCGGCCTCGGCCGGGTCGAGCTCCGGCTCTACCAGGAGCGCGTGGACACCCGCGTCCGCGTGATCATCCCCGCCGACCGCTGCGACGCGGTACGCGGGGCCCTGACCGCGCTGTTCGCCCAGGCCAGGCCAGTCGCCTGACGGCCGGCGCCGTGGCACCCCCTATGAGGCGGCAGCCTGGCCGAGCCCGTCCTCGAGACCGTCGAGCACGGCGTTGCAGTCCCGCAGCAGCGTTCCGGCGTCGGCGGCGGTGAGCAGGAGGACACCCAGCCAGTTCGCGACGCCTGCGGCCGGGTCGTAGGCGGGGACGGGCCGCCCGGCCGGCAGGTCGAAGGCCGCCACGGGCTCGACGGCGCTGCCCGGCGACAGGATCGCCGGCCAGTTCACGGCCCGCGGCGACCAGGGCGGCGTGCTACGCCACGGGTTCCCCGCGGCGTCGGCGGGGACGGCGACGACGGAGGCGGCCGCGCCGTCCCCTTCGACGAGCATCCGCTCGGGGTAGCCGACGCGTTCGCCGAGCAGCTGCCGGGTGAGCATGGCGATCGGGTCGAGCCCGAACACCTCCTCGATCTGCCTGGTGATCATGACGCCGCCGAACCTCGCGCCGGTCTCGATGACGGCGGGCTCGCCGTCGGCGCGAAGCTTCAGCTCCGTGTGCGTGCCGCACGTGCCGAGCCCGAGCGCGTCCACGGCCTGCCGGGAGACCTCCTCGATCGTGCGCTGCAACGGCTCCGGCAGCACGCACGGCATGAGGCTCGCCACCTCGTTGAACGGCGGGATCGGCGGCAGCCGGGCCGTGATGCACAGCGGGTGGTAGACGCCGTCGGCGACGATCCCCTCGACGCTCACGTAGTCGGCGTAGCCGGGCACGTCGTACCAGCCGTCGACCGAGCCGGTGACGATCTCCTCCACGAGCAGGTGCCGGTCGGCCTCCGTCTCGTACAGCTCGCTCATCCCGGCCTGGTTGCCCTTGTCCAGGGCGGCGGCGACCTGCGTCCACGCGGCCGGCGCGTCGTCCGGCGAGTGGAGGACCAGCTGGGCGATGGAGCCCGCGCCCCACGCCGGCTTCAGCAGTACCGGCGGGGTCAGCTCGGTCAGCGCGGACCGCAGGTCGGCCTCGGCGCGGACCCGGCGGAAGCCGGGGATGGGCACGCCGGCGGCCGCCCAGCTCTCCCTCATGAGCCGCTTGTCGCGGGCCTTCTCGGCGGCGGCGGCGCCCGCCCCTGCCAGGCCGAGCCGGTCGGCGGCGTGCGCCACCGCCAGGACCGCGAACTCCGACAGCGTCATGACGGCGTCGGCGCCGATGGCCTTGGCGTGCCGTACGATCTCGTCGACGGCGGCCTGGCCGCGGACGCCGTCCGCGCCGGCCTCGGTGATGCTCGCGCAGTGCGGTCGCCACCGCTCCGCCCCGGCGACCGGCAGCGGCATGAGCGCCAGCACATGCAGCTCGCCGCAGCGGGCGATGCGCGGGAAGGCGTGTTCGAGCGGCGCGCCGCCCTTGGCGTAGACGTACAGGATCGTGTTCACGTGACGTTCTCCTTCGTTGCCGTGGGTGCCTGCGCGGTGGCATGCCGCCGCTGCTGGCTCCGGCGCAGCAGTACGGCCAGCGCCGCCATGAGCACGACGGTGCCGACGGCGACATGGGTCAGGAACAGGTCCATCGCGCCTTCGGACAGGTAGCCGCTGAGCGCGAGCACGACGACGGCGCAGACGGAGCGGTCGATGAGGGACTCCAGCGACAGCAGCGTGGCGCGGTGCCGCGAGTCGGTGATGGCGGTGTTGACCAGCCGCCGCTGGACGGGGAAGACCAGGCCCGAGGCCAGCGAGAAGACGCACAGGAGGATCACCGTGCCGGTCGCTCCGGTGACGGCCACCAGCGCCAGCGTGGCCGCCATGACCGTGGTGAGCGCGAACACCACCGGGACGTCGCCGAAGCGCCGCAGCCAGGTGGAGCGGGCCGCACCCGCCAGCTCGAAGACCGTGGTCACCGCCATGATCACGCCGAACGCCGCGAGCGGCAGCTCCTTGACGGTGAGGATCGGCTGGAAGAGGTTGGCCTGGCCGATGCGCACCAGCGTGAAGACGGCCACCCCCTGCGCGATGAGCAGCATCAGGAGGGGCGAGTGCCGCAGTACCCTGCCCACGAGGAGCTGATCGCGCACCGACGTATGCCGTCCGCCGTGCCCCTCACCTCCCGGAGGCAGGGCCGGCAGCCGGATCGCGAGCAGGACGGCGACGGCGCAGCAGGCGGCTGACAGCCAGTACGGCGAGGGCGCGTACCACTGCATGAGCACCCCCGCCGCGGGCAGTCCTGCGATGCGGCCGGTCAGCGTGTAGGCGCGGCCGCTGCCTTCGGCCTGCTGGTAGGCGGCGACGGAGCCGGTGCGCTGCAGGTACTCGAACAGGTAGGCGCTGCCCGCGCCGGACACCAGCGAGTTGCCGAGCGCGACGAGCAGGAAGTGGGTGAGGAATCCCCCATAGGACGTCCAGGCGACCGGGACGAGGTTGGCCGCCGTCAGCACGACCGCGCCGGCCCGCAGGAACCTGCGGTAGTCGAAGCGGTCGGCCAGCGCGCCGGTCGGGATCTCCAGCAGGCAGAACGCCAGGTAGTAGATGCTCTGGATGCCGAAGATCTCTCCGTCCGACAGCCCGTGGTCGCGCTGGTAGACGTAGTAGATCGGCAGCCACCACAGCAGGCCGGTGAACAGCTTGAAGCCGTTGAGGGTCCTGATGACCCGCCGGGCGGCCGGTGTGACGCCCGCCGTCATGGCGCTGACCGGTAGGGCCGGATCTGCAGCAGTGTGATCCGGTCACCGTCCATGGCCCACTCGATGTCGACGGGGACCCCGTAGAGGTAGTCGGGGGAGAAGTGGGACTGCAGCAGGCGGCCGATCAGTGCCAGTCGCGCGAGGGAGTCCTTCGTGGCGGTGTCCAGGTCGGAACGGGCGGACCCGAGGGAGATCGTCCGGCCGCCGCCCTCGACGGTGTTGTAGAGATGCTGCAGGGGGTCGCGGGTACCGGAGACGACGTCGGTGACCGAGCCGGTGGAGATGTTGACGTAGACGTTCCTGAAGTCGCGGGGGTCGGCCGGGTTGCAGGTGACCAGGACGCCGCCGAGGGGGACGTCGACCCACTCCTGGACGATCACTCCCATGTAGCAGTCCTCCAGCTGGATGCCGGCCTGTTCGCGCAGCCGTACGCTGCGCGCGGACACCAGCGAGGCCCACACCTCCTTGATGCCGTCGGCGATCGAGTCGAGTGTGCGCGCGTGCAGGACCGACTCGTAGACGCCCGCCGCGGAGAAGCCCGCCAGGTCCTCCGCGTTGGACGAGCTGCGCACCACGAACCGGCCGACACCGGACAGGTGGGTGACGATGGCGTCGTCGATCCGCCGCAGGATGTCGTCGGGCAGCCGGGTCTCGACGATCATCCGCTGGAGTTCGGCGCAGAGGCTCTCGACGTGGTCGGTGCCGGCCTCCAGAGCCATCTTCACGCGGCCGATGGTCTGCTGGATCCGCGGCGAGGACTCCAGGAACTCCTGCTGCAGGGAGAACGGCAGCGCGATGCCGCGCGGTACCTCGACGTGCTGTCTGAGCAGGCGCTCGGCGGCGGCCGTCAGGGCGGCCTCGTCGGCGGGGCCGGTGACCCCGAGCTGCCCGGCCAGGTAGCCGAGGAGGTCGGGCCGCGGCGGCCGGGGGATCTGGTAGAAGCCCAGCCAGCGGCGGGAGCCGTGGACGAGCACATGGCACAGCTCGCCGAGGTTGGCGGCCTTGGTGCCGAAACGGTAGTGGTCGCCCATCCGCAGGTGCGACAGCGGGGTGATCTCGGTGGCGTCCGTCTCCGGCCGTTCCAGCGTGACGCGTTCGGCGGTCCACGGCGGCCCGGAGTCGAGGGTGTCGGGCGGTTCGGCCGCCTCGACGAGGATCCGCGGGGCGGCGGGGTCCACCTCGTACCGCACCCAGGTGCCGTCGAGCCCGGCCAGGCCGGGACGGTCGAGGAGGTCGGTCTGGATGGCGTTGGGGATGCCCCACCCGGTGGCCAGCACGTTGGTGTGGGACAGCGGGGTGGTGTGCTCGGTGTTGACCAGCCCGGAAACCCGGGGGATGTCGTCGGGTACGCGCGGCATGACCACGATGTCGTGCCATTCCACGGTGCCGGCGGCGGCGCGGTAGTCGGCCGTCGACGTGAACAGCCGGAGCCTGCCGTACGTCGTGCCGGGGTTGAGCGGCACGAACGGCGCCTGAGACAGCAGCTCGTGGGCGAGGAGCCGCGGTAACTCCTCCTGCGGGATGCGGGCGACGTGGGATTCCTGCAGGTGGTTGGCCGGCTTGAGGAACAGCGGCACCGACGGGTCGAGGTGCGCGCGCACGTGCCGGTAGAAGGACAGCAGCATGTCCGCCGACATGGTGTCGGCCTCCACCGTCTCCAGCGACAGGAAGACGCGCTCCTCCTCGTCGCCGTCGTCCCGCCCACGCCGGTGCATCGCGAGCAGCCCCAGCAGGAAGCGCCGGTCGGGGCGGACGTAGACGTTGTGGTTGAAGGTGTCGATGTCGCGCAGCAGGACCTCCACCGGCTCGCCGAGGATGTGCTCGGCGATGTACCGCACGTGCAGCGGGTTGCCGGTGCTGTCGATGAAGTGGAACTCCGCCTTCTCGAGGTCCACCACGACCTTCACGAACGGGAACCCGGCCAGGCTCCCGGCGAGCTTCATGAACGTCGGAACGGTCAACGGGACGTCCAGCGTGGCGGGAACGACGGAGGTGCGGGGGAGCGTTTCGCTCATGGTGGTCACCACTGCTGGACACCGCCCGTCGTCGTCGGCGTGGACCTGCTCATGTGATCTCCTGTCGTCACGGCGTGCGAGCACGCGGGAGGACGCCGTACGCGCACCGCGCGGACGGCGCCTCGCTGTCAATAGGTGGATGCGAGGGGGCGGGTACGCCCGATGCGGCTCAGCCGCTTCTCCTGCCCTGGTCGCGGATCATGGCCTGCGACGTCGGAAGGGCTCGCGCGGCTGCTTGGCGCGGCGCGCGGAAAATGCCTGTCGGATAACAGGAAATAAAGTATCCCATCGCGATCAGATGCCCTCCTTGAGAATTACTCTACGAGGCCGCTGAGTTGCGAAGTGCTGATAACTCTTCTACTGCAACCTTAAACTTCTCCTTGCTCAATCACATTGGCCTGCCGGTGCTTGTGCGCCGACGCCGGGTACGACGATACACACGCCTTGCGAAAAGGAAAAATCTTCCCGTCCGCAAGGTGTATGACCTGTGTTTTCGCTGGTTTGTCGACGCTGTCGAATAGGTTATGAATAGTGATCGGGGCATCACGGGGATGAGTCACTGTCCAGTCACTGTGAGGCCTGATTCGCATATGGGTGACCCCGGTTCGCCGCCGTCGTCGGCGGACGAGTATGATCAAGGGCTTAATGGCGGGGGCATTCGCATTGCCATTTGCCCGGACTTCCTTTCCCGATCATGTCCGGGGTGGTTCGCCTGGTGGAAGCGGTCGCCGCTGACCGGCGGCACAGCCGCGCACGTGCTCCACCCTCCAGGGCGGGGAGACACCCTCATCGGGCCGGCCGACCGGGAGGTGCGGGCGCTGTCCATCCACTCGAAGCAGGGTCGGGAAGGACGGGTCGTTCAAGGGCTCAACGCCACAGCTCGCTGTCCTCGTGTCGCGCCGGCGGCAGGTCCTCGGACGGCGCGGAGGGCCACGGTTTCACGCCCTGGCCTCGCTCGAGCCTGACCGCCATCTCGACGAGCCGCGCGCAGATCTGCTCGAGATTGTGATGCGCGTGGTTTCGCTCGGCGATGATCGCCGCGAGCAGCAGCGCGGTCAGCGCCGCCGAGCCGTTGAAGGCCTGCAGAATGACCATGTTGACGAACAGGTCATGGTGGGCGAACGGGCCGATGCCGCGCGCGGCGTTGACGATCGCCACCGTCGAGACGATCAGCACGCATGCCGTGGCCCCCGGCAACTGGAAGCGCAGGGCCGCCCAGATCAGCAGGGGGAAGACGAGAAAGAGCATGTTGGTCGAGGTCGTCGTGGCCGCCAGCGTCACCAGGAATGTGAGCACCACCAACGCCGCGGCCTCCGCCCACCGCCCCACAAGCGCCCGGCGCGGCAGCCGGAGACTCTCGCGCAGTGACAGCGCCTGCGTCCGCCAGCTCGCATGCACCTCTCGCGGCAGCCGGAGCCCCTTGTGCAGCACGAGCAGGAGTGGCGTGATGACCAGCACGCCCATCGCGTCGCCCGTCCACCACACCGACCACGTCGGCCAGAACTCGGCCGGTTGCAGCGCGCCGGAGAGCACCAGCACGCCGCTGCCCAGCGTGGCGCTGACCAGCATTCCGGCGAGGGCGCCGAGGAACACCAGGGCGAGCGCGTCCCTCAGCCGATTCAGCGAGCTGCGGAAGCCCACGCTGGCGAGGAGGAAGTAGGAGCACAGCGGACCGATCGTGTTCCCCACGGAGATCGCCAAGACCGCGAGCATCGACGGCCCGAGCGTCGCGTTGACGAGGAAGGCGCCCAGGGTGATCCCCGGCCAGGCCCGCACGCCCATGAGGAGAAGGCAGGCAAGGGCGATGCCCGTGGGCGGCCACAACGGCGTGACCTGCCCCCGTACCAGCTCCTGTAGAAGCCCCAGCTCAGCGGCTGCGAGATAGACACCTGCCACGACAAGAATGGACAGGCCCTGCGCGACGTAACCCCTGAGCCCCCCGTCGTGCTGCACCAGCCTCACCACGCTAGGTATCAAGACAATCGAGGCTTCGCCCACCTTATCGTGTTGCGAGTCACGGCATAAGGGCTGACCTGGCGCTTCGTGAACGGCGGGGGTTCCGCGGAATGCGCGATGCCGGAGCGGGCATGGTCGTGCGGGACGGTTGCCGTACCGCCGCGAACGCGGTTCCGTGCGCGGGGTCGCCGTCCGGCCGAAGGGATCGCACGATGGAGCGGCTCGAGGAGGACGTCCCTGGTCGCGCCTCGTTTTGCGGCGCAGGTGGGTGGGCATGAACGCCGAGCGGGAGCTTGCCATGGCAAGCCTCGACGGCCTCGGGCGAGTCCCGGTCGGGCTCCCGCGAGCCCCGGGTGCTCGCCCGGCCGTGCGTGCGGCTCGGCTGGGCAGGAGCACCCTTCGCGGACGGGCCCATGCCCGATCCACGCCGGAAGGCTCCGGGGACTCCCGGAGCCTTCCGCCGTCTCTCGCGCTCTCGGCCTTGTCGCGATGTCCCGGCCAGGCGGCCGGCGATCCGCCGAGCGATGATCGTGTCGGCGATGCCCGCCTCCCCCGGCGCCTGTCTGCCATCCCGGCGAGCGGCGCAAAATGGTTGGACTCCGGCCGGTAGAGTCGACAACCTTGGGTTGACGTTTTCGATTCGTTCGAAGGGCCGGCCGCGTGTCGCTGTGGCGCAACAAGAACTTCTCCCTCTTTCTGGTGATCCAGGCGATGTCGGTCGCCGGCGACTCCTTCTCCATGATCGCCATCCCCCTGCTGGTGCTGCGCGAGACCGGCTCGGTCGTGCAGATGGGCCTGATGACCGGACTGTCCGGCGTGGCCTCGCTGGTGGCGGGCGCGTTCGCCGGGCTGGCCGCGGACCGGCTGGACCGGCGACGGCTGCTGATCGCCTGTGACATCGCCAGGGCCGTGCTCTACGCGCTGGTTCCCCTGGTGTGGATCTTCGCGCCCCAGATCTGGCTGCTGTACGTGATCGTCCCGCTGGGTGCGGCTCTGGGCATGGTCTTCCAGGTCACCTACGTCACCGTGGTCCCGCGCCTGGTCGGCAAGGACCAGATCACCCAGGCCAACGGCCGCCTGTACGCGGTCTACGCCGCCGCGAGCGTCGGCGGTCCCGCACTCGCCGGCCTGGCCTCCCAGCGGTTCGGCCCGACGGTCGCGCTCGGCATCGACGCGGTGAGTTTCGCCATCTCGGCGCTGGGCCTCAGTCTCGTACGGCTGCGCCCCGCCGAGGCGCCGGCCGCCGAGCGCGGCGGCTTCCTCGACGGCGCCCGGTTCCTCTGGCGCCACCCGGTGCTGCGCTCACTGACGGTCCTGCTGACGTTCTTCATCTTCCTCACGGCCGGGCTGGACGACATCATCATCTACTACCTCAAGCACGACCTCGGCCAGAACGACGACGCCGTCGGTGTCGTCCTCGCCTGCGCCGCGGTCGGCTCGCTCGCGGGGGCCGCGGTGGTGGCCAAGCTCAGGGGGCGGCTCGGGTTCGGCCCGACCTGGATCGCCGGCATCGCCTTGTCGGGTACGGCTGTCGCGTGCGCGGGCCTGGCCCCCGAGGTCCCGGGCATCGCGGCGATCATGGCAGGCTTCCTGTTCGGCTCCGCCATCGGCGGCATCTGCTCGCAGTCCCTGCGCCAGGAGATCACCCCCGACCACCTGCTCGGCCGGGTCACCTCGGCCTTCTGGACGATCCACTTCGCGCTCGGCCCGATCGGCGCGGCCCTGCTCACGCTGGCCGCCTCCCGCTACGGCGCGCCGGAGATCGCGCTCGCCGTCGGCGTCGCCATCCTCGCGATCGCCCTGGCCGGAACGCTGACGCCGGTCAGGCAGCCCCACCCTGAGCCTGTCGCCTCGACCTGAGCCTCACCGCTCGGCTTCGGCGGCGCGAGAGCGCGACGCCTGGTCCGCCCCGTGAAGGACGGCGGTGAGTGGTGGAGGAGCGCCGGCGCGGGCCTGGGGCGAGGGCCGACGTGGCACCGGTGGGCGGTGCGCACCCGGCGACGCCCATCGGGGGCTCGCGGCTACGGCTGATCGGACTCGAGGTTGGCGATCATGCGGCCCAGGGTTCGCATGAAGGCGTCGATCTCCTCCTGGTCGATCCCGTCCAGCGCCTGGGCGTTGGCCGCCCGCGCGCCCTCGGCGAGGGCGTCCTGGATCTGGCGGGCCCGCTCGGTGAGCGTATAGCGGGAGCGCCTGCGGTCCTCGGGATCGGTGGTGCGCACGATCAGCCCGTCGCGCTGCATGCGGTTGAGCGTGTGGGCCATCGTGGACTGGTCGATCCTGACCCGGTCGCACAGCTCCTGCTGGGTGAGGCCGTCCTCCTCGTAGAGGGCCAGGAGCTGGGCGAACTGCCCCGGCGTCACGCCCGTGCCGGAGATGTTGGCCCGCAGCCCGTTGGCGAGCAGCCTGGCGAGGTGGTTGACCTGGTAGCCGAGGGACGACCGGCGGGGCAGTGAGGTCACACGCGGTCCTTCGCGCGGATCAGGCGGCGGACGCGCGGCCACTGCCACATGGCCACGCCGGACGCCACGAGGACGGGCACGACGAACCAGCGTATCGCCGTGTGCGCGGGGGAGTCCGCGGGCGGCGCGAGGTAGATGTAGGCCACGATCGCCAGCCCGGTGGCGAGGTGGACGGCACGCTGAATCGTGCGGATCTGTTTCGCCTTCATGGCGTCCTCCGATTTATATGGCTTGCCATGGATAATACATGGCAAGCCATTTAAATCAACGGGCTCAACCGGTGATCTCGTAGACGGCGATCGTGCCCTTCGCGTAGCGGAGCGTGGCGAAGTCGTCGAGTTCGGGGGCGACCGGGATCTTCCGCCCGCGGTCGGCCACCAGCCACCGCACGCCGTAGCGCTCCTTGAGCGAGCGGACCGCCTGCTCCGTGGGCGCGGTGAAGGCGGCGTCGTTGGCCGCCAGCAGGGAGAGGTCCCAGAACGGGCGGGTGGCCATGGACTGCCGGTTGACATCCTCCAGTGCGGCCAGGTTCTTGGCCGTGTAGCCCCAGCCTTCGATCAGGACACGCCGCTCCGCGTACGCCGAGATCCAGAAGTGCCTGCTGTCGCACTTCCTGGCGTTGGAGCGGCAGTGCGCGTTGGTCGCCAGGACGTCGCCGGGATCGGAGTGGTCGCGCACCCAGCGCGCGGCCTCGATGCCCTCCCAGGGGATCTCCGGTACCGCTGGGACGTCCGCCGGTGTCAGCGCCCCTGTCACCGACATGATCGCCGAGGGCGCGGAGAACCCCGTGACCAGCAGCAGCACCGCCGCGCGCCGCCACGGGACGCGCCAGAGCGCCAGGGCCACGACGATCACGAGCAGGGCCAGCACGCCGTACGGCAGGACGAAGGCCTTGCTGAGCCCCGTGTCGCCGAGCACGGCGAGCTGGGGCGCCGACGTGTCGCCGGCCGTTCTGAACAGGTGCAGGACGGCCGCTCCTGCGGCGATGGCCGCGACGACGAGCGGCGGGCGCAGCCGCCGGGAGACGGGGTCCAGCGCGGCCAGCACACCGGCGACGGCGACGATCCACAGGTACGGCTTGGCCGCCGTGAGGAAGTACAGCTGGCTCATCCCCGGATGTCCGAGGAACAGCACCGCGCCGAGGGAGCCGAGGCCGAGCCCGAGGAACAGCGTCAGCGCGCGGTCAGGGCCGGACCCCGGATCGCGCCTGGGCCCGAACACCCCCACCCAGAGCGCGGCCCACGCCAGCAGGAGCGTCGCCGAGACGACGGCAGGGGAGAGGGGGAGCTCGTCGATGAGGCTCTTCGTCGGCCAGGTTCCCACCTGCCTGACCGCCGTGGAGAACGGCCACAGCCGCATCCCCTGCGACGCCCCGCCGAAGACGACGAACTGGGCGAACGCCAGTGTCGCCAGCGTGATGGCGCCGAGCAGCAGCAGATCGCGCTCCACCCGCCGCGAGCGCACCCAGTCCACGGCGACGAGCAGGCAGATGCCCGCGAGCAGCAGGGGCAGGTACGTCGCCTTCGCCCCGGACAGCGCGACGAGCAGCACGGTCACCGGAACGAAGATCACCTTGTTCCGGCCCTCGCCACGCAACAGGCTGATCACCAGCAGGCCGAGGGCTCCGAAGAGGGCGGCGCCGAAGACCTGCGTCGGGCTCAGCCACGCCCACGCGTTCAGCGGACCGAACCCGAAGGTGCTGCCGATCAGCCACGCGTAGGGATTCGGTGGTGTGAGCAGATGGGCCGCGGCGAGGGCCAGCACTCCGGCGAGCCAGGAGCGCGTGATCATGAACGCCGTGGCGGGGACGAGCACGACGAAGATCGCCAGCATCGGCAGCATGGACAGCCGATACAGGAGTGTCTGCGCCTCGATTCCGGTCGCCCAGCTCGTGGCGGCCATGTCCGCGTAGACGAACCAGTGGTAGGACAGCGGCTCGCCCGCGACCTGAGGCACGGTCGGCGGCATGTGGTTGCGCAGCTCGCCGACGAGCGAGATGTGGAAGGGCATGTCGACGTAGGGGACGGCGTCGCCCGGCCAGCTCAGTCCGTGGCGCCGGAAGAAGGCGAGCCCGCTGGACACGACCAGGTAGCAGTACACCGCGCTCATCGCGCAGCCGTACAGGAAGGGGACGCGGGGCGCTCCGCGCGACCGCCAGTGCCGGCGCAGGCGCGGGACCGCGAGGAAGGCCACGACGACCGGAACGGCGCCGAGCACGGCCAGCCGCGGCAGGCCCGCGGCTCTGGCCGCCATGTAGGTGAAGATCTCCAGCGCGTAACCCAGGGCCGTCCCCGCCGCCAGGTCGACGGCAGTGGGCAGCGACAGCCTGGTCAGCGCGCGCCAGAGCAGGGTTCCCGGCAGGGTGAGGACGAGCGCGACGTAGGCGGCGAAGAGCGCGATGTCCTTCGGCGGCGTGCCGTTGGCCACGAGCGTCTGCGCGGTCACCACCACGGCGACCACGCCGGGGGCCGCCCCGAGCCACCGCCGTGCCGCCCGGTGCCGGTACGGCCCGCCGGTGCCTTCCGCGCCTGCCGTTGTCCCCGGGCCTGCGGCGATCGCTGCCGTCATCGCGTCATCCCCTGTTGTGTACTGCCGCCTACGGGCTGACGGTCCGCTCCGCGGACCGGAACACCCACCGGTCGAGGGCGACGAAACGGAAGATCGTCACCGCCAGGTAGGCGGCGATGAGAGTGGTGACCTCCATGGCCCGCCCGTGTTCGGGCAGAGCCTGGACGACCGCCGTCACGACGACCGTGGTCACCAGATAGTTCAGGGCGAACAGCAGGCCCGCCCTGAAGTGGGCCCGCAAGGGCGGGCCGCCGTGGCGGCGGAAGGTCCATCGCCGGTTGGCCTCGGTGTTGAACAGCGTGGCGACGCAGAGAGCGGCCAGGTTGGCCATCGCCGGTGACCAGGCCGCGCGCAGCAGAAGGTAGAGGAGCGTGTGCAGCACCGTGCTGACCACTCCGACCATCGCGAACGACAGGAGCTTGGCCAGCAGCGGGTTGCGCGGCTCGGCGATCGTGGCCTGCGGATGGAGCGGGGCGAGCTCGGACCGCCGGGTCACGGGCACCCGCGCGGCTCCCGTGGACATCGCCCAGGCCATGCGCCACAGGCCGCGGAGGTCGTCCCACGCGGTGCGGCAGACCTTGACCCGGGTGTCCACGTCCTCGTACCAGTCGACAGGCGTCTCGTGGATGCGCAGCCCGTTGTACTCGGCGAGCAGCAGCAGCTCCGTGTCGAAGAACCACTTGTCATCGGAAATCTTGTCCAGGATCGGCCGGACCACCTCGGCGTGGACGGCCTTGAAGCCGCACTGCGCGTCGCTGAAGCCGGCCCCGAAGCCGACCCGGATGATCAGGTTGTAGAGGCGTGAGACGATCTCCCGCTTGGCGCCGCGATGCACCCGGGCCGACCGCGCGAGCCGCGTCCCGATGGCGACCTCGGAATGGCCGCTGATCAGCGGAGCCACCAGCGGAAGGAACGCGTCCAGGTCGGTGGAGAGGTCGACGTCCATGTAGGCGACGATGGCCGCAGGGCTCTCGCGCCAGGTCTGCTTCAGCGCCGCCCCCCTGCCCCTGATGTCCAGGCGGCGCGCGAACACGTGCTCGTGGCTCTCGCAGAGCTCCTGCGCGATGGCCCAGGTCCGGTCGGTGCTGCCGTTGTCGGCGATCGTGATACGCCAGGGGAGGGGGAAGGAGTCCGACAGGAAGGCATGGAGCGTCTTGATGCAGCCGGGGAGCGCCAGCTCCTCGTTCAGCACCGGGATGACGACGTCGACGACGGGCTGCTGGGTGCCGTCCGGCGCGAGCTCGGGCCGGAACGCCGTCCTCGTCCGGGCGGCGGTTGCCGAGCTCATCACCGCTCCCTCCGGCCTTCTGCGACGTACGCCGCCGGCCGCCCGATCCCCACATCACCCATGCGTTCACCCGTCCGTTCACCGCGCATGACCATGCCGGCTCGGGTAGCCCCCGGCCCAGACACGATCGTCTTGCGCGGGGAAGGGCGAATCCGCGCGATTCATGGTTCGAGGACCGTGCCCTTGCCGAGCCTTTGCGACAGGCAGACCAAGATGGCCGGATCGGGGGCCTTTCGCCCCGGTCGGCGACCGGGCCTGTCGACCGGGCGGCGGACACGCGCCCCACCGGCAGGTCCGATGGGCGGCACAGGTCCGGGGATAGACTCGGCTGGGACCGATCCTCGTCACCGGACGAGAGGGCGGGTGTGGCTGGTGTCCGATGTGCATCTGACCCATGGCTGGGAGCCTGACCTCGACGCGGGCGACTCCCTGTTGCGCAGGTTCGTCGTGGCCAACGCCGAGCGGAACGCCTTCGTCGCGGCCTGCGCGGGCGGGCGCTGCGGACGCTGGGACGATCTCGCGGCGGCCGATCCCGCATCCCCTGTTCTGTTCGACAACGCCGCGGTACTGCTGCGGCCGCCGCCGTACATCCATCTGCCGGACACGCTGCGGCGGCTCCTCGCCTTCTACCCGCCCGAACGCCACTTCGTGTTCCTGTCGGTATGGCCGACGCCCGACCTCACCTCGGCGGGTCTGGAGCTGATGGGTCATCCTCCGCTCATGCTGCGCCCGCCGGGCGGCACGCCGCCGCCCCTGCCTGACACGCTGCGGATCGTGCCAGTCGAGGATCGGCGCACACTCGACGACTTCGTCGGCACGCTCGTCGAGGCGTACCCGATGCCGGAGGCGAAGGGCGCGATCTTCGGCGACACGGCGGTCCTGCGGGGGCCGGTGAGACTGTTCGTGGGCTACGTCGACGGTCGTCCCGTCGCCACCTCAGGGGCCAGGCTCGGGCAGGGCATCGTCGATGTGGAGTGGGTGTCCACCCTGCCCGAATATCGGGGCCGGGGCATCGGCACGGCCCTCACCTGGGCGGCCACGCTCGTCGAGCCGGGCGCGCCGGCCATGCTCATCGCGAGTGACGAGGGCCGGCCGGTGTACGAGGCGATGGGCTACCTCCGGTTGATGCGGCTGACGATGTGGCACCGGCCGCCCACCGGCTGACGGGGCGGCGGGCTCTCCCAGGTGCCTGACGAAGGGGCCCTCGTCGCTCTCCCGAACGGCCGGCCGCGCAGTGTCGTCCAGGACGGTTCCCGTTCGTCGTCGAGGCGGAAGACCTCCGACACAAGGGAACACCGATGAACGACATCAGAGCGGCCATCGCCGCCGAACGCCGCGACCTGGCCGCCGTGCTGGCCGGCCTGTCACCCGAGCAGTGGGACGAGCCGACCCTGTGCGACGGATGGCGCGTGCGGGAGGTCGTGGCCCACATGACCATGGCCTTCCGGTACTCGCTGCCGAAGGTCGCGCTCGGCCTGCTCATGGCGCGCGGCGACTTCAACAGGGCCGCCGACAGGTTCGCCAGGCGCGACGCGGGCAGGATGACCCCCGCGCAGCTCACCGCCTCGTTGGGTCAGAACGCGAACCACCCGTGGAAGCCGCCGGGCGGTGGCCACGAGGGCGCGCTGGCCCACGACGTGATCCACGGCCTGGACATCACCGTCCCCCTGGGGCTGGATCGGAAGGTCCCCGAGGATCGGCTGCGTCCTGCCCTGCCGGACGATCCGTCGGACAGAAGCGTCGCGTTCTTCGGCGCCGACCTGGACGGCGTCGAGTTTCGCGCCGACGACCTCGACTGGACCTTCGGCTCGGGCACGCCGGTGCACGGCTCGGCCCAGGACCTGCTGCTGGCGATCTGCGGCAGGAAGCTGCCGCGGGGCAGGCTGCGCGGCGCGCCCGCGGCACGCTTCACCATCGTGCGCTGACGTCACGTGCGGGAGGTGACCCACATGGCGACCGGCCGGTAGACCAGGCCGTCGGTCCATGTCACCGATTCGGCCGGCTCGGTCAGGCGCAGCGCCGGCCGACGCGCGACCAGGGCCCGCAACGCCTCGGTGAGCTCGACCCTGGCAAGGCTGGCGGCCAGGCAGCGGTGCGGGCCGTACCCGAACGCCACGTGCGGATGGGGAGGATGCTCGGTGAAGCGGTGGATGTCGAACCTGCCGGGGTCGGGGAAGGCCCGCGGGTCGTGGTTGGCGGCGTTCAGGTTGGGCATGACGACCGTCCCCGCGCTGAGCGAGCCGCTGGGGAAGTCGGTGTCCTTCGTGATCCGGCGCATGAAGGCGCTGGCGGGCGGCCCGTCGAAGCGCAGGATCTCCTCGACGGCGGTGGCCGTCAGAGTGGGGTCCGCGACCAGCTCGGCCCACTGCCCTGGGTGCAGCATCAGGCGGAAGACACCGCGGGCGATCATCGAGGCCGTGGTCTCGTGGCCGGCCGTGATGAGGGAGAACACAGTGTTGACCAGCTCGCCCTCCGACAGCCGGTCGTCGGCGTCCCTGGCCTGGATCAGCAGGTCGATGAGATCCGCGCCGGGTTCAGAGCGATGCTGGGCGACCAGTTCGGCGGCATAGGCCATGAACTCGGTGTAGCCCTCATATCGGGCCTGCTCGGTGGCCGTGGAGGTGGTCAGGAACATGTCCGTCCATCGGCAGAACTGCTCGTAGCGGTCCATCGGCACGCCGAGCATCTCGCAGATGACGTGGCCTGGCAGCTGCAGCGCGTATCCCTGGACCAGGTCGAAGCGGTCGCCCAGGCCGTCCAGGAGATCTTCGGCGATCTTCGCGATGCGGGGGCGCCACGGCTCGATCTGGCGGGGGGTGAACGTGCCCTGCATGATCCGGCGGTAGCGGGTGTGCTCCGGCGGGTCCTGGTTGATCAGCGCGTCCGGATCGTCGTCGATGCCGATGCCGCTCACCAGCCGAGGTAACCCCGGCAGGCGCAGGTTGCGGCTGCAGGTAGGCGAGGCCAGCAGCGCCCGGACGTCCTCGTACCGCACGGCCACCGGAACCCGGTCGCCGCTGGGCATGGTCGCCGGCTCCAGCGGGCCGGACTCGCGTCTGCGGGCGAACTCCGGCGGTGGCGTCCCCAGGGGGCCCGGCACCATGTCCGGCCACGACCCGTTCGAATCCCGCTCGGCGGTCATCGCAACCCCTTCCGGTCCTGGAGCTGCAAGGCGGCCCACGCGGAACGTACGAAACCCCGAGCCGGTGGTCAACGGCCACATCAGGACAGGAGCCGGCGAGGAGCCGGGCGAGGCCCGACGTGAGATCCACCGAACCCGCATCAGCCCGCCTTGTCGTAGCGCTCGCGGGCCGCGTCGACCTCCTCGATGTGGGTCTCGGCCCAGTCCTTCACCGCCGAGAGCAGGCAGCTGAGGCTGCGTCCGAGGTCCGTGAGCTCGTAGTCCACGCGCACGGGCACGGACGCCGTCACCGTGCGGGCCACGATGCCGTCCCTTTCGAGGGAGCGCAGCGTCTGGGTGAGCATCTTCTCGCTCACGCCAGGGATGCGGCGGTTCAGGTCGCTGTAGCGCATCGGACTCCGCTCGCCCAGCGCGCTCACGATCAGGCTCACCCATTTGTCGCTGATCCGCGCGAGGAGCCGGCTGGTCGGGCAGTCCTTGACGAACGCGTCGTACGCGAGACGCTCTTCCGTTCGGCGCTCGGCGGCGGTCCGGGTAGCCATGGCTCCTCACCTCCGGGTCGGGTACGCACTCTGGAGTGCGTACTTCCCAGGAGAGAGTAGCACTCCCTAGGTTCGTAGCAGTGCGGAAAACATCGTTGAAGAAGGAGCTCTGTTGACCATGCGCGCCGCGATCGTGAGAACCTTCGGCGGACCCGACGTCGTCGAGATCGCCGACATCCCGCTGCCCGAGCCAGGACCCGGCCAGGTGCGGATCAAGGTGGTGGCCGCCGCGCTCAACCCCGTGGACGTGGGCATGCGCGCCGGCGTCTTCGGCGGGGACGGCACGCCGATCGGCCTCGGGTGGGACGTGGCGGGGACGATCGACGCGGTCGGCGGGGGAGTGGCGGACCTGGCGGCGGGTGACGAGGTCGTCGGGCTCGCCTACGGTCACCGCAAGCCCCTGGGAACCCATGCCGACCACGTCGTGATCGACGCGAGCGCCGTGGCCGCCGCCCCGCGCACCGCCGACGCCGCGCACGCCGCGACGCTGCCGCTCAACGCCCTGGCCGCGGCCCAGGCCCTGGACCTGCTCGCGCTCGAGCCGGGCAACAGCGTGCTGATCACCGGCGCCGCAGGCGCGCTCGGTGGCTACGCCGTCCAGCTCGCCCACCACAGGGGCCTGAAGGTCGCCGCGCTGGCGGGCGCGGCCGACGAGGACCTCGTCCGCTCGCTGGGCGCGCACGACTTCGTCACCCGTACGGCGACGCCCGCACGGGTGGACGGCGTGCTGGACGCGGCCGTCATCGGCGCCCCCGCGCTGGAGTTCGTGCGCGACGGAGGCGGCTTCGCAGGGGTGATCCCCGGCGCGCAGCCCGCGGGGGTGCGGAGCATCCGTACCGGCGCCATCGAGGTGAGCCCGGACGGAAAGCGCCTCGCCGAGCTGGCCGAGCTGGTCGACGAGGGACGGCTGACGCCGCGCGTGGCCCGGGCGTACCCGCTGGACGCGGCGGTGCAGGCGCACGCGCGGCTCGCCGAGGGCGGTCTGCGCGGCCGCCTGGTGCTGGTGCCCTGACGGAGGGCCCGCCGGACATGGCGCCAGAGGTGGGATCCGCGCGGGCGGGAAGGTGTCCTCTCCATCCGATGAATCGGGGGCCGGGGTGCCGGCCCCCGATTCGGGCGGTCAGCCGGTGGAGGCGGCGGAGTTGCCCGCCAGCTTGGTGGAGGCCAGGTCATGAGCCAGGATCGCGGTCTCGACCTGGGCGACCGTCGAGCTCGAGCTCAGGCCGGGCAGTGTCGCCGTGTCCACCGCGTACAGCGTGAACTCGTACTTGTGGGTCGAGCCGCCGGGGCACGGCCCGAAGTACTGCAGCGACTTGTTGCCCGAGCTCATCGCCTTCTGCTTGGCAGGCGACTGGTTCGGCACGTTGAAGCCGAGCCCGAGCCCTTCGGGCAGCGACAGCCTGCCGGAGGGGATGTCCCAGACAGCCCAGTGCTTGCCGCTGTTGGCCGTGTCGATGAAGGTGATGGCGTAGCTCTGCGTGCCGGAGGGCCCGCCGGACCAGGACAGCGGCGGTGAGATGTCGTTGCCCGATACCCCGTCCTGGGCGCAGGTGTACTTCGTGGGGATGGTGCCGTTGTTGGCGAAGGCCGTGCTCGTGAGCCCGAACGGCGGTCCCGCGAACTTGAGGCGGACGACGTCGTTGTCGATGGTGGACGGCGTGCCGCCGTTCTTGTCGTTGTTGGTGGAGGTCAGCCAGAGGCCGCCGTCGGGTGTCTTGACGATCGTGCGCAGGCGGCCCCACCGGCCGTTGAAGAAGGCACGAGGCGTGTCGGTGGTGTTGCCGTTGATCTTCATGACCCACAGGCGGGCGCCACGGACGGCCGCCATGTAGATCCAGTCGTTGACGATCTCGATGCCGCTCGGCGAGGCGGCGGCGACGTCCCACTGCTGGACGGGGTTGACGTAGCGGGTGTCGCTGCAGCGGCCCTCGCAGGTCGGCCAGCCGTAGTTCTTGCCCGCCTGGATGATGTTCAGCTCGTCCCACGTGCCGTCGCCGAACTCCGACTCCCACAACCGGCCCTGGGAGTCCCACGCCAGGCCCTGCGGGTTGCGGTGGCCGAGGCTGTAGACGCGCGGAGCGTTCGGGAACGGGTTGCCGGGAGCGCCGGCTCCGGTCGGCGTCACCCGCAGGATCTTGCCGTTGAGCGAGTTGAGGTCCTGGGCCCTGCTGGAGACCTGGCCGTCGCCGGTGGTGATGTAGAGCATGCCGTCGGGTCCGAACGCGATCCGGCCGCCGTTGTGAAACTTGTTCTTCACGATGCCGGTGACCAGCGCTTCGCGCGGGCCGATCGCGTTGTTCTCGAACTTGAAGCGCACGACCCTGTTGTCGGAGGCCGAAGTGTGCATGGCGTAGACGTAGTGGTCGGTGGCGAAGTTCGGCGACAGCGCGAGGCCCAGCAGGCCCCCCTCGCCGGTGGTGGTGACCGCCTCGGTGATCTTGCCGACCGTGGTCTTCTGGCCGGTCGCGCTGACCCGGACGATCTCGAAGCGGTCGCGCTCGGCGACCAGCGCGCCGCCGTCGGGCAGGAAGGCCACGCCCCAGGGCAGGTCGAGCTTGGCGATGTCACGGTCATAGACGGGGTCGCCCCCGGTGGCCGTGCTGGTGGTCCTGACCTTCAGTTCGGGGCTCCTGGCCGAGGTGTTGGCGTTGGCGTCGAAGGCCTCGACCTGGAAGGAGTACTCCGTGTTGGGCGCCAGACCGTCAGCCGTCGCGGTCAGGTCGGGGACCGTGGCGAACCTGGCGCCGTCGCGGTAGACGTTGTAGCCGCTCACCTCGACGTTGTCGGTCGAGGCGGCCCAGGCCAGCGTGACGCTGGTGGCGCTGACGTTGGTCGAGCGCAGGTTGGACGGCACGCTCGGCGCCTCGTGGTCGTCGCTCGGCGGAGTGGTGATCGGCACATTGGCGCTGCCCTGCGAGGCGTTGCCCGCGGCGTCGTAGGCCAGGACGCTCAGCACGTAACCGGTGTTGGGCGTCAGGCCGGTGATCGTGGCCGTCGTCTGGTTGCCGCCGACCGTCTTGAGCACGTTGCCGCCGTTGTAGACGACGTAGCTGGAGACGCCCACGTTGTCGGTGGAGGCGTCCCAGGCCAGGTCCACGGCGGTGGGGCGGACCTCGCCGACCACGCGCGGGTTGCCCGGTGGGGTCGGGGGCTCGGGATCCGACGGCACGGTGGTGCTGATCCGGTCCAGGTTCGGCCCGCCGTTCGCGGTGCTCGCGGTGGCGCGGATCTTGTTGGCGCCCGCGATCAGCGGGGCAGTGACCGCCTTCTCCACCCAGGTGGTCCAGGCGCCGGTGCCGGGGAAGCCCACGCTGGTGGCCGCCGCTCCGTTGACGGTGACGTCCATCGGACGGTCGACGGTGGTGCCGTTGGCGAAGCGGAACTTCACCTCGTAGTTGCCCGCGGTGGCCGCGTTGACGGTGAACTCGACGAAGGAGCCCGCCACGTTGTCGTAGTTGACGAAGCCGGTTCCGGTGAATCCCGCGTGGTTGGACTCCACGACGCCCTGGGAGATCGTCGCGTTCTCCGCCTGCAGGTCGCTGCTGGGCGCGGCCACCTCGACGTCGACGAAGTCGAGGTTGGGGTTGCCGTTGGCCGTCGTGGCGGTGAGGCGGATCCTGTTGGCCCCGGCGGTGACCGGCGCGGTGAGGGTGGAGGTGACCCATGTGGTCCACGCACCGGTGCCCTGGAAGGGCCGGCCCGCGGAGACGACGGCGCCGTTGACCGAGACGTCGGACGGCCGGTTCACGGTGGTGCCGTTGGCGTAGCGGATGCCGATCGTGGCCTGCCCGGCCGTCGCGGCGTTGACGGTGAACTCCACGTAGCTGCCCGCCGCGTTGTCGCCGTTGACGAATCCGGCGCCGGAGTAACCCGCGTGGTTGGACTCCACCACGCCCTGGGAGATGGTCGCGTTCTCGGCCTCGTACCTGGTCGGAGCCGCTTGCGCGGGCGCCGCCGCCACCGTGCTCGCCAGTAACGCGGCCACGAGCGCGCCGGCTAGGGAGCGCGCCCGGGTCAGAGGTCGCATGGATCCTCCTTGATGGGGGGATTAGTTAGGAATATTTCCTAACTTGCGATAGATGGGATCACCCCCCACCCGGCCTGTCAAGCGATCTGACTTGACACGCGAGACATCCCACCACCCGCGAGGTCGCGCCCTTCCCTACACTTGATCGAATGCCCGACGACACAACACCCGGCCCCGTCGTGGTCGAGCACGACTCCGCCTGGCAGGCGCAGGGGGCCGCCCTCGCGAGCGACATGCGTGCCGCACTCGGGCCGCCGGCGCTCCACGTGGAGCACATCGGCAGCACGGCGATCCCCGGCATGGCCGCCAAGCGGGTGTTCGACCTGCAGGTCAGCGTCCTGGATCTGGGCGAGGCCGAGCAGGCGTTCGACCGGCCGCTGGCGGACCTGGGCTTCCTGCGGTCCCTCCACCGGCACGACCACGTTCCGGCAGGACGCGACGACGACGCGGAGCTCTGGGCGAAGAGGCTGTGGTCACGGCGCGGCGGGCCGGACGTGGACATCCACCTGCACGTCCGCCTCCTCGGCTCGCCCAACGAGCGACTCGCGCTGCTGTTCCGCGACTGGTTCAGGGCCCACCCCGAGGCGGTGCCCGCCTACGCGCGCTTCAAGAGCGTCCTGGCCGGGACCGTCAGCGACACGGGTGTCTACTCCGACGTCAAGGACCCCGTCGTCGATCTCGTCATCACGATCGCCGAACCGTGGGCCGCCGCCACCGGCTGGACACCGCACGACGGAGCGGCCCGCTGGGCACCGGCGTGACCACCAGGAACGTCCCCGCCCGACTCCGGTCGGCGGCGAGGCCGACGCCATGGCCGGCGAGGACGCGAACCCGGCGGAGGCGGGAGGCGCGGGCGCTTCGTTCGTCAGCCGCGGCCCGCCTCCCCGTGGGCAGGCGGGCCGGCCGCTCGTGGGGGGCCGCGGCTCCCGTGACCGGGTGGTGAGGGCTCTGGCCCACCGGGTGAGGGCGTCCGCGCGACGCCGCCGTCCCCGCATCCCGCCCGGCGCGCCGGGCCGTCCTGCCAGCATCCCGGTGGGCGTCCCCGGCCGCCCCGCCAGGCCCGCCATCAGCAGCCAGGAGGGAACGCCTTCCCGGTCCGCGCGTCTTGCCATGCCCGTTCTCCTTCGTCTCTTGGTCACCTCAACCATGAGGCAGAGCGGAATGGATACCCTGGCCAATCAGATGGCGAAGAAGCAGACCGATTCGGCGTGGGAAACGCTGCTGGACCTCGAGGAGCAGGCGGCGGGGCCGCTGCACAACCGCCTGCGCAGGGCACTGCGCTCGGCGATCGTCAACGGCCGGATCGCCCCCGGCAGCGCGCTGCCGCCGAGCCGTACGCTGGCGGTCGATCTGGCATGCTCGCGGTGGGTGGTCACCGAGGCCTACGCGCAGCTGGCGGCCGAGGGATATCTCGAGGCGCGAAGCGGCTCGGCCACGCGGGTACGGCACGGCGTCGCGGCCGCCGCCACGCGACCGACCCCGCCGAAGCCGCCGCGGGTCCCTCCCCGCTTCGACTTCGCCCCCGGACTGCCCGACCTGCGCGCATTCCCGCGCAAGCGCTGGTCGGATGCCATACGCGAGGCCGGCCTGCAGGTGCCCTTCACCGATCTCAGCTATCTGGCCCCCGCCGGCCACCCACGGCTGCGGAGGACGCTCGCCGGCTATCTGAACCGCTCGCGCGGCACCGCCACCTCGGCCGAGGACGTGACGATCTGCGGGGGAACGACCGACGGCCTGGCCAGAATCGCTCGGGGCCTGCGCGAGCGAGGGTTCACCCATCTGGCCGTGGAGGACCCCGGCTGGACCTGGACGCGCGAGGCGATCGCCGACGCCGGGCTGCTTCCTGTCCCGATCGGCGTCGACAGGGACGGGCTTCGCGTCGATCTCCTGCGTGCCCAGCCCGAGATCCGGGCGGCCATCGTGGCTCCCGCCCACCAGTTCCCCACCGGCGTCGTCCTGGCGCCGGCACGCCGCGCTGAGCTGATCAGGTGGGCCCACGACGTCGACGGCATCGTCCTCGAAGAGGACAAGGACGCCGACTACCGCTACGACCGCCGCCCCGTCGCCGCCATCCAGGGCATGGCGCCCTCACTGACGGCCCTGCTCGGCTCGGTCAGCAAGACGCTGTCGCCGGCGCTGCGCATCGGCTGGTTCGTGACCCCGCCGCGCTGGACGCCGGCCGTCGCCGCCGCCAATCCGCTCGCCGTCCCGCCTCCGGTGCTCGACCAGCTCGCCTTCGCCCACTTCCTGGACAGCGGCGGCTACGACCGACACCTGCGCGCCGGCCGGCGGCGCTACCGGGCCCGGCGCGACGCCCTTTTGGGCGAGCTGGCCCGGCGGCTGCCGCAGGCCCGCGTCTCCGGCGCGGCGGCGGGACTCCACCTGTTACTCCACCTCGACGGCGTCCAGGCAACCAGGGTGGTCGCCGCCGCGGCCCGCGCCGGTGTCCGCGTCGACGCCGTCGCCGGGTACGCCTCCGACGCGGAGACCGGCGACTCGACCGTGATCCTCGGCTACGGCAACCTCGCCGACAGCACCATCCCCGAGGCCGTCGCGCGCCTGGCCGACGCGATCGAGGCGGCGGCCAGGCAGGCCGGTGGCCCAGGAACCCCGCCCCAGGAAGGTCTCCAGCTGCCCGAGGCGGATTGAGACCGGGCGTCACGCCATGTGGGCGACCCCCGCGTGCGCCGGACGTGCCCGGCGCCATGCCACGCCGCCGGCGGGTGTCGGATCGGCCGGGCGCGACGCGCTGCTCTGCGGGTGCGTGTCCCTCACCGGCCCGGTACGGCGGGCCGGCCGATGCCGGGCAGCGCGGCTTCCAGGCAGGAGGCGATCTGGAAGACCGTCACGTCGTCGTAGGTGCGGCCCACGAGCTGCACGCCGGTCGGGACGCCGTCGGCGGCCAGCCCCGAGGGGACGGAAAGGACGGGGCAGCGGCTGGCGATGTTGAAGGGGATCGTCATCACCCCGAGCATGTAGTGGCCCGGCTCGCCGTTGATCGGCAACGGGCCGCCGTCGTGGTCGGCGGGGAAGGAGGACCTTGCCGTGGTCGGGCAGAGCAGCGCGTCGTGGCGCTCGAGCAGCTCGCCGAGCGGCCGGTAGATCTCTCCTTCGAGCTCGAGCCCCTGGTAGAAGGTGAGCTCCGAGCCGTTCTTCGCGAACGCGCGTGTGTAGTCCGACAGCAGGTCCGCGTGCTCCTCCGCCAGCTCGCCGATCCCGGCCCCGAAGATCCCGGCGAAGTGGGCGTCGGCCGCGGCCATGATCTGCTTCCTGGTCCAGGGCAGGTCGACCTCCTCCACGATCGCCCCTGCCGCGCGCAGCGCCTCGGCTGCGGCGAGCGTGTTCGCGACGATGTCCGGTTCCACCTCGTAGTCGCCGAGCGTCACCGACAGCGCGATACGCAGCCCGCGCACGTCGCCGGTGAGCGGCGGCAGCTCCAGCTTGGGCCGGACGGAGACGACGTCCCACGGATGCGGACCGGCGATCACGTTCTGCAGCAGGGCGGCGTCGGCGACGGTGCGGGCCATGGGGCCGTCGTGGCAGTACTGGTCGAGGTTGAACGGCGGCAGCGCGGGCACCCGCCCGAAGGGCGGCTTGAACCCGACCACGCCGCAGAACGACGCGGGTATACGGATCGAGCCGCCGATGTCGGAGCCGGTGGCCAGGAGCGAGGTGCCGGCGGCCAGCGACGCGCCGGAGCCGCCCGAGGAGCCGCCGGGCGAGCGGTCGAGGTTCCACGGGTTGCGCGTCACGCCCCACAACCTGCTGTGGGTGAACGCGGCGCAGCTGAACTCGGGTGTGGTGGTGCGGGCGTGGACGATGCCACCGGCCTGCGTGATCCGGGTGACCACCGGGTGGGTCACGTCCGCGACGACACCCTTGAGCAGGAGCGATCCCTCCTCATGGGTGCGGCCCTCGATCGGCTGCTCCTCCTTGACCGCCACGGGGATGCCCTCGAGGGGTCTGGCGCTGCCGTTCAGGTAGGCGGCCTCGGCCGCCTTCGCCTGCTCCATCGCCGACTCGTACAGGCGCTCGGTGAACGCGTTGATCCGCGGCTCCATCACCTCGGCACGGTCGATCACGGCGGTCAGCAACTCCACGGGTGACAGCTCGCGACGGGACATGAGGGCGTGGGCCTCAGTGGCCGAGAGGTAACACAGCATTTCCGGGAGATCTCCTCTTAAAAGGCGTTCTGGGGCACGGAATCCAGCAGGAGTCGCGTGTACTCGTGCTCCGGCGCGCTCAGCACCCGCGCCGTCGGTCCCGACTCGACGATCCGGCCACGCCGCATGACCGCCACATGGTCGGCGACGCAGCCGACCACGGCCAGGTCGTGCGTGATGAACAGGTAGGAGACGGCGCCGGCCGCGCGGATGTCGGCCAGAAGGCCGAGGATCTGCGCCTGGACAGAGACGTCCAGCGCCGCGACCGCCTCGTCCAGCACCAGCACCTTGGGCCGGACCGCGAGCGCCCTGGCGATGGCGACGCGCTGGCGCTGCCCGCCGGACAGTTCCCTGGGCAGCGCCCCCGCCTCGCGCGGCCCGAGGCCGACCTGGTCGAGCAGCTCGGCCACCCTCGGCGCGTACGGCTCGCCGGGAAAGTGCAGCCGCAGAACCTCGGTCAGGCAGTCCCGTACGGTGAGGCGCGGGTCGAGCGAGCCGAACGGATCCTGGAAGACGATCTGGATCAGCCTCGCCCTGGCCTTGCGGTCGAGCGCCGCCAGCGGCCTGCCCGCCACCAGCACCGTGCCCGCGTCGGCCCGTTCCAGGCCGAGCAACAGCCTGGCCGTGGTCGTCTTGCCCGAGCCCGACTCTCCGACCAGGCCGAGCGATCCGCCCGCCGCCAGGTCGAAGGAGACATCGTCCACCGCGGTGAACGTGCCGTAACGCTTGCGCAGGCCCCGGACCTCCAGGTCGATGTTCACAGTTCCGCCTTCACACAGGCGACCCCGTCCACCAGCGGCGGAACGGCGGCCGTACAGGAGTCCATGACGTGCTCGCAGCGAGGAGCGAACCGGCAGCCAGGAGGCGCCGACAGCAGGTCCGGCGGTCGCCCGGGGATCGCGGGCGGCAGCGTGCCCAGATCGGAGACGCGCGGGGTGGCGGCGAGCAGGCCGGAGGTGTATGGGTGGCGTGGTCTGGCGAACAGCCGCCGCGTCGGCCCCGTCTCCATGATCCGCCCCGCGTACATGACGTAGACGCGGTCGCAGATCATCGAGGCCAGTTCCAGGTCGTGGGTGATGAAGAGCATCCCGGTCCGCGTCCTGGCGCGCAGGTCGCGGAGCAGCCGGACGATCTCGGCCTGGGTGGTCACGTCGAGCGCGGTGGTCGGCTCGTCGGCCAGCATCAGCCGCGGCTCTCCGGCCAGGGCCGCCGCGATCACCACGCGCTGGAGCATGCCGCCGGACAACTCGTGGGGGTACTGGCGAACGTGCCGCTCCGGCTCCGGCAGGCCGACCATGCCCAGCAGCTCGACGGCCCTGGCTCGGGCCGCCTTCGCGCCGAGCTCCTCGCGGATGATCTCGGTGAGGAAGTCGCCGATCCGGCGGAAGGGGCTGATCGCCGCGCGCGGATCCTGGTAGATCATCGCGGCCGAGTGGGCGCGGTGGCGGCGCAACCCCGCAGGGGACATCGACAGCACGTCGGCGCCGTCCATCCGGATCTCGCCCGAGGTCCGCGAGCCCTTCGGCAGCAGTCCGAGGACGGCGCGCGCGGTCAGGGACTTGCCGGAGCCCGACTCGCCGACCAGGCCGACGGTCTCGTTCTCGGCCACGGTCAGCGAGACGTCGTCGATCGCGGGGCGGGCGGTGTGCGGCAGCCGTACGGAGAGGTCGTCGATCTCCAGCATGGTCACCTCCTGGAGACGCGGTCGGCGAGGTTCTCGCCGACGATGTTGAAGGCGATCACGCTCAGCACGATGGCCAGGCCGGGGACGAGGATCGGGCCGAGCGCGCCCTGCAGGACGGCGGTCTGGCCCTCGTTGATCATGGCCCCCCAGTCGGCGGCCGGCGGTTGCACGCCCAGGCCGAGGAAGGCGAGCCCGGCCAGGTCGAGCAGGGCGTAGCCGAAGTTGATCGTGGACTGGGCCAGGATCACCGGCGCGATGTTCGGCAGCAGGTGGCGCAGGCAGATGGCCAGGCCGCCGAAGCCCAACGCCCGGTAGGCGGCGATGTAGGGGCGGCCCATCTCCCCTCTGGCCACGCCGCGGACCAGGCGGCCGACGAAGGGCGTGTAGGCGACGGCCAGCGTGATCATGGGTCCGGTCTGGCCTGGGCCGTACATCGCGACCACCAGGATCGCCAGCAGCAGGCCGGGGAAGGCGAAGACCAGCTCCATCGACCGCGAGAGCGCGGCGTCCACCCAGCCGCCGTGCCAGGCGGCGGTCAGCCCGACCAGGACGCCGAGCACCGTGGAGATGGCCACGACGCCCAGCGGGCCGAGCAGGCCGGACCTGGCACCGTAGATGACCCGGGACAGCAGGTCGCGGCCTGAGGCGTCGGCGCCGAGCAGGTGATCGCCGCCGGGTCCGGCCAGGGCGGCCGACAGGTCGACCGCGTCGGGGTCGGCCGGGGCGATGAACGGAGCGAGGACGGCGGCCAGGACCAGCAGCGCGATCGCGACGAGCGCGGCCGTGAGCAGGCCGCCGCCCTTGACCCTGCCGCCGAGACGACGCAGGCCGGGTCTGACGACGAATGTCTCCATCAGTTCTGCGCCCCCAGTCGTACGCGCGGATCGGCCAGTGGCGCGAGCAGGTCGACCACGAGGTTGGCGACCACGAACACCGCCACGGTCAGCAGGACCAGCGCCTGCACGACGGGGAAGTCCTTGACCGTCACCGAGTACTGCAGCAGCTGGCCCAGGCCGTTGACCCCGAACGTGGTCTCCACCAGCACGGTGGAGACCAGCAGGCCGGGCACCAGCAGGCCGCCGTAGGTGAGCGTCACCGTCATGGCGCCGCGCAGCACGTGCCTGCGGATGATGGCCCGCTCGGGCACGCCGCGGCCGCGGGCGACCGTGATGTACTCCAGGCCGAGCTGGTCGATCATCGCCGTGCGCGACACCCGGGCCAGCACTCCCGCGAACGTCAACGCGAGCGCCACGGCGGGCAGCGTGAGGTGGTGCAGCCGGTCGGCCAGGCCCTCACCCGCGCCGATGGAGGGGAACCAGCCGAGGTTCACTGAGAAGACCACGATGAGCACGAACCCCAGGACGAAGGAGGGGGTGGCGACCGCGACCGAGCTGCCCACGAGCACGGCCTTGTCGATCGTGCCCGGCCTGGTCGCACTCCATACACCCAGCGCCAGGCCGAGGATCATGGTGAGCGCGAAGGCCATGGCGATGAGGGTGAGCGTGACGGGCACGCGGGAGGCGATCAACCCGCCGACGTCCGTGCGGAACTGCACAGAACGGCCGAAGTCGCCGGTGAGCACGCCGCCGATCCAGTGCAGGTACTGCACGGGGAACGGGTCGTCGAGCCGGTACTGGGCGCGGATGGCGGCGATCGCCTCGGGCGTGGCCGAGCGCCCGCTGAGCAGGAAGCTGGCGGGATCGCCAGGGGCGAGCTGGAGGGCGCCGAACACGAGGAACGAGGACACCCCCAGGATCGCGGCCATCCCGGCCAGCCGCCTCAGCAGGAAGCGGCCCATCAGCCCGCCGCGCCGATGTCCGCGGCCCACGGGTAGTAGAGGTAGGAGATGCTGGTGGGCGCCCCGGTGATGCGCTTGCCGAGGAACATCACGTTGTCGAGGTCGGCCAGCGGGATCCAGGGCAGCTGGGTGGCCACCGTCTCCTGCAGCTTGGCCGTCAGCCGCGCCCGCTTGACCCGGTCGAACTCGACCTCGGCCGCCTGGACGAGCTTGTCGTAGGCGGGGTCGGAGAATCCGCCGTAGTTCTCGAACTGTCCCGTCTCGAACAGCCCGTAGAGCTCCAGCGGGTCGGTGGCCGACAGGTACCAGAACGTCGGGAACAGGTCGATGCCCTTGCGCGCCTCCGGGTCGGAGAACAGCGCGGTGTAGGCGTCGGGGGCGACGGTCCGCACCTCGGCCGCGAGCCCGATCTCCTTGGCCGCCGCCTGCACGGAGTTGGAGATCACCGGGAACTCGGACGCCACGCCGGACGTGGCGATCACGATCTTCTTGCCCTGCGCCCCGGCCTCGGCGATCAGCTTCTTGGCCGCCTCGACGTCACGCTTGATGGCCGGAGCGGCGGGTCTGGCGTCCACGGCGTTGCGCCAGGACTGGACGGGACCGGGCACGAGCGTGGGCGCGCTGTACTCGCCGAGGGCCGCCTTGACCAGCCCCTGCCTGTCGATGGCCAGGGAGAGCGCCTGTCGTACCCTGACGTCGGCCAGCGGGCCGTTGGCGAGGTCGGAGACGATCAGGTTCGCGGTGGTCAGGTTGGGGCCGCCGTAGACGGTGCCCGCGCCCGAGGCGCGCAGCCGGGCGATGGAGCCGGCGGGGATCATGTAGCCGCCGTCGGCCTCGCCGGTCACCATGGCATTGGTCCTGGCCGCGGGGTCCGCCACGAAGGTGAAGGTGACCTTGCCCGACCTGGCCTTGTTCCCCCAGTAGCCGTCGAAGCGGTCCAGCTGGATCGACTGGCCCTTGGTCCAGGTGCCGAGCTTGAACGGCCCGGTGCAGTCCAGTCCGCCGTCTGCGGTGCCGAACGCCCTGCCCTTCGCCTTCAGCGAGGCGGCGCTGACCACCGTGCCGGGCGAGGCGCCCATCTCCAGATTGAACAGCGCGTCGGGCTGCTTGAACTTGACGGTCACCTCCATCGGGCCGGTCTTGCTGATCGACTCGACGTTGCGGAAGCTGGAGATCCAGTAGGAGCCGACCTTCTCGTCGAGATGCCGGTTGAGGCTGGCCACCACGTCGTCGGCGGTCATCTCGGCGCCGCTGTGGAAGCGCACGCCCGCGCGGATGGTGTAGACGAGGGTCTTGGGGTCGCGCTGGACGGCCTTCTCGGCCAGGCCCGGTTCCTCCTTCAGCTCCGGTGTCCAGCGCATCAGGCTCTCGCAGACGTTGGACAGCACCATGTTCTGCGGATAGTCGAAGGCGTGCACGTAGTCGAGGGTCGGGGGTTCGGCGTAGGAGGCCCAGGTGAAGGAGTCGATGTCACCCTTGGGCTTGGGTGTGTCGGAGCTCAGGCCCTTGCCGGGCGCGGGGGACGCGCCGCCGCCGCCACTCCCGCCGCACGCGGTCACGGCCACGGTCAGTGAGAGTACGGCGAGCGCCGTCCACAGTCGTCTGCTCATTAGTCACGCCTTTCGGGAGTTCGCGAACATCAGGCCTGGTGGACGAGCCGGCCCTCGACATAGGTCCTGACGACCCTGGTGGCGCCGATCTCCTCGGCGGGACCGGCGAAGGGGTCACGGTCCAGCACCACCAGGTCCGCGTCCTTGCCCGCCTCGACCGTGCCGGTGACGTCCTCCAGGTGGTTGATCCAGGCGCTGCCCGCCGTGTAGGCGGTGAGCGCCTGCGCCAGGGTGAGCGCCTGCTCGGGCAGGAAGGGCTCGCCGGGCTCGCCCTCGGGCACCGTCCTGTTCACCGCGACGTGCACGCCCCACAGCGGGTTGGGGCTGCTCACCGACCAGTCGCTGCCCGCGACCAGACGGGCGCCCGCGCGGAGCAGGTCGCCGAAGGGGTACTGCCGGGCCGCGCGCTCGGACCCGAGGAACGGGATGGTCAGCTCGTCCATCTGGGGTTCGTGCGCCGCCCACAGCGGCTGGAGGTTGGCGGCGGCGCCCACCTGCGCGAACCTGGCGATGTCGGCGGGGTCCACGACCTGCAGGTGCGCGAGGTGGTGGCGGTTGTCGTTGGCGCCGTTGGCGGCGCGCGCCCCCGCCAGGGCGTCGAGCGCCTCCCTGACCGCGCGGTCGCCGAGCGCGTGGAAGTGGATCTGGAAGCCGAGGGCGTCCAGCTCCCTGACCGCCTCGCGCAGCAGGCCGGGGTCCACGAAACTGATACCGCTGTTGGCGGTCGCGCACCCGCAGCCGTCGAGGTACGGCTCCAGCATCGCCGCGGTGAAGTTCTCCGCGACGCCGTCCTGCATGATCTTGACGCTGGTGGCGTTGAACCGGCCGACCTGCCCGGTGCGGCGTCGTTCCACGAGCTCGGGGATCTGCTCCAGGCCGCGCTCGCGGTCCCACCAGAGGGCGCCCACGACGCGGGCGCGCAGCGTCCCCTCGGCGGCGGCCCTGAGGTAGACCTCGTAGTTGTCGGGGTTGCCGGGGAACGCGCCGATCATGGCGTCCTGCCAGGCGGTGACACCCATCGAGAACAGGTGGGCCTGGCCGGCGAGCAGGCCGGCGTAGGCCTCCTCGGCGTCCGCCACAGGCACGTGCTCGCTCACCAGCGTCATGGCCCCCTCGTGCAGGGTGCCCTGCGGGGTGCCGTCCGGCTCCCGCTCGATGCGGCCGTCGACGGGATCGGGAGTGTCACGGTCGAGACCGGCCAGGCGCAGGGCCAGGCTGTTGGCCCAGGCGCCGTGCCCGTCGCGGTTGGTCAGCAGCGCGGGCCGGTCGGGAACCACCTTGTCGAGCATCTGCCTGGTCGGCGTGCCGCCGGGGAAGACGTCCATCGACCAGCCGCCACCGTGGATCCATGCCTTGCCGGGATGGGCCTCGGCGTAGGCGGCGATCACCGCGAGGTAGCCCTCGACGCTGTGCTCCGCCGACAGGTCGCACCGGAGCATCTGGCCACCGCCGAAGGCCGGGTGGACGTGGGCGTCCTGAAAACCGGCCATCAGCAGGCCGCCGGCGAGGTCGACCACCTCGGTGTGCTCGCCCGCCGAGGCTCGTACCGCCTCCTGGTCGCCGACCAGCAGGATGCGCCCGCCCCCGACCGCGACCGCCGCGTCGACTGGGGCGTCGGCCGTGCCGGTGAACACCCGCCCGCCAACGAAGATCGTTTCCACCATGACGGCACCTTCCGCTCACGCTGTGTTGGGGAGGAGTGAACGCCAGCACAACATAGATGTCAACAGTGTTGCGCTACGTGGAGACCGAACCGATACACTGGTGCGATCATGGCGAAGACACCTGTGAGGACCAGGCGCTCGGGCAGCCAGCTCAGCCCCGAGGCCATCATCGAGGCCAGCCTGCGCATCGCCGCCAGGGGCAGCGAGGACGCGTTCACCGTGCGCCGGCTGGGCGAGGAGCTCGGAGCCGACCCCACGGCGATCTACCGGCACTTCCGCGACAAGGACGAGCTGCTGCTGTCGGTGGCGGACCGGGCCTACGGTGAGATCCTGGAGGGCATTCCCGGCGGGCTCGCCTGGAAGGACCGGCTGCGGGCGCTGGCGGCGGGGTCGCTGCGGGTCGCGCTCAAGTATCCGGCGGTGGCCTCCATCACCGCGAGCCGTACGACCAGGCGGGCCAACGAGTTCAGGATCGTCGAACTCATCCTCGGCGCGGTCACCGAGGCGGGGCTCGACGGCGCGGACGCGGCGCTGTACTACCGGGTCGTGGCCGACGCCCTCCTGGCATTCGTGGGCCAGGCCGCCGCGTACGTGCTCTTCGCCCCCGAGATCAGGGCGGGCGACGAGTCGTCATGGAGGCGGGAGTACCGGATGGTCGACCCCGAACGCTTCCCCACGATCACCCGTCTCGGCACGGAACTGGCGGAGGTCAGCAACGATGCGATCTACGACGTCCGCGTGGAGGCCCTGATCGCCGCGATCGAGGCCAGGGTCGCGTCGCTTTCCGGTGATGGCGGGCGGGCCTGACGCGATCCCCGACCGTCGAACGCGACCACCCATTCGCCCGTGACGCTTTTGCGGGTCGTCCCTTTCTCCGGCTGAAATGAGCCCGGCGTGAGCGTCACGCCTCGGGCGTGCGCCGATACTTCGGGATGCCCTGCTACGCCCGCTGGAACATGGCGGCGCGCTTCCTGGTCGACGAGGCGCGCGCCTGAGCGAGGAATGACTCGGGAAGCTTATTTCCTCCTTATATCCGTACCTATACCGATATCTATACGGATGTCTTAGCTGCCAGTCCGGATCTATTGTCAAGCCGCCACACCCCCCACCTCCACACCGTCCCGCCCACCCGGCGGGCCCGTCTGGAGGACGCATGAAAGGAACTGGCGAGTGAGACGCAGATCCGTTCTCGCGGCAGTCGCCGGGCTGGCCACCACGACAGCCCTGGTGATCAACCCGGCCGCGGCCGGGGCGGCACCGCCCGGCGTGCGACCCCCTCAGAACCTGACCTCCGCCAACGACCCGGAGAGCCGCGCCGCGGCGGCCGCCGACCAGGCCGTCTCCAGCGGGCTGGACGAGTTACGCAAGGGACCCGACGAGACCTACTGGCGCCGAGCCGTGACGGCCGGCGCCAGTGGCATGTTCTACGTCTCCTACGAGCGCACCTACAAGGGCCTGCCGGTCGTCGGCGGCGACGCGGTCGTCGTCACCGACTCCGAGGGGCGGGTGCGCGACACCACCGCCGCGTCCGGCCCCGGCCCCCAGAATCTCGCCGTCGAGCCGCGGGTCAGCGCCGAGCGGGCGACCAAGGTGTCGAGGGCCCGCCTGTCGCGCGTCGACGACAGCGAGGCGCCTCGCCTGGTCGTGCTGGCCTGGGGCGAGCGGCCCAGGCTGGCATGGGAGACAGTGGTCTCCGGCGTGGCCGACGGCAAGCCCAGCAAGCAGCACGTCTTCGTCGACGCCCGCACGGGCAGGTTCGCCGACTCCTACGACGAGGTGCGGGCGGGCACCGGCAACGGCAACTACTACCCGAACGTGACCGTCGACACCAGCCAGTCCAGCGGCACGTACCGGATGGTCGACACCTCGCGGCCCGGCATCCAGTGCGGAGGGCAGAACGGTCAGCCGTACACCGGGCCCGACGACGTCTGGGGCAACAACTCCGGCACCAACCTGGAGACGGCCTGCGTCGACGCGCTCTACAGCGTGCAGCGCGAATGGGACATGCTCCGTGACTGGCTCGGCCGCAACGGCATCGACGGCCAGGGCCGCGGCTTCCCCGCCAGGGTCGGCCTCTCGGACGTCAACGCCTACTGGAACGGCAGCTACACCAACTTCGGCCACTCCCAGGACAACCAGCGCCAGGCCACCCCGATCGACGTGGTCGGCCACGAGTTCGGCCACGCCATCTTCCAGACCACGCCGGGCGGCGCCGGTTCCGGCAACGAGAACGGCGGCATCAACGAGGCCACCGGTGACATCTTCGGCGCGCTGACCGAGCACTTCGCCAACAACGCCAACGACGCGCCGGACTACGAGGTGGGCGAGGAGGTCGACCTGGTCGGCGACGGGCCGATCAGGTACATGTACAACCCCTCGCGCGTCGGCGACCCGAACTGCTGGTCCACCGCGATTCCCGGCACCGAGGTGCACGCGGCGGCCGGTCCGCTCAACCACTGGTTCTACCTGCTGGCCGAGGGGTCGGCGCCGGGCGGCGGCAAGCCGCCGAGCCCGATCTGCTCCGGCGGCCCCTCGTCGGTCACCGGCATCGGCATCCAGAAGGCCGGAAAGATCTTCATGGGCGCCCTGGCCCGCAAGACCTCGTCGTGGCGGTACGCGAACGTCCGCTCCGCCTCGCTGGCCGCGGCCGTGGAACTGTACGGGGCCGGCAGCCCCGAGTGCGCCACCACCAAGGCGGCGTGGAACGCCGTGAGCGTGCCCGTGCAGACCGGCGAGCCCAACTGCACCGCGCAGAGCCAGGACTTCTCCATCGGCACGAACCCGGCCTCCGGCACCGTCCAGCCAGGTCAGTCCGTGACGACCACGGTCGGCACCCAGACCACCGCGGGCGCCGCGCAGACGGTGAACCTCTCCGCCTCAGGCCTGCCCTCCGGCGCCACGGCCACGTTCAACCCCACCTCGGTCACCAGCGGGAACTCCGCCACGCTGACGCTCGCCACCAGCGGTTCGACGCCGCAGGGCAGCTACACGGTCACCGTCACGGGCACCGGGCAGACGGCCACGCACACCGCCACCTACAGCCTGACCGTCGGCGGCGGGCCGAACCCGACCGATCCGCCCGACGTCAGCCTGACCAACGTCAAGGCGCACCTGGCGCAGCTGCAGACGATCGCCACCAACAACGGCGGCAACCGCAGGTCGACCGGCCCCGGATACACCGCCTCGGTCTCCTACCTGGAGCAGAAGCTCACCGCGGCCGGTTACACGGTCGTGCGCCAGAACTGCGGCTCGACCTGCAGTTCCGGTGCGGGACCCAACCTGATCGCGGACTGGCCAGGCGGTGACGCCAACCAGGTGATCATGGCGGGTGCCCACCTCGACAGCGTTTCCGCGGGACCGGGCATCAACGACAACGGTTCGGGCTCCGGCTCGCTGCTCGAGGTCGCGCTGACCCTGGCCGCCAAGAACCCGACGATGGCCAAGCACGTCAGGTTCGGCTGGTGGAGCGACGAGGAGCAGGGGCTCAACGGCTCCGAGGGCTACGTCGCCTCGCTCAACTCGACCGAGCGCGCCAAGATCCAGGTCTACCACAACTACGACATGGTGGGCTCGCGCAACGGCGGCTACTTCATCAACAACATCAACACCACCGCGGCCACCCACCTCAGGGCGTTCTACACCGCGCTGAACCTGCAGCCCGAGGAGAACACCGAGGGTGCCAACCGCTCCGACGACGCCTCGTTCCGCAACGCGGGCATCGCGACGTCAGGTGTGGCGGCGGGCGCCAGCAACACCAAGACCTCGGCGCAGGCGGCCAAGTGGGGAGGCACGGCGGGTCAGGCCTACGACTCCTGCTACCACGCCTCCTGCGACACCACCTCCAACATCAACGACACGATCCTGGATCGTGCCGCCGACGCCGCGGCGTACGCCATCTGGAAGCTCGCGGTGGGCACCCCCTCCTCCCGTGACTTCTCCATCGCGGTGAACCCCTCGTCGGGCACCGTCCAGGCCGGACAGGCGATCACCACGACGGTCGCCACCCAGACCACCGCGGGCACCGCGCAGACGGTCAACCTGACCGCCACCGGCCTGCCCGCGGGCGCGACGGCGACCTTCAACCCGTCGTCGGTGACCTCCGGCGCCAGCTCCACGCTGACGATCAACACCACCGCGTCGACCCCGGCGGGCAGCCACCAGGTGACGATCGTCGGCACCGGCGAGACCGGCGCTCACAACACGGTGTTCACGCTGACCGTGCAGACCACCCAGCCAGGCCGCACGTTCCGCAACGACACCGACTACCGCATCAACGACTTCACCACCATCCAGAGCCCCATCACCTCCAACGCGAGCGGCAGCGCCGTCTCGCCGGTGAAGATCTCGATCACCAGCACGCACACCTGCATCGAGGACCTGGAGATCTGGCTGCGCGGCCCCAACGGCTCGTGGTACAGGCTCAGGTCGGCCGGCGGCGTCTCCTGCTCGGTCTTCGGCACGAGGAACTTCTCGGTGCCGGTGACCCAGCCGGCGGCCGGCACCTGGGTGCTGGAGATCGAGGACGTCTACTTCCTTGACACCGGAATCCTGGATTCCTGGAGCATCACCGTCTAGTGACCCGTGGTCCCGGCCGGATCCTCGGCCGGGACCACGATCTCGGTGCGCGACCGCACACCGAGCTTCCGCAGAAGAGCGGCCACGTGGGTCTCGACCGTACGGCGCGACAGGAACAGCACCTCCGCTATCTCCTTGTTCGTCCGGCCGAGCGCGACCAGCCTGGCCACCTCCCGCTCGCGCGGGGACAGCACCCCCGCGGCCCGGCGACGGACCGCGGGGGTCGCCACGCCGAAACCGCGCAGCTCGTGCCGGCAGCGGGCCGCGTCGCGGGTGGCGCCCAGCGCGGCGAAGCGCTCCGCCGCCTCGGCCAGCGCCGCGGCGGCGGCCGCACGGTCGCCCATGGCGAGCCTCGCGCCCGCCTCCGCCTCGCCCGCGCGAGCCGCCGCGTACGGCTGGGGCATCGCGGCGTACTTGACCCTGGCCAGCGCGAAGTGCGCCGCGGCCGCCTCGTGTCTGACCGCGGCCGTCTCGATCGTTCCACGCGCGAGTTCGACCGCGGCCGCGGCGGACGGCGCCGTCTCGCCGCGCGTCCCCTCGGCGAACCGCGACACCAGCTCGGTCGCCTCGGCGACCCGCCCGGCCTGGAGCAGGGCGCTGACGGCCGGCGGCACCACCTGGTCGCCCCACACCCACAACCCCGTCGCGCTGAGCCTGGCCACCGCCCGCCCTGTCTCCGCCACCGCCCGCGCCGGCTCGCCGCGGGCGAGCAGCAGCTCGATGAAGCCGCCCCACGCGGCCAGCACCAGCGGCAGGTAGCGCGCGTCAGGGTCGTCGAGTCCCGCCGCGCGCAGGCGCGCCGCCGCCTCGGCCCACTCACCGGAGGCCATCGCCAGCCGGCCGAGCACGAAATGCGCCTCCATGGCGGCCACCGGTGACTCCTCCATGGCCTCGATCGCCGCGGTGGCCCTGGCCGCCAGGCCGTCCCACCGGCCGGTCATCAGCTCGATCCGCAACGTCACCCCGTGGGCCAGGTGTGCAGGGAAGAACGCGCCCGTCTCCTCCGCCAGCGTGCGAACCAGCCTGCCGTACTCCTCGGCCTCCGCGTAGCGGCCGAGCATGGCCGTCAGGTCGTACAGGTTGCAGTAGGCGCGGGCCACCTGTCTGCGCACGGCGGCCGACGGGTCCGTGGCGGGCAGCGTCGCCGCCAGACCGGCTGCCTCGGGCGAGCCGACGGACATCGCCAGCGCCGCCCTGTTGCCCCGCACCGCCGCTTCGAGCTCGGCGTCATCGGCTGTGGCGACCAGCTCCTCCGCCCTCGCCATCCACTTCTCGCGCGTGGGCAGGGACTCCGCGCCCCACCCCGGCATGGCCAGGGCGGCCAGGCCCCTCGCCGCCAGCGGGCGATCGCCCAGCTCCTCCACCGCCGCGAGGATCGCCGTGCGCCCCGCGACCACGTCGCCGCCCTGTCCGAAGAGCATCAGGCCGAGCGACAGCCGCGCCTCACCGCGCAGGTCGCGGGGGAGCCGGTCATCGGAGAGCAGATGCCTGAGGAGCCTGATCACCCGCGGATACGACAGCCCGGCCAGTGCCAGGCGGCCCAGCGTGAGCACCAGCGCCACCTGTTCCGAACCGGGCAGCTCGGGGTCGGCGAGCATCTCCTCCAGCACCTCGACGGCGAGCGGTGTGTCGCCCATCGCCGCGGCGCGGGCCGCCGCCGCCGCGCCGTACCTCAGCCAGGCGGCCGTGTCGCCCGATCTGCGCGCGTGGAAGGTGAGCTGGACCAGCGGGGGAGGGTCGGCCGCCGCCAGCGTCGCGACGGCGCGCTCGTGGGCGAGCCTGCGGTCGGGGCCGGGGATCGTGTCGTAGACGGCCTCCTGGGCCAGGGCGTGACGGAAACCGTACCTGCCGGCCGGGTACTCGTGGAGCACGCCGAACCGCAGCGCCTCGACCAGCCCGCCCGCGTCGCCCGCCACCGCCGCGAGCTGCGGCTCGCCTACCGGCAGACGCAGCACGGCGGCCGCGCGCACGGTGGCGAGCGCCGCGGGGGAGAGACCCGCCAGCCGCTCGGTCATCCACTCGCGCAGCAGCCGCGGCACACCGGCGCGCTCCAGCGCCTCGGGCCGCCGGTCGTCGCCCAGCGACCGGACCACCTCCTCCACGAGGAAGGGGATGCCCGACGTGCGCTCGTGCAGCCGCGCCACGAACGCGGGCGGCAGGCCCGGCCTGCCGAGCAGCGTGGCCGCCAGCGTGCCGACGTCGTGCGCGTCGAGCGGTTCGAGGGAGATCACCACGCTGGTGGCCACGGGGGAGTGGCGGTAGGAGGAGCCGAGCGGCAGCCCCGTGGCGGGCAGGTCCTGCCTCCTGTAGGTCAGGACCAGGGACAGCCCTTCGGGCGGCCTGCGGCGCAGGAACCGCAGCAGGTCCTGGGTGCCGTCGTCGGCCCAGTGCAGGTCCTCGACCACGAGCACGGTGGAACCGGCCGCGGCGAGGAGTTCGTGGACCGCGCGGAACAGCCGGTGGCGTTCGGCACCCGGATCCGTCAGCGGCGCGGGGGCGGCGGGCAGCACGTCGGTCAGCTCGGGCAGGTGGCCGCGCAGCGCGCCGGTCACCGGGTTGAGCCGCCCAGGCCCCGGCAGCCGGTCCATGAGGTCGCGCAGCGCCTCGAAGACGGGGCCGTAGGGGAACGGCTCGCGCAGCTGGTGGCAGTGACCGAGCAGGATGGTCCGCTCCGCCTGTACGGCCTGCGCCGCGGCGTGCACCAGCGTCGTCTTGCCGATGCCCGGCTCCCCCTCCACCAGGGCGACCGACGGTGGGTGCGTCATGGATTCCAGAAGCACCTGAAATGCGGCGTCACGCCCAACTAACCCGCCCACATCGCGCATGAACGACTCCGAACGGCTAGGTGAATCCTCCCGGACGTTATCCACCCAGGGCACAATGTTCAATCCCGCATCAAAGCCTCGTGACACAACATTTCCACACGGAGTGGACCCTCCGGTCGGCGTCGCCGCGGGCGGTCGCATCGACGCGCACCGGCTCGCACCCGCCGCGACGGCGGCGATCAGACCCTCCCCCTGGCGGCGGTCCGAGGCTCCGGCACGATCTACCGCCAGTTCCCCACCAAGGAGGCCCTCTATCAGGCCATCGTGGTGGACAGGGTGGGCCGCCTGGCCGCCAGGGCCCAGGAGCTGGCGGGCGGCCGACGACCCGGGGGAGGCGTTCTTCGAGTTCTTCACCAGGATCGTGGAGCACGCGACGACCAAGAAGGTCTTCGTCGACGCGCTGACCAGTGCCGGCATCGACGCCAAGGCCGGAGCCCCCGACCTGCGCGCCCATCGAGGCCCTTCTGCTCCGGGCCCAGCGCTCGGGGGCGGTGCGGCGGGACGTCGGCATGCCCGAGCTCCTGGCCCTGCTCAGCGCCACGTGCCTGGCGGCCCAGCATCACGGCTGAGACGACACCCTGCGCACCGGGACGCTGCGGGTGGTCTTCGACGGGCTCAGGACTTCGTGAGGTCGCAGGGAGGACGGCTCGTCCACGAGTGACGTCCGGGTCGCCGGCCCAGGCCCGGCCTCGGTCGTCAGCCGGTGGGTGCGGGTCTGCCGGTGAGGCCTCTGACCGCCGGCTCCACGAGCTGTCGCACGCGAGTGCGCAGGACGGCCGGCTCCGCCCTCTCCTGGGCGATGCCGGCCTCGGCGAACATCTCCGCCCGGAACTCCGCCTCGACCGCCCCGGTGAAGAACCCGATCTTGATCGCGAGCACGTCGTGGAGCCGTTCCGCGACCGGGCGCCCGGAAAGCCGCGCCGTCGCCGCGCGGGCGACGATGTCATGGGCGAACCGCCGCGCCACCGCTCTGAAGACGTCCTCCTTCCCGCTGAAGTGCAGGTAGACGGCCGGTCTTGACATCTTCGCCGCTCGGGCGATCCGGCCAATGGAGGTACGGCGGTAGCCATACCTGCCCGGTCGTCAGATGATCGAGATGCCGCGCTCCGACCAGATCGCGCGCGAGGGCGCCTCGGGATCGGCGACGTCAGAGGGGTCGACGTCGAACAGGTGGGTGACGGCCTTCGCGGGCTCGTAGACGGGCCATCCCGGATCGCCGGTGGCCGCGAAGCGGGTCCACGCCGTGCGGAACTGGCGGGACAGCCCTTCCGCCTCGGCGGAGCCGCCCATCAGCATGCCCGCGAGCGGGGTGTCGAGGGTGCCGAAGGCCAGCGGCACGTCGAGCCCGTGGCAGGCCCCCAACGCGGTGGGCGCCCAGGTCAGCTCATAGGCGTAGGTCGGCCCGGGATGCGCGTCGGCCAGCAGCGCGGTGGGCATCCTGAACAGCCAGTCCGACATCAGCAGCACGAACAGCTCCTCAGTCGTCGCGTCGGGATGGGCGGCCCGGTAGGCGGCGTCCGCGCCGGCCGGCGCGAGCGTCTCCATGGCCGCGGCGAGGTCACCGGTCATCCCCTCGCCGAGCGCGTGGAAGAGCCGGTACTCGTCCCTGGTGAAACCGACGACGAGCTCGATGTCGCGCCCCGCCCCGCCCGCCGCCCTCCACGGGATGTCGGACAGCACCTCGCCGTCGACCACCGGAGCGAACGGCATGCGCGAGAACGCCATCGGCCCCCACCGGTCAGGGTCGTCGCGCCCCTCCTCGGCCATGACCGCGCCGGCCGCGGCGACCAGTTCCTCGGGCCTGCTGTCGTACGGCGAGGCGCCCCCGAGCCTGTCCACGATCGAGGCGGTGATGCCCGAGGCGACGCCGGGCGAGAAGAACACGCCGGGCACGCTCTGCGCGATGGCGCGCCCGAACAGCCCGGCCGCCGCGGGCATCGCCAGCAGGCAGGCGATCGAGCCCGCGCCGGCCGACTCGCCGAAGACGGTGACGTTGGCCGGATCGCCGCCGAAGGCCGAGGCGTTCTCCTGCACCCAGCGCAGCGCGGCGAGCTGGTCGAGCAGGCCCCTGTTGGCCGGAGCGCCCTCGACCTGCCCGAATCCCTCCATGCCGATCCTGTGGTTGAAGGTGACCACCACCACGCCCTCGCGGGCCAGGCGCGCCCCGTCGTACTCGGGAAGGTCGGCCGAGCCCGTGATGTACGCGCCGCCGTAGATCCACACCATCACCGGCAGCCCTGAGCCGCCGGGGTCGGGCGACCAGACGTTGACCGTCAGGCAGTCGAGCCCGTCCGCCGGGCTCCACGCCGGCGCGCCGAGCAGTATCGCCGGCTGGGGCGGACGCGGCCCGAAACGGGTCGCGTCACGGATGCCGTCCCACGGGTCCATCGGCACCGGCGCCGCCATGCGCAGCGCTCCGAACGGGCTCTTCGCGTAGGGGATGCCCTTGAACGCCGCGACGCCGTCGTTGAGGACGCCGCGGATCCCGCCTGTCGTGGTCGCCGCAGTGATCAACCGCATGGCTCGGCCTCTCTTCTGTGAAGGGGCGCATCGGCCCCAAGATCGTTCCGTGGGGCCGAACGTACATGCGGGGCGGCGTGGGTCCTGATCCGGGGGTGCCGTGCTCCCCGACGGCGCGGGGAGCACGGCCGCGTTCGCTCAGAGGCGAGCGTGCGAGGTGATGTCGGCGGTGAACTCGTCGATCATCGCGGCGGTGACGGTCGGCCTGCACTGGCCGATCGCGGCCAGATAGTCGGCCGTACCGGCGCCCGCGGGCAGTTCGGCGGACCGGCCGGCGCCGAAGAGGTCGCGTTCGAACGCGGTCTGCGCCGCGGACCTGGCGGCGTGCTCGATGTCGGCGGGCGTGAACAACTCGCTCGCCGCGACCAGCGTCTCCAGGTCCACATCGGGCCGCGCGCCGGAATAGCGCGACCAGATCGCCGAGCGGGCGGCCGCGTCGGGGGTGCCGATGGGCACCAGATAGTCGAACCGTCCCGGCCGCAGGAACGCCGGGTCCAGCGAGCGGATGGAGTTGGTCGCGCAGACCAGGAGCCGCTCGTCCCGCTCCCGGAAGCCGGGGATCAGCTTGAGCAGCTCGTTGGTGATGCCGTGGGTGCCCGTCTCAGGGCGTTCGGCGCGTACTGCGGCGATCTCCTCGACCTCGTCGATGAAGACCAGAACCCGCTCGAGCTCGGCGATCCGCGCGAACGCGGTGCGCAGCGCCTCCGCCAGGTTGCCGTCTCCTGCCAGCCTCGAGGGCAGCAGCTCCACGAACGGCCAGCCGAGTCTGGAGGCGATCGCTCGCGCGAACGTGGTCTTGCCGGTGCCGGGCGGGCCGAACAGGGCGATGGCCCGGGGCGGCCGTACGCCATGCCTGGCGGCCCGCTCGGGCTCGGCCAGCGGCAGCACGATGCGCCTGTCGATCAGGTCCTTCTCCACCTCCATCCCTGCCACCTTGTCCCACAGGTCGCCCGGCAGCAGCCGGCCGCCGAGCTCCGCCAGCAGGTTGGCACCTGGACCGACGGCGGGCTCGGCCTTCTCGAAGTAGGCCACCGCCGGCCGCCTGGCGTAGCCGGCGTTCACCAGTCCCTCGCCGATCAGCTCCTCCTCCGGCAGCACGTAGGCGATGCGCCGCACCCGCGCGTCGATCAGCCGCCGCTCCAGCTCTCTGAGCAGGGCGCTGGCCAGCCCGCGCCCGCGCCAGGCGGACGCGATCGCGATCCGCATCACCCAGGCCCGCTCGCCCGCCACGTGGGAAAGCGCCGCACCGATGGGGACGCCCTGGTGGACGGCCACGACGGCGGGCTGGCGTGAGGTCAGAGCCCCGAGGCACTCGGCGAGCGAGAACACCGACTCCTGGCCGAGGCCCGCGGTCGTGTCGATCAAATGGACGACGGCCGCGAGGTCGTCTTCGCGATAGTCATGAATGTGCCAGTTCACCGGTGTCGCCTCCTCGGCTGGGGGCTACCGACGCTAAGGCAGCGCGGGCGACTGGTCCCGCACCGTGCTGGACAACATGACGTCGGAAAATCTACCAAGTGGAATATTGGCCGAAATTTCCGGACAAACTCCGCGATATAGGTCACACCGCAGCCCGTGCCGCTTTCACGTGGGGCGGGAGGGCGCCCTGTCCCGGCGACGCCCGGCCCTGATGGCGTCGCTCTGGGAGATCAGGCGCCCTCATGTGATCGTTCGCTGCACAGGTCGGATGGACGATCAGCCGGCCAGGCCGCGGGCGGTCAGCCGGTGGAGGGCGATCAGCGCATAGCCCGCCACCACGAAGAGCGCGGAGAAGGCGAGCGCCGCCAGCGCGTAGTCCGTCCAGACCAGGACGTCGTCATGGAGGTACCTTGCGGCCATACGGCGCGGCAACGCGGGCGCGGCCACCAGCACCAGCGCCCCGTAGGCGAGCGGGAAGGCCAGCCACTTCAGCGGATCCGCCCACCCGGGCCGCCGCGCCCGGTCGAAGGCCATCCAGTCGACGAACGCCATCACCGGCGTGACGCAGTGCAGCAGGAGGTTGCCCCAGTGCCGGGGGCCGCCGCCGAGGTCGGGCAGCGGCAGGGCGAAGAACGCCACGACCCCGGTGATCACGAGGTGGAGCGTCACCGCCCCCTTGACCGTGGCCGAGGTCTCCCGGCCGAGCAGGCGCCACAGGTAGTAGAGCGCGAGCACGATGTTGCTCTGCACGGTGAAGGTGACCCATGGATTCCTGAGCGCGATCACCGCGCAGACGATCCCACCGATCGCGGCCGACACCAGTAGAACCCGCCAGATCGCTCGCATGGCCGACATCCTAGAAGCTGGTCGATCAACGGCGGGCCGTGATCAGCTCCGCAGGGGGAAGTGGCAGGCCACCTGGTGCGCGCCGCCCGTCAGCAGCGGCTCGCTCTCGCAGATCTCCTCGGCCAGCGGGCACCGCGTCCTGAACCGGCAGCCCGTCGGCGGGTTGACCGCGCTGGGCAGCTCGCCGCGGATCGCGATGCTCTCGCGCGGCGCCAAGCCGGGGTCGGCGGAGGGGACGGCGTCGATGAGCGCCTGGGTATAGGGGTGCCGGGCGGCCCTGACCACGTCGTGTGCGGGACCGACCTCGACGAGCTTGCCCAGGTACATGACGCCGATCCGGTCCGACATGTAGTCTACGACCGACAGGTCGTGGCTGATGAACACGTACGACAGGCCCAGCTCGCGCTGCAGGTCGCGCATGAGGTTGAGCACCTGCGCCTGGATCGACACGTCGAGCGCGCTCACCGGCTCGTCACCGACGATCAGCCGCGGCCGCAGCGCCAGCGACCGGGCCAGTCCGATGCGCTGCAGCTGGCCGCCGGAGAACTCGTGCGGATAGCGCTCGAGGACCCGTCGCGACAGACCCACCTGGTCCAGCAGCGTCGCGACGCGCCTGCGGCGCGTGGCGGGATCGTCCACCCGCTGGATCTCCAGCGGCTCTGTGAGGATGGCGTCTATCCGCATCCGCGGGTTCATCGCCGCGTAGCTGTCCTGGAACATCAGCTGGACCTGCCGATGCATCCGGCGGCGCTCGCGCCGGTCGAGCGTGGCGATGTCGGCGCCGTCGACGACGATCCGCCCGCCGCTCGGCTCCTCCAGCCCGACGACCAGGCGGCCCACCGTGGACTTGCCGCACCCGGACTCGCCCACGAGCCCGAACGTCTCGCCGGGGTGGACGTCGAACGACACCCCGGCCACGGCGCTCACCCTGCCCGACGCCCTTCGCAGTCCACCGCCCGTGGCCTCGTAGTCCTTGACCAGCTCGCGGACCGACAGGATGGCCTCCGCCGCAGGCTCGGACGGCGGCTCCTCCGGCGGGACGATCGTCACCCTGGCCGAGGACGCCTGGACCGGCTCGACCGGATGCAGGCACGCGTGCCCGTGCTCGCCCGCCGACAGGGCCACGTCAGTGGTACGGCACGCCTCCATGGCGAACCGGCAGCGGGGCGCGAACCGGCACCCGGTCATGGGCCTGGACAGGTCGGGCGGCAGGCCGGGAATGCTGTAGAGCCGCCCGCGCGAGCCGTTCTCTCTCGACGCCGAACCCGGGAGCGCCTCCATGAGGGCCTCGGTGTAACGGTGCCGCGGCGAGCGGAACAGCTCCGCGGTCGTCGCGGACTCCACCACCCTGCCCGCGTACATGACCGCGACCCTGTCGGCCCGGCTGGCGATCACGCCCAGGTCGTGGGTGACGAGGACGACCGCCATGGCGAACTCTTCACGCAGGTCGTCGATCAGCTCGAGGATCTGGCGTTGCGTGGTCACGTCGAGCGCCGTCGTCGGCTCGTCGGCGATGAGCAGGCGGGGCGAGCAGACGAGTGCCATGGCGATGACGACCCGCTGGCGCATCCCGCCTGAGAGCTGGTGCGGGTAGGCGTCGACGATCTTGTCGGCGCGCGGCATCCCGACCCTGCGCAGGATCTCGACGGCCCGTTCCCGCGCCTCCGCCTTGCCGACCCCCTGGTGCACCCGCAGCGGCTCGGCGACCTGGGTACCGATGCGCATGGTCGGGTTGAGCGAGGTGAGCGGGTCCTGGAACACCATGCCCATCCGGACGCCGCGGATCCTGCGCACCTCCGCCGGCGGCAGGGACCGCAGGTCGCGGCCCTCGAAGAGGATCTCCCCTCCGACGACGTCGCCGCCGGGCGGCAGCAGGCCCATGACCGACAGCGCGGTCATGGTCTTGCCGCTGCCCGACTCGCCCACGACGCCGAGGGTCTCGCCTTGCCGTACCTCCAGGTTGACGTCGTCGAGGGCGTGGACGACGCCCCTGCGCAGCGCGATGTCGGTGCTGACGTGACGCAGCCGCAGCAGGGGTTCGGTCGGATCGGTCGGTGCGCTCATGTTCGTGCTCCTGCTAGCGCCGCCGGAGGCGGACCTCGAAGACGTCCCTCAGCCCGTCGCCCATGAAGTTGAAGGCGAGGACGATGAGGATGATGGCGATTCCCGGCGGGTAGAGCAGCCACCAGTGGCCGCTGTAGGTGTCGGCGAGGCCGTCGGAGAGCATCCCGCCCCAGTTGGCGGCGGGAGGCGGCACGCCGAGGCCGAGGAACGACAGGTAGGCGACGTAGAGGATGGCGTCGGCGACCTGGAAGGTGGCGTTGACGATCACCGTCCCGATGGCATTGGGGATGATGTGCCGCCGTACGGCCCGGCCGCCGGTTCCGCCCATCGACCGCATGGCCTGGACGTATTCGCGGGAGCGCAGGCTGAGGGCCTCGCCGCGCACGAGCCGGGCCGGGCCCAGCCACGCGAAGGCCCCGATGATGAGGATGAGCATCGGCACGCTGGGCGTGACGATGGTCGCCATGAGCATGAACAGGAACAGCGAGGGGATCGACATCATCGCGTCCACGACGCGCATCATGGCCGCGTCCACCCATCCGCCTGCGAACCCCGCGATGGCCCCCCAGACCGTGCCCATGAGGGTGGCGAGGACGCCCGCGGCGAGCCCGACGACGATGGAGGTCTGGCCGCCGAGCATGAGGCGGCCGAGCTGGTCGTAGCCGACGCCGTCGGTGCCCAGCGGGTGCCCGGCCGTACCGGGAGGCAGGTGTACCGCCGCGAGATCGGTGTGCACCTGGTCGGTGTGGTAGAAGAGCGGCCCGAGGAAGCAGACCGCGCCCAGCAGGACGAACAGCGCCAGGCCCACCAGGGCCAGGCGGTTCTCGCCGAACACCTCGACCCCCTGGCGCCACAGTCCGCGCACGGGCGCCTCGTCGTCGAGGGGTTCGCTCCGCTCGACGGTCGTCCCGGTCGAGGTGGTCATGCTCGGCCCGCCCTGAGCCGCACCCTGGGGTCGACGGCGGCGTACAGCAGGTCGGCCAGCAGCGCGCCGAGCACGGTCGCCACCGCGATGATCAGGGTGACGCCGAACAGGATGGGGAAGTCACGCTTCAGCGCCGCCTGCCAGAACAGCTGGCCCATGCCGGGGAAGTTGAACAGCGACTCCACGACGAGGGCGCCGCTGAAGAGCGCGGGCAGGTACATCCCGAGCAGCGTGATGACGGGGAACAGCCCGTTGCGCAGGGTGTGCCGGCCGACCACCCTGCCCTCCGGCAGCCCCTTGGCCCGGGCGGTGCGCACGTAGTTCTCGTTGAGGTTGTCGACCATCGAGGAGCGGACGTAGCGCGAGTACACCGCGATGGTCACGATGGCGAGCGTGACGGTGGGCAGGACGAGTCCCGCGGGGTCGGCGAGCACCTCGCCCAGGGTGAAGCCCTGGGGGGCCTCCGGTGGCAGGATCGGCCAGACCTGCGAGAAAACAATGATCATCATGAGACCCATGAAGAAGATGGGAGTGGCGTAGGCCAGCAGCGAGAGCGCGGTGATGGCGTAGTCGGGCCATCGGTTGCGGCGCACCGCCTGGACGACGCCGAGCGGGACGGCCACGACGACGGCCAGCAGGGTCGACAGCAGCGACAGCACCGTGGTCTTGGGCAGCCGCTGGCCGATGGCCTCGGTGACCGACTGGTTGAGCTGGAAGGAGTAGCCGAGGTCACCGCGCAGCAGGCGCTCGACGTACATGACGTACTGCTGGACCCAGGGCCGGTCGTAGCCCATGTCGCGGTTGAACGCCGCCAGTTGCTCCAGCGTCGCCTCCTTGCCCAGGGTGGCGCGTGCCACGCCTCCCGGCAGGAGGTGCAGGATGACGAATGTGATCATCGTGACGAGCACGACGATGACCAGGGCCTGGCCCAGGCGCGTGATCAGATACCGGGCCACGGAGGCCCCTCCTTGTTCCGGGGACTCCGGTGGCCCTGTCTCGGGCCACCGGAGTCGGGGACGGTCCTCGTCTCAGCTCGTCCAGGACCAGTCCTGGAAGAACATGCCGTTCATCGGGTCCTGGGGGTCGACACCCTGCAGATCGGACCTGAACGCCGAGATCTGGTAGACGGGGTTCGGCATCCACAGCACCGGCAGGTCCTTGGCCAGGTGGTCGTTGTAGGCCTTGAGCGTGGCCTCGTCGGCGGAGAACTGCGTCGCCTCGATGAGCCTGTCGGCCTCCGGGTCGCTGTAGCCGCCCAGGTTCACCGGCGCGCCGGTCGCGAAGAGCCGTTCGCCGCTGGCGAAGGCGGGGTAGTACCAGCTTCCCTGGGAGCCGAAGAAGGACATGTCCCAGGAGCAGCTCGCCTCGGACGGCTTGCAGGCCGGGGTGACCGCGACGGAGTCGGGCACCTCCTTGATGGTCAGCTCGACGCCCACCTTGGCCATCTGCGACTTGATCTCGGCGAACATCTTCGTCGTCGCGGCGAAGCCGGTCTGGCTGGTGACGGTGAAGGCCAGCGGCGTGCCGGAGGCGATGCCCTCGCCGCACTGGTCCGGTCCCGTGCCCGGCTTCTGGCAGGTCGTCTGCCCGTCCGGGGTCACCTGCCAGCCGTGGGCCTCGAGCAGCTGCCTGGCCTTGGCGGGGTCGAAGGAGTAGGCGCACCCGTCGCTCGAGCCGTTGGTGCCCGGCTTGAGCGGGACGGGGCCGCACGTCGGCGCGGCCATGCCGGACCAGATGACCTTGCTGATCGTGGGCTGGTCGATGAGCATCTGCATCGCCTGGCGCAGATACAGCTGCTTGAACAGGGGCCCCGACTTCGGGTTGTTGTAGTTCAGCTGCAGGTAGGTGATGGACCAGCCGTACCAGGGGGAGACCCTGTACCCCTTGGACTCGAGGTACTTCTGCTGGGAGAGGTTGGCGGGCGGGAGGTAGCCGTAGTCGATCTCCCCGGCGCGCAGCACGTTGAACTCCGCGTCGTCACCGGTGAACGGCCTCAGCACCACCTTCGACAGCTTCGGCTTGTCGGCGCCGGAGTAGTTCTCGCGCGCGGTGAGGACGACCTCGCCGTTCGGCACGTACTTCTCCAGCTTCCACGCGCCGCTGTTGACCTGCCACAGCTCGTTGGTCGCGTAGGTCTTGGGGTCCTTCGACGCGGCGAGGAGGAAGTCGAAGACCTTCTTGGCGCCGTCGGGAGTGGTGTCGAGGTCGCTCACCTTCGCCGTGGCCGCGTCCTTGTCCCAGGCGTGCTGGGGCAGGGGCACGATGCGGTTGAGCTGGTTCCCGACGAACCACGCGGTGTTGTAGACCTTCTTCGTCGTCAGGGAGAAGGTCTTCGCGTCCTTGACCGAGAAGTCGGCGATGTTGTCGGGGAAGCCCCCGGCCCGGTAGGACGCCCACTTGTCCTTGTTCGCCGAGACGAGGTTGTACCAGAACTGGACGTCGCGGGTGGTGACGGGCTTGCCGTCCGACCACGTGTTGTCCTTCAGCGTGATCGTCAGGGTCTTGCCGCCGTCGCTCACCTCCGGCGGCTCGGCCATCGAGCGCTCAGGGTCGATGTTGTACTTCGCCGAGCCGTCCAGACGGTATTCGTACAGGTGGCGGTACTGCGCGGCGCCGAAGATGGCGTTCTCGCCCTGAGTGAAGCCGGGCGCCGAGATGGGCAGGATCCAGTTCGGGGTCCTCAGGGCGACGGTCACGCTGTCCTTGCCCTGGCTCCCGCTCTGGGCGCCCTTCGGCGTACCGCCTCCGGAGCCGCTGCACGCGGCCAGGCCCAGCCCGATGGCCATCACGGACGCTAAGGCGGCGCTGCCGCGGAGTCCGCGCCTGTGGAATCTGCTCCCCATGGGATCTCCTCGATTGACGTGCACGTGCCCTGCGCTTTCGGGGCCTAGGTGCGCTCAATCCGGAGAATGTATAGACGGCAATGTATGAAGTCAACGGAACTAAATGACTTTGTTTCGCATACTTCTTTCGGGCTAGAGTCGAAGTGGCGCGTGGTCCATGATGGGGCTCTGTGCGACGGCGCCGGGCAACCGGCCACAGGGAGGAGCGGCATGTCGGACCCATCGAGTCCCGCCAACTTGCGCGAGCAGGCGCTGAGCCTGTTGGCGAGTGGCGAGGCCACGTCCCGTGCCGACCTCGTCGAGACGCTGCAGGTCGCGCCCTCGACCGTCTCCAGCGTGGTGCGCCGGCTGCTGGAGGAGGGCGCCATCCTGGAGGAGGGGGTGGGCAGGTCCACGGGCGGGCGACGGCCCCGCATCCTGCGCCTGCGCGACATGGGTGGCGTCTTCGCCGTGTCCGAACTGGGCGCCAGGCACGCCCGCATCGGCCTGTGCTCGCCCGACGGGCGGCTGCTCGCGGCCGAGGAAGAGGCCATCGACATCGCCTCAGGCCCCGCGGAGGTCTTCGACGCGGTCGCGCAGGCGTTCGGGCGGCTCAGGTCGGCGGCAGCACCGGGACAGGCGATGCTCGGGATCGGCATGGCGCTGCCCGGTCCCGTCGAGTTCCCGCTCGGACGGCTGATCGGCCCCGCCCGCATGCCCGGCTGGAGCGGCTTCGACGCTCACGCCCACCTCAGGGAACGCTTCGGCGTGCCCGTGGTCGTCGACAACGACGCCAAGGCGGCCGCGATGGGCGAGCACATCGTCCGCGGCAGGGACACCGGCGACATGATCTACGTCAAGGCCGGCACCGGCATCGGCGGCTGCCTCGTCAGCGGCGGCCAGATCTACCGCGGCGGCCGCGGGCTCAGCGGCGACGTCACCCACGTCCGCGTGGCCGACAGCGGCGAGCGCGAGTGCTCCTGCGGCAGCCGAGGGTGCCTGGAGACCGTGGCCAGCGGCGCCGCCCTGGCCCGCCAGCTCGAGGAGCGGGGCCTGCCGGTGACGACGACCAGGGACGTCATCGCCGCAAGCGTCAACGCCGAGCCGTCCGTGGTGACGATGGTGCGCCACGCCGGCGGCCTGCTCGGGGTCGCCCTGTCCGGCCTGGTCAACTTCCTCAATCCCGACGCCGTCGTCATCGGCGGAGCGCTGTCCAGCCTCGACGTCTACGTCGCCGCGGCCAGGAGCATGCTCTACGAGCGCTGCCTGCCCTCCATGACCCAGTCCCTGTCCATCGAGGCCAGCGTCGCGGGCCCGGATGCGGCCCTGGTCGGCCTCGGGCATCTGGTGCGCGCGTCGGCCGACGTCCGACCCTCCTGAGGAGCCCCGCCCGTGTCCCGTCCCCTCCGCGTCGCCATCGGCGGCGTGCACATCGAGTCCAGCACGTTCTCGCCGCACCTGAGCACCGCCGGTGACTTCGAGGTCACCCGCGGAGACGCGCTTCTGGCCAGGTACGGCTGGCTCTCGCCCGCCGAACCGTGGGCCGCCGACGTCGAATGGGTGCCTCTCGTGCACGCACGGGCCCTGCCCGGCGGCGCGGTCACCCCCGAGACGTACGACGCCTGGCACGCCGAGATCCTCGACGGACTGGCCGCCGCCGGCCCCTTGGACGGGATCCTGCTCGACATCCACGGCGCGATGAGCGTCGTCGGGCGCGACGACGCCGAGGGCGGGCTCGTCACCGCCATCCGGTCGCTCGTCGGTCCGGAGCCGTTCGTCTCCGCGGCCATGGACCTGCACGGCAACGTCTCTCACGCGCTGTTCGACGGGTGCGACCTGCTGACGTGCTACCGCACCGCGCCCCACGTCGACGTGTGGGAGACCCGCGAGCGCGCGGCGCGCAACCTGGTCGACGCGCTCCGCCGGGGGCGGCGCCCGCACAAGGCCCTCGTCCACGTGCCGATCCTGCTGCCCGGCGAGATGACCAGCACGCGGCTCGACCCGGCCAAGGCACTGTACGCCCGCGTCCCCGAGATCGAGGCCAGGGACGGAGTCATCGACGTCGCGATCTGGATCGGCTTCGCCTGGGCCGACGAGCCCCGCTGCAGCGGCGCGGTCGTCGCCACGGGCACCGACGCGGCCGCCACGGCCGCGGCGGCCCGCGAGCTGGGCCGGCACTTCTGGGAGGCGCGCGACGACTTCACGTTCGTCGCGCCCACCGGCACCATGGACGAGTGCCTCGACGAGGCCCTGGTGGCCGTCAAGGATCCCGCCCGGCGCCCGTTCTTCATCAGCGACTCAGGCGACAACCCGGGTGCCGGCGGCGCCGACGACGTGACCTTCGCCCTCGAGCGGATGCTGACCCGGCCCGAGATCGCCGACGGCTCGGTCAGGGCGGTGTACGCCTCGCTGGTCGACCCCGACGCCGTGGCGCGGGTCGCGGACCTGCCGCCGGGCTCACCGGTCAGCGTGCGCGTCGGCGGCCGCATCGACCCGCGCGAGCCCGGCCCCCTTCCGATCGAGGGCGTCCTGGAGGCCGTCGCCGACGACCCCGACGGCGGGCGGTGCGTGAGCCTGAGGGTCGGCGGGCTCAGCGTCTTCGTCACCTCGCGCCGGATGCAGTACCGCGAGCTGGCCTCCTACAGGCGTCTGGGCGTCGAGGCGGGCACGGTGGACCTCGTGGTCGTGAAGATCGGCTACCTCGAGCCCGAGCTGTTCGAGGCGGCGGGCGACTGGCTGCTGGCGCTGACGCCGGGCGGCGTCGACCAGGACCTGCGGCGGCTGCCGTACGAGCGGCTGCTGCGGCCGGTCTTCCCCCTCGACCGCGACTTCGCCGCGGACCTCACCGTGGTGGCGCGGTGACCGTGATCACCTGAAGGGGCCTCGGCGCAGGTTGCTCGGGGCGGTGCCGCGGACGCGCTTGAAGGCGGCGCTGAAGGTGAACGGGTCCCGGTAGCCGACCCGGCGGGCCACGGAGGCGATCGCGGTGTTCGGCTCCCGCAGCTGATCGGCGGCCGGCGTCATCCGCCAGTCGGTGAGGTATCCCAGCGGCGGCCTGCCGACGAGTTCGGTGAACCTGCGGGCGAAGGCGGCCCGGGACATGCCGGCCTCGCCGGCGATATGCGGCGCGTGGGCCTGACCGGGCGAGTCCGCCGCCCAGGCCTCACCGGTTCGTACGGCGTGCCGCGGGAGCCGCGGGTCCGTCGGCGCCGCCGATGACGGCCTCGCGGCGGTACCTGCCGGGCGCGATGCCGTACTCCCGCTTGAAGGCGTTGGCGAACGCGAACTCTGAGGTGTAGCCGACGCGCCCCGCCACCTCGCCGAGCGGGGCGTCGGAGGCTCGAAGAAGTCCTGCCGCGCTGGTCAGCCGCCACCACGTCAGATAGGTCAGCGGCGGCTGCCCCACCAGGGCGGTGAAGCGGCGCGAGAAGGCCGCCCTGGACAGCCCGGCCTCGGCGGCCAGCGTCTGGACGGTCCACGGGTGGGCCGGGTCGCGATGGACGGCGTGGAGGGCCGCGCTGACCGGAGGATCGGCGAGGGCCGCCGCCCAGCCCGTCGCCCTGGCCCGCTCGGGCGGCTCGTCGAACCATGCGCGCAGGATGTACAGCAGGAGCATGTCGAGCAGGGCGAGCACGATGATGTCCGCCCCGGGCCTGGGGTTGCCGATCTCGTTGCCGAGCAGGTCGACGGCGGCGCGGAGCTCGGGGTGGTGGCCGAACCTGGCGGGCAGGTGGATGGCCTCGGGCAGGTCGCGGAGCAGCGGGTGGGAGTGACGGGGGTCGAGCCGGTAGCCGCCGCACAGCGTCACCGTGACCGGGCCGTGGCCGCCCACGAAGTCGGAGACGAACAGCTCGGCGTCCTCCAGCGGGTCGCAGACGGGCTCGGCCGGAGTCGCGGAAGGGCTGTCGGCCAGGACGTACCCGTGGCCGTGGGGGAAGAACACCACGTCGCCGACGCCGAGCGCCACGGGATCGCCGGAGGGTGGGATGAGCCAGCACGAACCCCTCAGGATCACCTGGAAGCCCGCGGATCCCGGAACCGAGGGGAAGCGCTGCGCCCATGGGCCGTGCCAGGCGACCCGCGCCGAGCGGGGCCGCCCCGAACGCATGAGCGCGATCACATCACTGAGCACATCCACAGACTGACGCTAGCACGACACGATCGCGTATGAATCGCGCACTCTTGAGCATTGGTCGTCTCATTGCCGCCTCCTACGGTTGACCACCAGGAACAACCTTCACGGAGGGGATTCGGATGGGACGAAGCATTCTGGTCACCGGGGCGACGGGGACCGTCGGAGGCCGGGTGATGGCGCACCTGCTGAGAGCGGGCGCGGGCGTCCGCGCGCTCACCCGGACGCCGGCGGATCTCCCGCTCGGAGCCGAGCGCGCACTCGGTGATCTGTCGGAGCCCGGCTCGCTGCACGACGCCGTCGACGGGGTCGAGGCGGTGTTCCTGGTCTGGCCGTTCGCCTCGGCCGACGGGCTCGAGGCGGTGCTGAAGGTGATGGCCGCGCACGCCCGCAGGATCGTCTACCTGTCGTCGGCGGCGGTACGCGAGCACGAACGGCAGGCCGAGTCGCTGATCGAACGGTCGGGGATGGAGTGGACGATCCTGCGCCCGCACGCCTTCGCGGCCAACACGCTCCGCTGGGCCGGGCAGGTCCGCGCGGGCGACGTCGTGCGCGGGCCGTACGGCCAGGCCGCCATGTCGCTCGTCCACGAGGACGACATCGCCGCTGTCGCGGTGCGGGCCCTGACCGAGGACGGGCACGCGGGCGCCGTCCACGAGCTGACGGGCCCACGTTCGCTCACCCAGGCCGAGCAGGCGCGGATCATCGGGGAGGCCATCGGAAGGCCGGTGCGATGGGAGGAGACCGACCCGCGCGAGGCCAGGCGCGAGATGCTGGCCCGCGGCTGGCCGGCCGGGGTCGTGGACGGCATCCTGCGCGCCCAGGCCGAGATGACCGCCGATGCCGCGCCGGTCACCGCCGCCGTGGCGGAGGTCACCGCGGGCGCGCCGCGTACGTTCAGGTCCTGGGCCGACGAGCACGCGCACGCCTTCCGCGCCGGCGCGCGTGCCGCCCGCATCCACGAGTACGGCAGCGCCGAGGTCATCCGCCACGAGGAGGCGCCGCTTCCGGCGCCGGGCCCTGGCGAGGTGCTCGTCCGCGTGGCCGCGACGTCGTTCAACCCGTCGGAGACGGGCCTGCGGGCGGGCCTGCTTCAGGCCGTGCTGCCGGTGGCGCTGCCGTACACGCTGGGGTGGGACGTCTCGGGCACGGTCGTGGCCGTCGGCGCGGGAGTGACCAGGTGGAGCCGGGGAGATCGGGTCATCGGCCGGCTGGACGGGGGAGGGGCCGCGGCCGAGTACGTCGCCGCCCCCGCCGCGGCGCTGGCCGCCGCGCCACGCGCGATCCCGCCGGCCGACGCCGCCGCGATCCCGGTCGCCGCGCTCACCGCGTGGCAGGCCGTGTTCGAGCACGCGGAGGTGAGCGCGGGCACGCGCGTGCTCATCAACGGCGCGGGCGGCGGGGTCGGCGGCTTCGCCGTCCAGCTGGCCAAACGGGCGGGCGCGACGGTGATCGCCACGGCCGGCCCCCGCAGCGCCGGGGTGGTCCGCTCCCAGGGCGCCGACCGGATCGTCGACTACACGGCCGAGCCACTGCCCGGCGGGGTCGACGCGGTGATCAACCTGGTGGGCGTCGACGAGGGCAAGGCCGCCGAATTGGCCTCGCTCGTACGGCCGGGCGGGGTCGCGGTCTCCATCGCCACGCCCCTTCCCTCGCCCGCCGCCACGCATTTCGTGACCCGCAACGACCCCGCGCAGCTCGCGCAGATCGTGGCACTCGTCGACGCCGGAGACCTGACCGTCGACGTCGCCGAATCCCTTCCCCTGTCCGAGCTGGCCTCCGTCCATCGCAGAAGCGAGGCGGGGCTGACGCGGGGAAAGATCATCCTCATCCCCTGAAACGACGGCCCTGCCACCGACGCCGGCAGCACCGGTCAAGGACCCGACGGTGAGACACCGGCGGGTCCATGACCTGGTCAGGGGCGTTGCACGGCGGGTCGCGCCTAGGACCATGGGCGGAGACGAGTCCGGGACCATCGGCTGATCCGCCCGGCACCCGCGCGTGCCGATACTCGTCGTCATGCCGACCGCCCCCACCACCACGCGCGTCCCTGGCGCGCGGCCGTTCCTCGCCGGGATGTTCGTCGACGCGCTGGGCAACGGGCTCTACGTCCCGCTCACCCTGCTGTTCATCCGGGAGGTGACCGGCCTGCCCATGACCACCGTCGGCCTGGGGGTGACCATGGCGGCCCTGGTGGGACTGGCCGCCAACCCGGTGGCGGGCGCGCTGATCGACAGGTTCGACGCGCGCGGCGTGCTCATCGGCACCTACGTGCTCCGTGCTCTGGGCTTCGCCGCCTACCCGCTCGTGGACGGCTTCGCCGCGCTCGTCGCCGTCGCCGCCGTGGTCGCGGTCGGCGACCGCGCCTACTACCCCGCCTCCGGCAGCTACCTGTCGGTGCTGGCCCACGGCGCGGCTCGCGACCGGCTGTACGCGCTCATGGCCACCGCCAGGAACGTCGCCTTCGGGCTCGGCGGGCTGCTGTCGGCGGGGGCGATGTCGCTCGCGGGGGCGACAGGGTTCGTGCTCATCGCCCTGGTCAACGCGGCCAGCTTCGTGGTCGCCACCGGGTGCCTTGTCCTCTCGGGACGGCACGCGGGAGCCCCTCCCGCCGAGCCGCGGCGGGAGGGGTACCGGCGGGTCCTGGCCGACCGCCCGTTCGTCGGCCTGGTGGCGGCCGAGCAGGCGTTCACGCTCGCGCACATGATCCTTCCCGTCGCGTTGCCGGTGTACGCGGTCGCGGTCCTCGGCGCCCCCGCCTGGCTGCTGGGCGTGCTGTACACGCTCAACACCGTTCTGGTGGCGGCCGGTCAGCTCCCGGTGCGGCGGTGGCAGCGCGGTGCCCGCCGTACCCATGCCATGGCGCTGGGCGGGGCGGTGCTGATCGTCGCGTGCGGCCTGTACGGCGTGGCGGCGCTGCTGCCTCCGGGCCCGCCGCGCGTGTGGGGGCTGGTGGCCGCCACGCTCGTGTTCACCCTCGGCGAGCTCCTGCACACCACCCCCTCGTGGGCGATCGCCGCGGCGACGGCGCCCGCCGCGCTCAGAGGCCGCTACCTGGCGATCCATCAGCAGACCTGGGCGGTGGCGGCCGTCGTCGCGCCCGCGGGCTTCTCGGCACTGCTCGGCACGGCGCCGCCGCTGCTGTGGACGACGCTCGGAGTGTCGCTCGGATGCGCCTGCCTCGCCGTGCTGCGCCTGTCCCGCCGCCTCCCCGCCGAAGCCGTCGCCGCGCCAGGAGCCTGACGGCCCCCGAGATCGGGTGAAGTCGTTCGACCGGGTCCCGGTGAGGCCGTTCATCTGGTGAGACGGTCCGGTGGCTGACCACTTTCCGGCTGTCCCGAAGGTGAGCGACTCTTTACGTCCGGCCATCCGTCTGTAACACTGCCGATTCTGTAAGCGCTTACACCCGCAGGGGTGTAAGCGCTTACAGAAGGAGGAGCCGGGCAATGGAAGTGACCATCTACGAGGTCGCCCAGCGGGCGGGCGTGTCGATCGCCACCGTGTCGCGCACGCTGCGCGGGACGGGTCCCGTGGCGGACAAGACCCGCCAGAAGGTGCTGAAGGCGGTCGAGGAGCTGAGCTTCACCCCCAGCAGGCTGGGCGTGAGCCTGGCCGAGGGCAGGCACGCCGCCAACGGCATCGTCTTCCCCAACCTCGCGGGTCCGTACTACACCGAGGTGCTGCTGGGCTACGAGGAGGTCGCCTCCGAGCTGGGCCGGTCGGTCCTCATCCTGTCCACGAAAGGCCGCAGCCAGGTCCGTGACCTGGTGAAGGACCTGGCCGGCCGGGTGGACGGCATGGTCGTCTTCGGCCAGACCGTCCCCGAGGACCTGGTGGCCGAGCTGATCGCCGCCGAACTGCCGCTCGTCTTCCTGTCCCGCGACCCCGTCCCCGGCGCGGCCACGCTGCGCAGCGAGAACACGGCCGCCGCGACGCGCCTGGCCGAGCACCTGCGCGGCCACGGCTATGACTCCTACGCCTTCCTCGGCGCCCCCTACGCGGTCGGCGACGACGTCTCCGAGCGCTGGGCGGGCGTCTCTGCCGTGCTGGGCTCGGCGATCGAGCCGGTGCTGACGACCGAGTACACCGTCGAGAGCGGCTACGCGGCCGCGCTGGAGCTGCTGCGGTCCCGGCACAGGCCGCGCGCCCTCATCTGCTCGGACGACGAGGTGGCGCTCGGCGCGCTGCTGGCCGCCGAGGAACTGGGCCTGGCCGTACCCGATGACCTGGCGGTGACCGGCTGGGACGACATCATGGCCGCCCGCCACGCCCGCCCCGCGCTGACCACCATCCGCCAGCCCATGCGCGAGCTGGGCGCCAGGGCCGCCAGGACGCTGGACGAGCTGATCACCGGCGGCCGGGCCGCCGCCTCGACCCACCACGTTCTCTCCACCGAGCTGGTCGTGCGATCCAGCTGCGGCGTACACCCCCTGGAGGAATCCCCATGAACACCTACCCCCGGCGTTCCGCGGCCGGCCTGCTCGCCGTCGCGCTCGTGCTGGCCGGCTGCGGCCGCGAGGCGAGCAAGGCCCCCGAGCAGGCGAAGGACGTCACGACCGGCAAGATCGCCGGCGAGGTGACCGTCTGGGCGATCGGCGAGGAGGGCAAGGCCCTGGACGCCTTCGCCGACGACTTCGAGAAGGCCAACCCCGGGGTGAAGATCACTGTCACTCCCATGGGCTGGGACGTCGCGCACGACAAGATCACCTCCGCGATCGCCGGCGGCGCCACCCCGGACGTCACCATGATCGGCTCCACCTGGTCCGGCGAGCTGTCGAAGACCGGAGCCCTCGACCCCACCCCCGCCGACCTCTTCGACCAGGCGGCCTTCTTCCCCGGCGCGTGGGAGACCGTGAACGTCAACGGGACCGCGTACGGCGTGCCCTGGTACGTGGAGACCCGCGTCCTGTACTACCGCAAGGACGTGGCCGAGAAGGCGGCGGTGAAGGCCCCGGCCACCTGGGCCGACTTCACCGCCTTCGTCAAGGCCATGAAGGAGAAGGGCGGCGCGGACAAGGGCTTCAACCAGGGCTACCGCGCGGGCTCGTGGCAGGAACTGCTGCCGCTGATCTGGCAGGCGGGCGGCGACATCGTCAAGGACGGCGCCTACACCTTCGACACTCCCGAGGCGGTCACCGCGCTCAAGCACTACGCCTCGCTGTTCGAGCAGAAGCTCGCCCCCAACGACCTGCCCGTCGGCGCCTTCCCGCAGACCTTCATCAAGGGCGAGGTCGGCGCCTTCTACTCCGGGCCGTGGATGGCCGGCGTGCTCGCCAACGACGGCGGCGACGGATTCAAGGACAAGTTCGGCCTCGCCCTCTACCCCAAGGGCCCGGTCACGGGCACCAGCTTCGTCGGCGGCGCCGACATGGTGGTGTTCAAGAAGGCCAAGAACCGCGACGCGGCGTGGACGTTCCTGCGGTGGCTGACCGACCCCAAGGTCCAGGCGACCTGGTACACCAAGGTCAAGGCGCTGCCCAGCGTGCGGTCGGCCTGGCAGGAGCCTGCACTGACCGCCGACCCGCAACTGGCCGTCTTCGGCGAGCAGCTCAAGGACGCCAAGACCCCTCCGCCGTTCCCGACGTGGGAGCAGGTCGCCAGGGTGATCGAGACCGAGTTGGAGAAGCTGGCTCTCGGCAGGTCCACCGCCGAGGAGACCGCCAAGGCCATCCAGTCGCAGGCCGACACCATCGGCACCGGCCTGTAAGCCATGGCCATCCTCACCAGGGACCGGGAGGCGGCCGCGGCGCCCGCCCCCGTCAGGATCAGGAGCCCGCTCCGCCAGGCGGGCGTCGGCTGGATCTTCGCGGCGCCGTTCGTCGTGCTGTTCGCGGTCTTCTACCTGGGGCCGCTCCTGGTCGGCGTGGGCATGAGCTTCACCGACATGCGCAGCACGGACGTGACCGACCCGCTGGGCGTCGACGTCGTCGGCGTGGACAACTACCTGCGGCTGGCCGGCGACGAGGCGATGCGGAAGGCGGCGGTCAACACCGTGGTCTTCGTGGTCACCGCGCTGCCGCTGACCATCGGGCTCGGACTCGCGGCGGCGGTGGCGCTCAACTCCGGCATCGGGCGGCTGCCCGCGGTGTTCTTCAGGCTCGGTTACTACCTGCCCAACATCACCAGCATCATCGGGGTCGCCGTCGCGTGGAAGTTCCTCCTCGAACCCGACGCGGGGCTGGTCAACCGGCTGCTGGAGCTCGTCGGAGCGCACGGCCCCGCGTGGCTGGAGAACGAGTCCACGGCCCTGCCGTCGATCATCGTGATGACGGCGTGGCGCAGCTTCGGCTTCGACATGGTCGTCCTGCTGGCCGCGCTGCAGGCCATCCCCCGAGAGCTGTACGAGGCGGCGGAGACGGACGGCGCGGGCCGGTGGGCGAAGTTCCGCTCCGTGACGGTCCCGGCGCTGCGGCCCGTGCTGATCTTCTGCTCGGTCTACAGCTCCGTCGGCTTCATGCAGTTCATGGAAGAGCCGCTGATCATGACCCAGGGCGGGCCGCTCGACTCGACGCTGTCCGCGTCCCTCGCGATCTTCAAGCAGTTCGGCGTGGGCAACTACGGCTACGCGGGAGCGGCCTCGACCGCCCTGTTCACCGTCATCGTGGCGCTGGCCGTCCTGCAGTTGCGGTTGGGGAGGAGACGATGAAGCGCACCAGAGGCCGGCACGCGGTGATCCTGGCGGGGCTGGGCGCCGGCCTGCTCCTGGTGGCAGGGCCGTTCGTGTGGACCGCGCTCAGTTCGGTCAAGCCCGAGGCGGAGATCCGGCGCGACCCGCCGACGTTCTGGCCCGAGACGTTCACGCTCGGCAACTACGCCGAGCTGTTCGACCGGGTGGACATGGGCCGGGCCTTCTTCAACAGCATGCTGGTGGCCCTCGTACTGGTGGCGGCCAACCTGCTGTTCTGCTCGATGCTCGGCTACGCGCTGGCCAAGCTGCGCTTCCCCGGCAAGAACGTGGTGTTCGCGCTGGTGCTGGTGCAGCTCGCCATTCCAGGGATCGTGCTGATGATCCCGCAGTTCGTGCTCATCGCGAAGCTGGGCATGGTCAACACCTTCATCGGGATCATCCTGCCCACGATGGTCACCCCGCTGGGCGTGTTCATGATGCGACAGTTCATCGCCGACCTGCCCGACGAGCTGATCGACGCGGCCAGGGTGGACGGCGCGAAGGAGATCCGCATCTTCCTCAGGATGATCCTCCCGCTGTGCGGGCCGCCGCTGGCCACGCTCGGGCTGATCACCTTCCTCGGCGCGTGGAACAACTTCCTGTGGCCGGCCGTGGTGGCCCAGTCGCAGGAGATGTACACCCTGCCCGTGGCGCTGAACATCCTCAACGGCCACGAGGGAACCCACTACAACCTGCTGGTCGCCGGCTCGGTCGTGGTCATCGCGCCGATCCTGCTCCTGTTCGTCTTCCTGCAGCGCTTCTTCGTCCAAGGCATCGCCACCACCGGCATCAAGTAGCTACAAGGAGCCCCCATGCGCAAGGCGGTCCTCTCCTGCGTGCTCTCCACCGCTCTGGTCGCGACCCCGGCGGCCCACGCCCACGCCGACGCGCCGCAGCGGCACGACAGCCGGTTCTCGGCGGCCGACGTGGCCACCATGCGCCGGTACGCGGCCGACACATGGCGTTCGATGCGGGCGATGGTCGACCCCCGCACCGGCGTTCCCGCCGACAAGGTCACCGGCGACCTGCGGACCCGCGACCGCGTCACCTCGCCCACCAACATCGCCGCCTACGTCTGGAGCACGCTCGTCGCCCGCGACCTTCACCTCATCGGCGGGTCCGAGGCCGTCCTGCGGATCGGCAGGGTGCTCACGGCGCTGGAGAAGATGACGCGCGACACTCCCACAGGGCAGTACTACAACTGGTACGACCCTGCCACCCTGGAGCTGGTGCGCGTCTGGCCCGACAACGGCGACCAGGTCAAACCGTTCGCCTCCAGCGTCGACAACGCCTGGCTCGCCGCGGCGCTCATGATGCTCCGCGAGGCCACGCCCGCCCACGCGGCCAGGGCCGACCGGCTGGCGCGGAGCATGAACTTCGCCGCCTACTACGACGCCGCCGCCCGCCCCGACGCGGGGACCGGCCTGCTGCGCGGCGGCTTCTGGCCGGACAGGCCCGACGGCTGCTCGATCGAGACCGACTACGCGGGTACCGGCGTGAAGGTCTACTCCACCTGCCACACCTACGGCGCTCCCGCCGAGACCCGCATCGCCACCTACGTCGGCATCGCCCTGGGCCAGCTCCCGCGCGAGCACTACTTCGGGATCTACCGCACCTTCCCCGACAGCGGCTGCGACTGGGCATGGCAGGAGCAGAAGCCCGTCGGCTCGTGGAAGCGGTACCTGGGCGTCAACGTCTGGCAGGGAACCTACGGCTACCGCGGCATGCGCTATGTCCCGAACTGGGGCGGTTCGATGTTCGAGGAGCTGATGCCCGACCTGGTCGTGCCGGAGGCCGCATGGGCGCCGAAGAGCTGGGGCCGCAACCACCCGGTCTTCGTGCGCGCGCAGATCGAGCACGGCCTGGCCGAGGCGAAGTACGGGTACTGGGGCTTCTCGCCGTCCAACGACCCGCACGGCGGCTACCGGGAGTACGGCGTCGACCCGCTCGGCATGGACGCGGCGGGCTACACCTCCGACAAGGAACGGACCGGCACCGACCCAGGCTACGAGGGCTGCAGGCCCGCCCAGCCCGAGCCCGCCTCCTACGGCGACGGTGTGGTCACCCCGCACGCCGCCTTCCTGGCGCTGCCGTACGCGGGACGCAGGGCGCTGGACAACCTGGCCGCGCTGAAGAGGAACTTCGACTCCTACGGCAGGGGCGGCTTCTACGACGCCGTCGCCGTCCGCTCGGGAGTCGTGTCCACCTACCACCTCGCGTTGGACCAGGGCATGGTGATGGCCGCCCTGGGCAACGTCCTGGCCCGCGACAACCTGCGGCGCTACTTCGGCGGCGCCGAGGTCGAGGCCAGGCTCCGCCCCGTGATGGAGCTGGAGGAGTGGGACGTCGTCGACACCACCACAGATCGGGGATGACTGGATGAGCAAGGCTGAGGCCGCGCGCCGCGACTGGCGGGAGCGCGTCTACCAGGCCTCGGGCGAGGTCGCGCAGGGAGCGAGGATCGAGCTCGCGGTTCCCACGGCGCTGCGGGCGACCCCCGGCGCCGGGCACGTGACGCTGACCTGGGACCCGGTTCCCGGCGCGATCGGGTACCTGGTGCACAGGGACGGCGCTCCGGTGACGCAGCCCGACGTCGACGTCGCCGCGGTGCCCGCCTGCCGGTACGTGGACACCGGGCGGCCGGGCGCCGCGTACGCGGTGGCCGCCGTCTCCGCGATGGAGGCCACGGGGCCGCTGTCGGCCGCGGTCCACGCCAAGCCGCTGGAGACCGGCGAGGCCCGGGTGAGCGTGGACGTCGACACGGAGACGGTCACGCGGCCGCTGCCCAGGCCGTGGCGGCCGATGATCGGCTCCGAGCACCTGTCCCACCTGCTCAGCACCGAGCGCACGGGCGGCAGGCCCATCGGCGCCGAGCTCACGGAGGCACTGCGGATCTCCCGTGAGGAGCTCGGCGTGCGGGCGGTGCGCGCGCACGCGATCCTGTGCGACGACCTCGGCGTCTATCGTGAGGTCAACGGCGCGCCCGTGCACGACTTCACCAGGGTCGACGAGGTGTACGACACGATCACCGGCATGGGCCTGCGGCCGGTCGTCGAGCTGTCGTTCATGCCGCGCGAGCTGGCCGCCGACCCGTCGAAGACGGTCTTCGGCTACCAGGCGATCATCTCTCCGCCCAAGGACTACGAGCGGTGGGCCGACCTGGTCAGGGCGCTGACGGCGCACCTGGTCGAGCGGTACGGCGAGCGGGAGGTCGTCGACCACTGGGCGTTCGAGGTGTGGAACGAGGCCAACCTGGAGGTCTTCTGGTCCGGCACCCCCGAGGAGTTCTTCCGCCTGTACGACGTCACCGCCGCCGCCGTCAAGTCCGTCCACCCCGGACTGCGGGTCGGCGGCCCGGCCTCGGCGGCCAACGGCTGGGTGGAGGAACTGCTCGACCATGTCGACGTCTCGGGCGCCGCGCTCGACTTCGTCTCGACCCACACCTACGGCAACGCGCCCCTGGACTGGCGCCCCGCGCTTGCCGGGCACGGCCGCGAGGGCACCCCGATCTGGTGGACCGAATGGGGGCCGACCCCCACCCACTTCCACGGCATCGGCGACGGTCCTTTCGGGGCGACGTTCCTGCTGCACGGCATGAAGTCGGCGGCCGGCAGGGTCGACGCGCTCGCGCACTGGGTTGCCTCCGACCACTTCGAGGAACTCGGCCGCCCGCCGCGGCTGCTCCACGGCGGCTTCGGCCTGCTGACCGTCGGCAACCTGCGCAAGCCCAGGTTCTACGCCCTTGCGCTGGCCGAACGGCTCGGCCAGGAGGAGCTCGCGGCAGACGTCGGAGGGGACGCGGCGGGGGTCGAGGCGTGGGCGGCCAGGCACGAGGACGGCACCGTCGGCGTGCTGGTGTGGAACGGCACGCTCAACCACGGCCAGGCGGGCGGCGCCGCCGAACTGTCCAGAACGGTGGTGCTCACCCTCGCGGGGCTGGCCGAAGGGCCGTACGAGCTGCGGCACCTGCGCATCGACGAGGAGCACAGCAACATCGGCGCCGTCTGGCGGGCGATGGGCGGCGCCGACTGGCCAGGGCAGGACCAGTGGGCCGAGCTGCGCGAAGCGAACGTCCTGCAGGACTACGAGCCTGCCCGCGTCGTCGAGCCGCCGGTCCAGGTCGTCTTCGAGCTGCCGATGCCGGGAGTGTCGTTCCTGGAGCTGAGGAGAGTCCAGAGCTGACCTCAGGCGGTTCGGTAGCGCAGCAGGACGATGCCCGAGGCGAACGCCCGGCTCTCCACCAGCCGCAGCCCCGGCACCTCGGTCGCGCCGGCGAACAGCCGCCTGCCGCGACCGAGGACGACCGGAGCCCGCCACCGTCGCGGAGCGTCCGGTCTACGGCCGGTAGCGGTCGAGCGCGCGCTCCAGTTCCTCCGCCGTGGCGCCGAGGTGGCCGTGCCTGCCCGAGACGGCGAGGACGCGGACGCCGCGCAGTTCCCCGCGAGCCAGCGGCCACAGCGCCCGCGGCCTGCCCTTGACGCGAAGGAGCAGCGCCGGCTCCTCCTCGCCCGACACCTCGGCGGCGGCGATCGCGGTCCACGGCACGCTGACCAGCTCGAGGCCGAGGAACCGGCCCCTGACACCCCACCCGTCCACCCGCAGCTCGCCCGGATCGCCGGTGACGTAGCACGCCGCGGCCATCAGGACGAGCGCGCACAGCACGACGGCGAAGGGCACGCCCTCCAGAGGGAGCGCGCCGACGACGACCGCCGCGCCGGACAGGAGCACGACCCTCGGCCACGTGAGCCGGAACGGAATCCGGGTCTCCGCCATCGTCTCCCTGACGCGGTCCCACGGCTGGAAGCCCGCCCGCCAGCGGGCTCCGCCGAACGTGGCGAGGCTCTCCTCGAGGTCCTCCCCGCGCCCGGCCACGGCCCACGAAGGGCAGAGCACCAGGGTCCCGTCGCGGGTACGCCACGGCCCGGCCAGGCCGTAGCGGGGTAGGCGCGGCAGCCTCGCGTGCGGCTTGGGACGTACGGTCACCAGCCGCGCCCCCAGCCTGCCCGGCACATCCGTCAGCGCCACCCACTCCACCTGCGCCCAGCCGAGGGCGAGCGAGCGGCCGCCCAGGGAGACGGCCAGCCCCTGCGCGTCGAGGGTCAGGTGTCCCGGGCGGAGCAGCCAGCGGCGTACGTGCCACAGGACCAGCACGGCGGCGACGGCCAGGATCGCGTAGGCGGCCGCCGCGGACAGGCCTGCCGCGCCCGTCATGATCAGCCCGAGCGGCAGGCCGATCGCCAGGACGGCGAGCACGCCGAGGGCGATCCTGACGCGGTCAGTCGGCAGCACCGCCGCCTCGGCCGCGGTGTCGAAGCTCGCGGGGTCCCATGCCTGTCCGGCGTGAGCTTCGAACGACTCGGCGATCTCTCGCGGCCTGCGGTCGACCTCGTCGAGCGCCGCGAGGACCACGCTGTCGCCGTCGACCCGATGGAGCGACCAGCGGAACCCGCGTCGCGGCGGCCTCGCCTCGGGGACGAGACCGGCGCGCAACTCGCCGTCGGACAGTTCGACCCGCGCGATCTCGTCCCACCCCAGCTGGAACGGACGGCGCAGCCCGTACCGCATCGCCAGGCCCCACCGGTCGACCTGGATCGTGTAGGACCCCCACCGCGGCACGGTCATGAGGTAGATGACGTACAAGAGGGCGAGCAGCGCGCCGGTCACCGCCCAGCCGGCCACGATCTTCAGTTGCGTGTACGCGAACGTGCTCGCGCCCACATAGAGGAGCGAGAGGTTGGCGGGAAGCCGCATCCAGCCGGGCCATTCGAGGGCGTGACGTCCCTTGATGACCAGGGGCGCGGCCCGCACCTGAGGGCGGGCGGGGGCCAGGCCCGCCCGGTTCAGCGCGAGGGGGAGCCGCTCGGCGGTGTTGATCGCGTACGACTGCGGGTCGGGCAGCGCCCGGCCCGCGCACAGCTGTTTCGTCCTGCGGTAGACATCGCCCAGGGTCAGCACCTGCGGGCATCCGGGCACGCCGTGGCGCAGCACCTCGATCAGCACGCCCGTGAACGCGGTGTGCGATGCGCCCGCGGGGGCGTACGCCTGCCGGTTGGCGGGAGTCGCGGTGATGAGGCAGCTGCCGGAGATGTCCAGGTGCTCTACCGGCGACGCGCTCATCGTGTCCGCGAGCGCCCGGCCGCTGTAGCAGCAGTCCAGGACGACCACCCTGGTCCTGGCGGGACTCCTGCGGACGGCACGCAGCAGATGGTCGACGGGCAGCGCGGTGTAGGTCAGGTCGTCAGGGTCGGCGCCGGTGAGGGCGAGGTAGAGGGTGTCCATGGTGTCGGGATCCAGCAGGCCATGCCCGGAGAAGTACACCAGCAGCACGTCGTCGGCCAGTTCGGCGGCCTGTTTGACCGCCTGGTAGACCTCCTGCGGCGTGGCGGGGTCCTCCACGACCGCGCACTGCCCCTGCGGGACCGCGCCCACGTCGCCGTCGGTGAGCAGCGCCTCCAGGTCCGCCAGGTTGCCGTGGACGGCCGGCAGATCGTCCAGATGCGCGTACGTGGCGGTGCCGACCAGCACCACCCGCCACCCCGCGCGGTCAGGAAGGCTCATCGTCCGGTGGACCGGCCGGCCTGACCAACTGGATCAGCTCGGCCATGTCCTTCGCGCTGATCCGCTTGCCCTCGATCGTGCCGTCGGTCTTGACGGTGATGTCCGCCTTGCGCTGTACCAGCCAGGTCTGGACGGCCCTGGCCACGACCGTGAGCGTCCCCCCGCTGGTCAGCGCGATGACGACCGCGTCGGTCGCTCCGCCCATGCGTTCGGCGACCTGCTCCTGCCGGAGCCGCACCCGGCCGCGGAGCTCGTCCTCGCGGGACAGCCATGCCAGCAGCGACCGCAGGTCCGCCGCCGAATCCTCCGACTGGACTGCAATGACCACCTGATCCATCCGCTGATCATCTCAGGACGGTCCGGACTTTTCGATCATCCGTTTCGTCACGATCGGCGTGGGTCGGCGAACGGCGAGGTCATCGGCGTCCGGCGGCGAGCCGTTCGACGGGGGTGCGGGGGCCGGAGAGGCCGAGCGCGGCGGCCTCACGGTGTCGTCGGGGTTTCGGGACACCCCGCGCGTGCGCGCGGCCGAGATGACCTGCCCCGGAGGCGAATCTTCGGGGACCACCCCGGGGCAGGTACTCATGCACCTGCCCCGTCAGGAGGCACGAAAACCACGCCTCCGAGCCGACAGCGCCCTGGTTCTGTCAGAGACGGGGACCCAGGTGCACGCCGCCGCTGGCGTCCACCACCTGGCCGGTCACCCACCGGGCCTCGTCCGATGCGAGGAAACCCCACGTCGGCCACGTCCTCGGCTCGGCCCACCCGGTCCAGCGCCGTATGGCTGGCGAACAGGGCGCACGCTTCCGGCGTGAAGAGCGATGCGTTCGCGCAGGCTCAGGCGTTCCCGCGAGCCGGTGCGGAGGGCTGCGCAAAGCCATGCGTGGTCGGCTGATCACACCAGAGCCAAGGTCCTACGAGCTGACGGGCGTGCCCAGCACGACATCGGTTGGCGACATTCCACCCGTGATTCTGTCGGAGCGGCGCGCGGTCGACGCCAGAGTCGTCCTGACGGACACGTCTCGCGACGGGTCCGACGATCACATTCTCGATCGCGACCAGCTGCTGGAGGAAGCCGGCGTGCATGACGGTGCGGTCCTTCGCATCGAGACTGCACCAGGCTGATCACTCCGTCTATGACGTTCGGTCACCTTGATCGGTGGGGCACGGCCGGTGCTTCGATCAGGGGGACGGGGCCGCGCTCGGTCGGGGCGTGGCGCGACATGGACGCCACGACGGCGATCCCCGCCGCCGGAGCCGGACAGGGTGGCTCCGGCGGCGGGGTCATCGCCGATCGGTGAGGGCGATCTCCATGACTGACGGTGTCCAGGAGGTCAGGTGTCGGCCTGTTCCCTGGAGGCGAGCCGTTCGACGGGGGTGTAGGGGTCGGAGAGGCCGAACGCCGAAGGCCCGAAGCAGTCCAGTGCGGCGGGGGTACGCATGATCTCGGGCGTGGAGATGGCGTAGACCGTCAGCCGCTGGCCGTACGCGAGCGCCTCGGTCGTCACCGGCGCTCCGGTGTCGGCGTTGAGCGTGCAGATCAGGTCGGGCACGATCGCCACCACCTCGCCGTCGCGGCGGGCGACGAGATGCTCGTTCTGGAAGGTGATCGTCAGCCGGTCGGCGGGGTCGTCGAGCGCGGCCAGCGTCACCTGGCCGCGGGCGAACCCGGCGACCGTCTTGCGGTCGATGTCGATGACCTTGCCGCTGAACAGGACCAGGCCGTGGGTGTAGATGGTGCCGGACAGCGCCGCGGTGAGCGCGTCGAACGGGTCGTCGTGCTGCTCGCGCGCCCGCCGGAGCGCGGCGCCTATCCGCATGCCGAGGGTCAGCGTGCCCGGTACGGCGGTGCGGCGCACGGTCGCGGCGTCCATCGGATAGTCGCAGATGTAGGCGGCGCCGCCCATCTCGACGGTCATGACGCGGGCCAGCCGCTCCATGCGCACGTTGTCGCCGGCCTCGATGATGGCGACGTCGCCGTGGTCGGAGGCGATCGACATGGGCGAGCCTGGCACGCCGTACACGGCGAAGGTCTCCATCTGCAGCTCGGGAAAGGCCCTGCCCATGCCGTCGGCGTCGATGACCGGCAGATCGAGCTGGGCGCCGAGCAACAGCGGCATCATGCTGTTGAGACCGCCGCACTCGATGGGCATGGTGGCGGCGGCGGTGCGTCCCAGATGCTTCTCCAGGGCACGCAGCGCGGCGACGTTGCCCTGGCCGGAGGGCGGCCGTTCGACGAAGACCGTGGGGGCGCCCATCATCGCCGACGGCAGGACCAGCGCGTCGTCGGGCAGCTCGTCGACCGGGATGATCGTCACCCGGCGGCCCTCGCGCAGCTGCCGTTCGACCAGCAGCCTGCCGATGTAGGGGTCGCCGCCGCCTCCCGTTCCGAGGACGGCCGCGCCCTCGGCCAGGTCGCGCAGCGCTTCCACGCTCAGGTCCACGCCCGTCACGCCTGCTCCTCCTCGCTCGTCACGCCCGCTCCTCCTCGCCGGTCACGCCTGTTCCCTTTCGCCCGTCATGCCCGCTGCTCCTCCTCGCCGGTCACGCCTGCTCCTCGCTCGTCGCGATGCCGCCACCGAGCCGGAGGTCGCCGACGGCCTTGACCCGGACGCGGACGGCGTTGCCGGGCAGGTAGGCCACGTGCACTTCGTCGATGTCGACCACCTCGACGGTGCCGGGATCGGCTCCCGCTGAGATCGCCCGCTCGACGGCCTCGGCGCGAGCCTGGTCGAGGACGTCTTCGCGGGTGCGGGCGCCGGTGATGGCGAACAGCCGGTCGACGTCACCGCCGATCTGGCCGGTCGCGGCGCCGATGGCGTTGGCGACGGCGTGGTGGTCGGGCCGGAGGACGGCGGGGACGCCCGGCAGGCGATCGGGCAGCAGCACGCTGCCACCGCCCACCACCACGGCCGGCAACGGCAGGGCGGAGACGCGCATCCGGTCGACGAGCTCGCTGACCCTGGTGGCCATCCAGGCGACGCCGCTCCTGACGAGGTCCCTGCCGAGGTGCCGGACGAGGGACGGGTCGCCGATGTCGGCCATGCCGGCCGCGACGGCGAGGTCGGTCGCGGTGAGGACCTGGCCACCGAACACCAGCGCCCGGCTGGTCAGCTCGTATCCGACGCTGTCGGGCCCGACCTCCAGCGGCGGGCCGGTGGTGACGCGGCTGCCGCCGCCGAGGCCGATCGACAGCACGTCGGGCATGCGGAAGTTGGTGCGCACCCCTCCGATGTCGACCTCGCCGGTGGCCTGGCGGGGGTAGCCGCCGCTCAGCACGCCGACGTCGGTGGTGGTGCCGCCGATGTCGACCACCGCGCAGTCACCCACGTCGGCGAGGAACGCCGCGCCCCGCATGGAGTTGGTCGGCCCTGAGGCGAACGTGCGCACGGGGTAGCGGCGGGTGTGCTCGGCGTCCATCAACGTGCCGTCGTTCTGCGACAGGTAGAGCGGCGCGTGGATGCCGACCGCCACCAGTGCCGCGGTGAAGGCGTCCACGATCTCGTCGGCCAGGTCGCGCAGGCAGGCGTTGACGACGGTGGCGTTCTCCCGCTCCAGCAGCCCCACCCTGCCGATCTGGTGGGACAGGCTCACCCGCAGATGCGGCAGCTCGGCCAGCAGGATGCCGGCGGCCTGCTCCTCCACGTCGGCGTTGACGGGGGAGAAGACGCTGGTGACGGCCACGGTGTTGATGTCCCGGACGCTCAGCTCGGCCGCGACGCGTTTGAGCTGGTCGGGGTCCAGCGGGGAGATCGGGCGGCCGTCGAACTCGTGTCCTCCGTCGCACAGGTGGACGCTGGGGTCGATCGCCTTCACCAGCCGCTCCGGCCAGTCGACCAGGGGCGGCAGCGCCGCGGTCGCGGGGAGCGCCAGCCGTACGACGGCGGTGCGGGCCAGTCGGCGGCCGGTCACCAGCGCGTTGGTGAAGTGGGTCGTCCCGATCATGACCGCGGTGACGCGCGCCCTGTCGACGCCGGAGGAGGCGAGGAGCCGCTCCAGCGCGGTGACGACGCCGCTGGTCACGTCGAGGGTGGTGGCGGTTTTGATCTCGGCCAGGACGGTGGTGTCCGCCATCAGGACGGCGTCGGTGTGGGTGCCGCCCACGTCGATCCCGACACGCACGGATGCTGCTCCTGTCTGCGTCAAAGGGTGCTGGGAGGTGGAGGGGTGCTGGGAGGTTGACGGATGCGGGGAGGTCGAAGGGGGCGGGAAGGCAGAAGGGTGCGGGGAGGTCGAAGAGGGCGGGGGGAACGGCTCGGCGGGAGGGCGGTGCCAGGCGCTGCTCACGCCAGGCGGGCGCTCTCGTCGCGCGGGGCGCCGGTGAGGCCGAGCCTGCCCGCGACCGCGTAGACGGCGAAGGCGACCACGAGGGCGTTCAGCGCGGGGATGCCCCACGCGACGTACTTGCCGACCAGCGCGGAGCCGAGCCAGATGACCAGCGCGGCGGGCGCCCAGCCCGGCGCCGACTCCGGGAGCGTGCCGGAGGCGCGTGAGGCGTCGAGGGCGGGCCGCCATCGGCGGACGACGTAGTACTCGGCGACCATGATGCCGGCGACGGGCGGGATGGCGACGCCGAGCAGGACGAAGAAGTCGATGAGGTGGTCGAGGATGCCCGCGGCGGCCAGGCCGGTGCCGATGACGCCGAGCGCGACGGTGACGGCGGCCCTGTTGGCGTGTCGGCCGAAGGCGACGTGCAGGGTGTTGGTCATGCCGAGGGAGGCGGCGTACAGGTTCCAGTCGTTGATCTTGAGGGTGGCGGTGACCAGGATGACCGTGCCGACCACTCCGGAGGTGGTGGTGACGATGGCGATCACGTCGCCGGTGCGCAGCGCGTGCGCGAGCAGCACGCCGACCAGGGCCACCACGTACTCGCCGAGCGTGATGCCGAGCACGGTCTGCTTCACCACGTCGGCGGCGCTGCGGTTCCACCGGCACATGTCGGGGGAGATGACCGCGCCGACGATGAACCCGCCCGCCACGATGGTGGCGCCCTCGGCCAGGCTCAGGACGGGCCCGGGCGGCGCCGAGGCGGCCAGCGTGCCGAGCGACTGCTTCGACAGCTCGACCGCGATCGCCCACCCTGCCAGGGCGAGGAAGGCGGGGACGGTGATCCACGCGGTCCAGGCCATCCCCGCGAAGCCGTGCACGACGATCGCGGTGACCGCCAGCCCGGCCAGGATGGACCAGACCCACACGGGCGGGCCGCCCAGGATCGCGGCGAGGCCCTGCGCGAGAACGGCCGACTGGACGCCGAACCAGCCGAGCAGGCAGATCGCGATGACCATGCCGACCACGCCCGCGCCGTAGCGGCCGAACCCGGCCCACCTGGCGAGCACGGTCGTCGACAGGCCCTCCCGCATGCCCGCGACGCCGACGGCGATCGCGACGACCTCGAGGATGACGGCGCCGAGCGTGATCGCCAGGACCGCGTCCCAGAAGCCCATCCCCATGCCGAGCGTCGCGCCGAGCAGGAACTGCGAGAGCGCGCTCAGCATGCCGAACCGCTGGACCGCGACCGTCAGCCAGCCGTAACGGGCGGAGACGGGCACCCGCTGGAGCGCGTAGTCGTCGCGGGCCAGGCCCTCGTCGGATAACTCGGTGTTGATCGCCGCATCGGACATCCGATGCCCCTTTCTGCCGGTGGGAATCACGGGGCTCTTGTTGCGACGCTAGATTCACCGACGATCATTGGGAAGAGGCGATGTCGCGCCGCCCGGCCGCGCGGCCCGCCCCGGCCCTGGCGACCGGGAGCTCGAGGAGTGTCGAGGCCGGTGGTGTGGCGCAGGAGCCCGGGGGCTTGCTATACCGGGCAGGTCGCTGAAAGAGAAGGCATTGAGATCATGGAAATCTGGATCAACCCCGACTGCTCCAAGTGCCGGTCCGCGCTCTCCGTCCTGGACGCCGCGGCGGTCGGCTACACCGTGCGCCGCTACCTGGAGGATCCGCCGAAGGAGCACGAGATCCGCGACGTGCTGGTCAAGCTCGGCCTCGAACCGTGGGACATCACCAGGACGGGCGAGGCGCGAGCCGCCGACCTCGGCCTGCACGACTGGCCGCGCGACTCCCGCAGCCGTGACCGGTGGATCAGGGCACTGGCCGAGAACCCGACGCTGATCCAGCGGCCGATCATCACGGCCGACGACGGGTCGGCCGTGGTCGGGCGGACCGAGCAGGCCGTGCGATCGATACTCGGTTAGCGGCATGGTCCGCGGAGCGCGGGTGGGTTATAGTGCGCTGTCGTGGCGGTTCTCTCCCGCCCAACCTCCTGAGCGGATCCCCACGCGACCCGCCGGCCGCGGAGGCAAAGGGGACGCAGGAGCCTCGGGAGCGGCAGTCTGACCGGCTTCGCGACACTTCGCGGCCGCCAAGGGCTGCGGGCGTGGGCCGGGCCCTGGCGATGGCCGCGCGGAGAGTCGTCATGACCAGCAAGAAGCAGCTCAAGGCTCGCATCCGTGAGCGGATGGCCAAGACCGGCGAGAGTTACACCACGGCCCGCACGCACCTGCTCGGCAAGGCCGAGACGCACGCCGACGGCGGCTGGCGGTTCGTCGGCGGGCACCACCCCTCCAGCGCGGCGATCACCGCGATCCTCGCCAACCAGGGCGTCGCCATCAGCGAGCCGCTGGTGTTCCTCGCGGGTGGCGGCATCGGCGCCGGTTACATCCTGTGGGAGTTCCAGCACGACCAGACCCGGCACGTGACCCTGGGCTTTCGCAATCAGTGGCAGTACTACAACCGCTGGATGGACAAGACGCTCACCCGTCTCGGCGTGCCGTACGAGGAGCACACCACCGGCGGCGCCCGCGGGGCCAGTGACAGGCTCGCCGAGGAACTGGACGCCGGGCGGCCGTGCGTGATCCTTCCCGACCGCTATCACATCGGGTACTGGCGGCTGCCCGCCGCGCTGGACGGGCACGGCGGGCATCCCGTGGTCGCCTACCGGCGGGACGAGAACGGGGTGTACATCGACGACAGGGGCCAGGCGACGCTGCTCGTGCCGCGGGACCGCGTCGACGCCGCGCGTGCCAGGGTCGGTTCGTACAAGAACGTGACGCACGTCCTCGGCGACACCGTCTTGGACGAGGCGGCGCTGGCGAGCGCCGCACGAGAAGGGCTGCGAGACTGCGCCGGCCACCTGTCCGCGGCCTCCGACTCGTTCTCGCTGCCCGCGTGGCGCAAGTGGGCGCGGTTGCTGACCGACACCAGGAACGCCAAGGCGTGGCCGAAGGTCTTCGCCGACGGTCGCGGCCTGGCGGGGGCGCTGCTGTCGGTGTGGGAAGGCGTCGAGCCGGTCGGCATGGACGGCGGGAACCTGCGCGACCTGTTCGCCGGCTCGCTGGACGAGGCCGCGGATCTGGTGGGCGAGCCGCGCCTTTCCGGGCTGGCGGGACGGTTCAGGGAGATCCACGCGATGTGGCACGACCTCGCGGAGGCCGCGCTTCCCGCGTCGGTGCCCGAGTTCGCCAGGGCGCGCGAGCTGACCGCGGCGATCAGGGAGAGCGTCCTGGCCGAGGGAAGCGCCGGTGGCGCCCAGGCGGCAGCGGCGGGCGAGGAGCTGTGGAGGCTCAGGGCGCAGGCCGATCGGTCCGCCCCCGCCGGTGATCTGGCCGGTCTCTTCGCCGAACTCGGCACGCGGGTGGGCGCGATCTACCAGGCGGAGTCGGCGGCCATCGCGGAGCTGGCGGCACTCGTGCGCTGACCGGGGCCTCTTCGTCCGCTGAGCCTGTCCGCGGGTGACGTCAGTACCTGACGCGAGTGGCGATGATCTGCATGGCGAACTCCTGCTCCTCCTGCGAGGGCTGCCTCGTCCAGGTCGTGCCCGGGGCCTGCTCGGCCAGCATCCGGCTCAGGGCGGCGCCGAGCACGTCCGAGGGCTTGGCGCCCTGCATCTGCGTCCGGGTGGCGGCGTAGCGGTCGAGCACCCTGGCGTAGTCGACGAGCAGCGTGTTCGTGTAGCGGCTCTTCTCGCCGTCGGCCCGGTTGAGCGCCTCGACGTACTCGGGCTCGGGCTCCTCGAGGACCGCCTTCACGACGTCGAGGCGATCGCGGATCGGCTCGCTCGTGGAAAGGTCGCTCGCCTGGTCGTACATGGCCTGGACGGACTCCGGCGTGTCGCCCGCGAGCACCACGACCATGCCGTAGCCGCTGTCCTCCTCGCCGTACCCGCCTTCGACGCCGTCCACGCCGGGCGCCGACAGGGCGTCGCTCATGGCGTCGCGGAAGCCGTACTTGTCCATGCCGTCGATCTCGCAGGGCAGCCAGTTCTCCCGCAGGTGGAGCACCCCGACGCTCTCGCGGGCGGCGGCCTGGCCGAACAGGTGGCGTACGGCGCCCGCAGGATCGCTCATCGCGGCGGGTCCCATCGCCTTGAAGCGGTCGGCCATGAGGTGCATGGAGATCAGCATCGGCGGGTGATAAAGGCTCAGCACCCCGTGCTCGCCGTGGATGAAGAACGAGCCCACCTCGTTGTCGTAGGCCCCGAGCCCCGCCATGAACGCGATCTCTTCCTCCTCGCTGAGCCGCAGTTCCCACCCCCAAAGGCGGTTGACCTCGAACTGGTCGAAGCTCTCCCCTCTGAGCGGGTCGCGGAAGCGCCACCACAGCGCGACTCCGACGACCACCGCGGCTACCACCCCGAGCGCGATCCACATGGTTCGAGCGCCTTCCTGTTCGGATGCACAGGCGCAGGACCATAACACGATCTTCACTGAGCTATGGGACGGTTTGTCAGAGTCCCGGTCGAGCCGGTGATCGCAGGTGTGCGAGCATGGTCGGCGTAGGCGACGGCGGATCGAGGAAGCCGGTGAGAGTCCGGCGCGGTCCCGCCACTGTGATCGGTGAGCGGATCCCAGCAGGCCACTGCCCGAGTCGGGTGGGAAGGCGGGGACGAGCGTCGAGCCGGGAGCCAGGAGACTCGCGCGGTCGCCTCCTCAGCGGATCGGGGCGGATCTCCCCGGGAGAGGGAGGTGGTCGGCGTGCCGTACCGGCTGCCTGTGCTGCCGGCGGTGATCGCCGGAGCGGTCGCCGACGTGTCCACGATCGGCGGCTTCTTCGAGATGGGAGTCGGGCCGATCGGGCCGGGGTGGCGGCCGCTCGCCGATCTGCCCGTGAGACACCGGATCGACGACGCCGCCGTACGCCTGGGAACCGGCGAGACCAGGGTGGCGGCCTCCCTGCTGTTCCAGGGACTGGCCGCCCGCCTGTGGTCGCCCGTTGTCGGCGTGGCGGTGGCGCACGGCCTGCTCGTCGACGTCGATCCGTCCCAGGTGCACTGGTACCCGACCCCCTCCGGTCCGCTGCCGCTGCGAGCTCAGCGCCTGACCGGACGGCGGGTCGTGGGCACCTCCCTCGCCGAGCCCCTGTACCGCGCCGTGGTGCCCGGGCTGCTGGAGCCGCTCGCCCAGGCCGTCCAGGAGATCGTGAAGATCGCGCCGGGGCTGCTGTGGGGCAACGCGGCCTCCGCCCTCGCAGGCGCCGTCCAGACCCTCACCCGCGGGCGCCCCGAGCTCGCGGGACGCGCCATCGCGCTCGGTCGCGAGTTGCTCGCGCTCGGCGTGCTGCGCGGGAGCGGGGAGCTGGTCGAGCCCGCTCCCGACCGGCCGTTCTTCGTCCGGCGCAGCTGCTGCCTCTACTACCGGGTGCCCGGCGGCGGCATGTGCGGGGACTGCGTCCTGCTCGATCAGATCACGCGCCGCGAGCAGTGGGCGCTGACCATGCGCAGGGGCGGAGGATCCTGATGAGCCACGCCGCCCCGCCGATCGTCACGACGGGAGGACGCGCCGCAGCAGATAGGTGTCCATGATCCAGCCCTTGCGCTCGCGGGCCTGCGCCCGCAGCTCCCGGATGCGGTCGGCGACCTCGGGCACCGGCCCCGACACGAGGATCTCGTCCGGCGTGCCGAGGTAGGCACCCCAGTAGATGTGGTACTCCGCACCCAGGTCGGCGAAGGCGCAGCGCGCGTCGAGCATGACGACGACGTCGTCGGCCGCGACGGGGCCCTCCTGGGCCAGGCGGCGGCCCGTCGTGATGTGCACGGGCCTGGCCACCCTCGTCAGGCTGGTGCGATGCCGGGCCGTCAGCGCGGACACACTGGTGATGCCCGCGACGACCTCGTACTCGAACGCGACCCCTCCCCGCTCGACGACCTCCTCGATCCCGGCCAGCGTGCTGTCGTAGAGCCCAGGGTCGCCCCAGACGAGGATCGCGCCGGTCTCGTCGTCGCCGAGCTCGTCCCGGATGAACGCCTCGTACAGGTCGGCCCGACGCGAGCGCCACTCCTCGACGGCGGCGGCGTAGGCGAGAGTGGTCCTGTCCCGCTCGGGGTCCCGGGCCTCCACCAGCCGGTACGGCTCGCGGGCGTGCTCCTTGATCATGTCCTGGCGGAGCCCGACCAGGTCGTGCTTGGCCTCGCCCTTGTCGAGGATGAAGAAGGCGTCGGTCCTGCCGATGGCCTTGACGGCCTGGAGGGTGAGATGGTCGGGGTCGCCGGCGCCGATGCCGATGATGAGGATTCGCTTCACCCGGGAAAGTCTGCCGCCTCGGCGAATGGCCGGGCTCGCCGGGCCTGACCGAGGACGGCTCGTAGCGCAAAGTCACCGTTCAGCGCCATTGAGTGACGAGATTGTGGTGGGATGGGCTCCGTGCGACCCCCGACGAGAGGCCACCCGCATGCCCCCGATCCGACGCGCAGTCGCGCCGCTCATCGCCGTCCTGCTCCTGAGCGGCTGTGGAGCCGCCACCGGCGCGGCGCGACCCGCCGGTGAGCCGGCCGCGGCGACGCCCACGCCGGCGCCGTTCCTGACCCCGACGCCCGGGACGGGAAGGCCGCTCGGCAAGCGGCCGGCCAGGGACGGGAGCACCGTCTCGCCCAGGCCGGCCAAGAAGGCCCGCATCCCGTCGCCGCGCCCGAAGGCCACGAGGACCGCGCGACCGGCGCACCCCGCGCTCCGGATCGGTGTTCGTCCCGGCTCCTTCTGCTCGCCGCAGGGAGCGTTCGGCAGGAGCGAGGCCGGGACCCTGATGCGCTGCACCGCCCGCGGAGGCGACCCTGCCAGATGGCGGAGGGGCTGAGCCCGCCGTTCGGAAGGTCAGGCGGGCGACGGCGCGAGCAGGCGGCGCGCGACCTCGGCCGGGTGGGTGAGCTGCGGATAGTGGCCCGCTCCCGCGATCTCCGTCACGGGACGGCCGACGGCGGACACCAGCGGATCGTCGGATCCCACGACGATCTCCACGGGGACCGTGACCCTGGCGAGCAGGCGGCGCGACTCCTCGCGTTCGGCGACGGCCGTACGAAGAGCGGCGATGACCCGGCCCGCCACGCCGGGCCTGCGCAGGTCGGCCGCGGCGCTCGCCACGGCGGGCCCCTCGGGCAGGCCCAGCGTCCCGGCCAACCGGGCGGCGGACATCCGGCGCAGCATCGGGACGGCCGCCGCCGACCGGGTGAGCCGCGGGCCCGGTGCCTGCGCGAACGCAGGGGAGACCAGCACGAGCCCGCTGATCCGTTCCGGATGCCGGACGGCGAAGCGGAGCGCGGGACCGCAAGCCAGCGAGTGCGCGACCAGCACCGGCCGGGTGCGGACGGGGCCCATCAGGTCGTCCAGCCATGTGACCGGCGTCTCGTTCGCGGGGATGGGGGAGGAACGGCCCAGGCCGGGCAGGTCGGGGGCCAGGACCTTCCCGGGAAGCCGCGCGGCGAGGGGAGCCCAGAGGTCGGCGTTCATGGGCAGCCCGTGCAGGAGGACGTGGGCCGGGTCGTGGCGTTCGCCGTTCACCCAGGTGCGGCTCCCCGCCACCGGGTGGAAGCCGTACGGTTGGAGCCACGGCTCCCAGGCGCCGAAACGGGCGGCCACCAGGTCGTCGGCCCACCGGCGCAGGGCGTCGGCGACCGGCGGCATCTCCAGCCCCGCGGAGGCGGCGAAGGCGTGGGCGGAGTCCGTCGGGTAGCGGTCGGCCGACAGGAAGGACAGTGTCTCGGGGTCGGCGCCGGTCAGCGCGCGTGGCAGCCGCCGCACCAGACCCACGGGGACGGTACGGCGCGGCGCCCTGACGCCCGTGTGCTCGGCGATCGTGCTGATCAGCTCGGGCAGGAGGGGGGTGGCGTCGTCGAGCACCCAGTACTGGCCCGCCTCCGCCGTCGGCAGCCTCGCCAGGAAACGGGCGAAATAGTCGATCGTGACGACCGGCAGGAAGACGTCGGGCCCGCCGGGAAGCGCGGGCAGCCGTCCCTTCCACAGGTCCTCGACGAACGTGGCCAGGCCGATGTACTGCCCGGGGCCGATCACGGTGCTGGGGTTGGCGATGGACAGCGGGAGACCCAGCTCGCCGGCCCTGGCGCGGACGGCGAGGTCGCCCTCGAGCTTCGACGCCTCGTAGGCGCCCAGCCTGCGGTAGTCGGGGCGCCCGTCGGACGCGCTCACCCGGTAGCCGCTGACGTGCACGAGCCGCCGCAGGCCGGGCAGCGTGGCGGCCCATTCGAGCACGTTGAGCGCCCCTGTGACGTTGGTCGCCCGCGCCTCGTCCACGCCGAGTCCGAACCCGAAGCGGGCGGCGGCGTTGTAGACGTCGCGCGCGTCGGGCAGCCCGGCGAGGGGGCGGGTGATGTCGGCGTGGACGACGGTCAGGCGGCCGGTGTCGATCCCTCGCCTGGTCAGCCACGGGGTGAGGGTGTCGTCGCGGACGGCCGCCGCGACGTGCTGGTTGTCGTTGAGCAGTTCGGCGACGAGTGAGCGGCCGATGAAGCCGGTCGCCCCGAAGACGATGGCGTCCATAGAACTCCCTAATAGATCGGTCTACATATTTTCTGGCCCTGAAAGAGGCCCGCCTCCTTCTCGAGGCGGGCCTGTGCGCGACAGCCCGTTCAGCGCAGCAGCACGGCGATCCGGCGTCGGACGCGGCGCAGCGGCTCCCTGTCGCGATGCGCCCTAGCCAGCAACAGGGCTCCCTCGACCAGGGCCAGGATCGTGACCGCGAGGTCGTCGGCGTCAGGGCGGTCGCCGAGCAGTTCGCGCAGCGCCGCCTCCCAGCCGGTGTAGACCTCCGAGCACACCTCCTGCAGAGGGTCGCTGGTGGCGGCCATCTCCAGTGCCACCGTGGCCACCGGACACCCCTTGCGCCAGCCCGACTCCTCCAGCCGCTCGCCCAGCCAGTCCAGGACCCCCGCGACGAACTCCTCGGCGGATGAGCCGGCGCCGGCCAGCTCTGCCATGGCAGAGCCGATCTCCTGCCCCGCCCGGCGTACCGACTCGCCGACCAGTTGCTCCTTGCCGCCGGGGAAGTGGAAGTAAAGAGAGCCCCTGGGGGCCCCGCTGGCCGCGATCACCTGGTTGAGCCCGGCGCCGAAGTACCCGCCGCCCTCGATCAGCTCCTGGGTCGCGTCCAGCAGCCGTGTCCGCGTCTCGGCGCCCTTCTGTCCCATGAGCACAAAATAGACCGGTCTTCATATTCTGCGCAACCCGCCCACCTCGCCGGGTCCCGGGACGGTCGTCGCCGGGCCTGTCTGGTTGATCCGCACTGGGGGCCAAAAGGGGTGAAAAGGAATTACTGCCGCTATCGATATGGCGGTACGTCCAAGGTCTTTCACACATGTGATCTTTTTGCTTGGCGATAGTGTGATCGACAGACTCCCAGGGGTATCCCGGTGCGTGCCGTCGCTGTCGCAGCGCGGTCGAAACGAGGGTTGTGAGAACCCCCAAGTCACTGGGAAGTCAGATGCCCTTTAGTGGTATGAGGCGGGCCGAAGGCCCGCGTTTTGGCGGTCGGGCATTGGCGTGGGCCGCCACGGCGACGATCGTTCTCACCATGTCGATCCAGGTGGGAAATGCGCATGGCGACACAGTGCGATTCGATCGGGCAGGCATGACGTCCGGCCCCGGAGAATACGCCGGGCGATCGGCCCTGTCGCTCAGGGAGCCGTGCACGGCCGGGCGGTGCGCCCCCTGCGACTGTGGCCGCGGCAGGTGCACATGCCCGCCAGGGCCGAAGGGCCCGCGAGGTCCTGCCGGTCCGAGAGGTCCGAAGGGAGCCACGGGTTCGACCGGTCCGACAGGCCCCAGCGGCGGACCGGTGGGCGCCACCGGGCCCACGGGACCGAGAGGGGCGACAGGCGCCACCGGGCCCGCGGGACCGAGAGGCGCGACGGGCGTCTCCGGTCCCACCGGTCCCACCGGACCACAGGGGGCGACGGGTGCCTCCGGCGAGAGCGGCCCCACAGGTCCGACAGGTCCGACGGGCGCGACGGGGGCATCCGGCGCGTCGGGGGCCTCGGGTGCGACCGGCCCCACAGGTCCCACGGGCCCCAGAGGCGCGACAGGGATGTCGGGCCCGGCGGGGCCGAGCGTGAGCATCGACAGCGCCCAGCGGAGTGACAAGTACTTCACCCTGCTCGTGCCCGCCACCGGAGGACTGTTCGTCCGCGACTCGAGCAAGTCGCCCACGTGGCAGAACCTCACGCCGATCGTTCCCGCCGGCGAGACGGTGATCGCCGCGACCATCGTCGACCAGGGCGAGCCGCCCAGCAACGATGTCCACATCTCCATCCTCACCTCGGACGGACAGGTGTTCCAGTCGGCCTGTGTCGTCACGGGAATGTACACGTGGCCGGGTAACTGCGGGCCCTTCGTGAACAACACGCCGCCGAACAACTGACGGTGAATCAGGATACGACCGCGTCATGACGGGCGCCGCGCCGGAATTCCGGGCGCGGCGCCCGCGCATTCATTACCACGTGGATGCGCGACGCATAGGCGTCGGTGGCGTTCTTCGTTCCTGACGGACAAACGCTCCCCGATATGGTGTGGCCCTATCAGCGTTATTCGTGTCGTTTCAGGGGCGATCGTGGGACCAATATCCGCCACCGTTCGGCCGGCCCATGTCATTCCGCGCACGAAAAGGCCGGCCACGCGTCACCGGTCCTGGGTGTGGGCGATCGTGGCAGGCTGGGCGGCCCAGGCCGTTCTCCGCGTCGTACTCGGTTTCCAGCACGCCAGGCCGCTGCTCATCCCCGACGAGTCCGGCTACCTCCTGGCCGCGCGGCTCCTGTCGGGCGGGGCTGCGAGTGACCTGTCCTGGCGGACGTTCTACCAGGGCGGCTACGCGCTGCTCCTCGCTCCCGCGTACTGGATCAGCGACGACCCGGAGACGGTCTACCGCCTCGTGGTGGTCGTCAACGCCGCGATCGGCGCCGGCCTCGTGCCCCTGGCCTACCTCGCGTTCCGCCGCCTGCGCGTGCCGAGGGGCAGGGCGTACGTCCTCGCCCACGCGACCGCGCTCATCCCCTCAGCGGTCTATTACTCGCAGTTCGCGCTCACCGACGCCGTCCTGCCGGTGATCGTCCTTGGCTGGCTGCTCCTGCTGCACACCTGGCTCACCGGCGGCGGCCGATGGTACGGCGTGGCCGCGGGAGCCGCCGTCGCCTTCGCCTCCAGCACGCACGCCCGCGGCCTCGTCCTCCTCGCCGTGCACGGGTGCCTGCTCGCCTTCGTCGCCGTACGGCACCGCCGTACGACAGGGCGGGGCGTCTGGCTGCCGGGCGCCGTCACGGCAGGCGCGGCGGGCGCCGGGTGGGCGATGAACGCCTGGGTGCGGGAACAGATCTACCCCGGCGGTGTCGCGCCGCTCGGCGAGTGGTTCACCACCCGGCTGAGCAGCCTGGACGGCATGACGTGGACGCTGGCCGTGTCGACGGGCCAGATCTGGCACGCGGTCGTCGCCACCTTCGGACTGGCGGGTCTCGGACTGGTCGCGCTGGTGGCGATCATGCTGCGCAGGGTCACCCCGACGCCCGACCGACTCGTGGCGGGTGCGGCGCTGGCGGCCGTCGCCGGAATCGCCCTGGCCACGTCGGCCGCGCTGCCGAGCGAGGGCACCGTCGCCAACCTCGCCTACGGCAGATATCTCGCCTGCCTGACCCCGGTGCTCCTCATGGCGGGCCTGGTGGTGCTGACCCGCGTCCGCCGCGCGCGGGCGACCAGGGCCGTCCTCGCGACCGTGGGACTGACCCTGCTCGCGACGGCGATCGTACGGTTGCACGCCGGGGAGCGCCTGACCCGTGACTTCTTCGGCATGTTCGACTTTCCGGAGATCTGCTTCATCACCTGGAACTGGGACTCCCTGAGCCTGGTATCGGCCACGTTGGCGGCCGTGTCCGCGCTGGCCGCCGCGACGCTGGTGACGACCGTCATGAGCCGCAGGGGCGGGTTCGCCGTTCTCGTCTCGGCCTGCGTCGTCGCTGAGCTGGTGATCGCCGGGGTGACCGTGTCCAAGGTCACGGCGCCGTGGGGACGTATCCTGACGTTCGCCACCGATCTGGCGCCCGCCGGGCTGCGCGCCGACGACCGGGTGGGCGTCCATTACGCGGGTCTGCACTGGCGGATCTGGGTCTCGCAGGCGTACCAGGTGCGGACCAAGCTCGTCCCGATCGACCCGGACCATCCCGCATGGCTTCCGCCGGACGTGAGCCTCGTCGTGCTTCCCTGGCCGAAGGGCATGGACATCCGGCGCACCTGGCCGGCGGCGCCCTCCGGATGGTGGCCGATCACCGGCAACCGCAACCACACCGGCGACTGGGTGGCCTGGCGCCGCCCGGGCACGCGGGACACGTGAACGAGCGGCACCGGCCACGCGGGCAGATGACTATCCCGGGATGCGGGCGCGCAGGGCCCGGATGAACCAGTCGAGCACCGGCGCCAGGCTCTCAGGGGCGGACCACCCGTTGATCACTGCGAGCAGGTGCAGGTACCGCTCCCTGCGAGGGTCGTCGGCGCTCTCCAGCCGGGTCAGCAGCCTTCGCCGCAGGTCGAGGTCGTCAGGGCAGTCGTAGACGCGCGCGTACTGCGCCGTGACCGCTGTGACGACCGGGTCGGCCTGGGGCGAGACGGGGTCGATACCGGCGGCCAGGGCAGGGCCGGCCTGCTCGCGGACCATCGCGGCGGAGTCGCGGCGCAGGACCGCGGTGTCGCCCTGGGCGAGCTCGGCCGCGAGCTGCTCGGCCATGCGCCGGACGCCGGCGCGAAAATCCGGGTCCTGGGACAGTTCGGCCAGTTCCACCCACGCCTCGACCTGCTCGGCCCTCGGGTTGTCGGGCAGTTCGGGAGTCAGCGAGCGCCTGATCCCCGCGAAGGGGGCTTGCGCGTCCAGGCCGCCGAAGGCGGAGTCGAGGAAATCGCCGATCAGACGTCGGCGCTCGTCCTCGGATAGCTTGGCCAGCTTGTGCATGAGATCCATCTCCTCAGGGGTGGACCCGCGCTTGGCCACCGCGGTCAGCACCGCGCGCCGCAGGCGCAGCGTGCGGATCTGCACCGCCAGGGCGTCGGCGTGCGCTGCGGCGACCTCGGTGAGCGGGACCTCCCGGTCCACGACCTTCCTGATCGTGGGAAGGTCCAGCCCGAGGTCGCGCAGCGTCCGTACGAGGTCCAGGCGTGCGACGGCGTCGATGCCGTACAGGCGGTAGCCGGCGGGGCTGCGGTCGGTCGGCGGCACGATCCCGGTGTCGGAGTAGAACCGAATGGCCTTGACCGTCAGCCCGGTACGCCGGGCCAGGTCGCCGATCGAATAGAGCGTGTCGCCGTCCATGCCCTCACCCTCGCGTCTCCTCCTACAGGAGACTCAAGCCCGTTCGCCCGCAGGCAGCTAACCACAGCTGACGCGCGGCCCGAACCGTCGGCGAGCGTGCTCTCGCGCACGGCTGCCACGCCTTCCCCGGTTCGGGGAAGCGGCGGACCTCGTTGACCGAGATGAACGTGGAAGACCGGTGTCGTCCACGTTCACCCGGCGCGCACAGGGTGCGCTGTCAGCTCGTTCTCGCCGGCCCGCTGCTACCTTTCCCCGCGGACGCCCTGGGCGAGTTCGGCGGTGAGGGCACGGATGGCCGCCAGTCCGGCAGCCTGGTCGGGGGCCTCGAGGAGTGCCGTGACGAAGGCGGAGCCGGCGATCACCCCGTCGGCGAAACCGGCGATCTCGGCAGCGTGCTCGGAGGCGGACACACCGATGCCGACGCAGACCGGGAGGTCGGTCGTGGCTCTGGTGCGCCGTACGAGGTCGTCGGCGGCGGTGCCGACGGTGTCGCGGGCGCCGGTGACGCCCATGCGGGAGGCGGCGTACACGAATCCGGATCCGGCTGCGGTGATCTGCTTCAGTCGTTCGTCCTTGGTGCTGGGCGCGACGACGAAGATGGTGGCCAGGCCCTGCTCGTCGGCGTGTTCGCGCCATGCCGCGGATTCCTGGACGGGGAGGTCGAGCAGGATGCAGCCGGCGCCGCCGGCGTCGGCGAGTTCGGTGGTGAAGCGTTCGATGCCGTAGCGGGCGATCGGATTCCAGTACGACATGACCAGGACGGGCTTGCCCGTGGCGGCGTGCGCCTGCTGGACGGTGCGGATGACGTCGGCGATTTTCAGGCCGCCGCGCAGAGCGATGTCGTCGGCGGTCTGGATGACCGGGCCGTCCAGGACCGGATCGCTGTGCGGCAGTCCGACCTCGACGATGTCGGCGCCGGACTCAAGGACCGTCTTGACCGCTGCGATGCCGCCGTCGACAGTCGGGAAACCGGCCGGGAGGTAGGCGATGAGCGCGGCTCGGCCCTCGGCCCTGGTCCGGGCGAAGGTGTCGGTCAACAGCTGGATGTTGCCACTCACTTCGACTCCCCGTCGGTCTCGTACAGCCCGAAGTGGCGGGCGGCGGTGTCCATGTCCTTGTCGCCGCGGCCGGACAGGTTGACCAGGATCAGTCCGTCCTCGCCGAGCTCCCTGCCGACGTCGAGGGCTCCGGCGAGGGCGTGGGCGCTCTCGATCGCCGGGATGATCCCCTCGGTGCGCGACAGGAGCAGGAACGCCTGCATCGCCTGGTCATCGGTGACCGGGACGTATTCGGCACGGCCGAGGTCGTTGAGGTAGGCGTGCTCGGGGCCGATGCCCGGGTAGTCCAGCCCGGCGGAGATCGAGTGCGGCTCGGTGATCTGGCCCTCCTCGTCCTGCAGCACGTAGGAGCGGGAGCCGTGCAGGATGCCGGGCTCGCCCGCCGACAGCGTCGCCGCGTGCTTCCCGGTCTCGACGCCATGCCCGGCGGCCTCGCAGCCGACCAGGCGCACACTGCTGTCGGAGAGGAATCCGTGGAACAGGCCGAGGGCGTTGGACCCGCCGCCGACGCACGCGATCGCCGCGTCAGGCAGGCGGCCGGTGCGGTCCAGGATCTGGCGGCGGGCCTCGACGCCGATGACGCGCTGGAAGTCGCGGACCATGGCCGGGAACGGGTGCGGGCCGGCCGCGGTGCCGAACAGGTAGTGGGTGGACCCGACGTTGGCGACCCAGTCCCGGAACGCCTCGTTGATGGCGTCCTTGAGTGTGCGAGACCCCGACGTGACCGGGACGACGGTCGCGCCGAGCATGCGCATCCGGGCGACGTTCAGCGCCTGGCGCCGCATGTCGATCTCGCCCATGTAGATGACGCATTCGAGGCCGAACAGCGCGCAGGCGGTGGCCGTCGCGACACCGTGCGACCCGGCACCGGTCTCCGCGATCACCCGCGGCTTACCCATCCGCCTGGCGAGCAGGGCCTGCCCGAGCACGTTGTTGACCTTGTGAGAGCCCGTGTGGTTCAGATCCTCCCGCTTGAGGAACACCCGGGCGCCGCCGGCGTGCTCGGCGAACCGCGGCACCTCGGTCAGAGCACTCGGCCGCCCGGTGTAGTCGACGAGCAGAGCCCCGAACTCGGCGACGAATTCCGGATCCGTCTTCGCCTTCTCATACTCGACGGCGACCTCATCCACCGCGGCGACGAGCGCCTCCGGGATGAACGTGCCGCCGAACGCGCCGAAATAGCCCTCAGCGTCAGGGGCGCGGCCCTCAGGGGCCGGGATGAACGATTCGCTGGACATGCGACAGCTCCTACGCCGGGGCGGACGCCCCGGATATCTGGCTAACGGTGATCACGGATCGCGTCTCCGCGCAGATGGGCGAGCGCCGCCCAGCCCCTTCCGCCAGACCTGCGGCCGGCCGGCACCAGCGAGCCAGGGCGACTCCCGACGCGCTCGACGAACGGCACGAGACCGGGTGCAGCACCCGGAGGCCGAGCAGGAGATGACCCAGGAAACGGCAGGTGAGAGAACAAGCCGGTCAGGGGAAGAGGCGGGGCGGAGGAGAAGTGATCTCCCTCAGCGGCCCTGCGCCATGCGCGGCGCGCGAAGCCATCGCATCCCGTTGACCTGACCAGGATCGGAGCCGATCACAAACCGGACCCGTCGGCCACGCACCCGCCGCGCAGGCGCCCGGCAGCCACGAGGGCGGCAACCAGGGCCGAGACGGGCGGCAACAGACATGCCCGCAGCATACCCCTTCTGCCCCAGGACAACACCGGCCCCTCCTGCCTCAGGCTCTCGCCGCAGCAGAGTCCGGAATCACGCGGGAGACCGCTCCTGGCCGAGATCCTGACCTGGATCACCGCACGCGGCGATGGGTGCCGGTTCTCACCACGCGGTGCGGCCGCCTGCCCGTGGGGAGAGAACCCGCGCCTACGGCGTCTCGACGGTGCCGGTGGGCGCGGTGTCGCGTGTCCGGCGTTGGGCGTCGACCGGCTCGCCCTGATCACCCCGAGCATCAAGGCCGTCGGCATCGCGATCACCTCAGAGGACCACCGCGAGATCGCACGGCTCCGCAGGTCCGAGCCGTGGTTCACGGCAGGGCTCGCGGCCTTCGAGGCGATCGTCGCCGGCGCGGACACCCAGGACGACTGGCAGGCCGTCGCCCCCTTCTTCTACGGCCGGTGGGATGCGACCGCCAGGGCGCACCAGGCGGCTGAAGGTGGCCAGCGGAACGAGGTCGCGGCCGCGGCGTTCGCCGCCGAGGGCGCGTTCGATCCCGACGCCACCCGTGCGGCGCTCGCCATGTTCGCCGCGCCGGTGCTGCTGCTGTCCGGTGCACTCGACTGGGCCCTCGGCCCGCGTCCCGCGGCCGCGTACGCCGGGCTCTTCCCCGACGCCGAGCTCGTCGTCCAGGCGGGCGGCGGGCACTACCCCTGGCTCGACGACGCCGACCGGTTCGCGGCGACCGTCGCGGCGTTCCTGCGCTGACGACCTCGGCCGTCCTGCCCTCCCGTGAAGGAGGGCGCCGGCTTGCCCGCCGGCCCGCCGCGAAGAGCCCTTTGACCTGGGGCAGAAGGCAGGAAAGGTCCCGCGGTCACGGAACGCCGAGGTCGTGGCGGAGTGCCACGACCGCCGCTCCCCGAGCCCACTCGGTGAACGCGAACGGTTGCACGCGCACCTCGACCGGTTCGCTCGTCCAGTGGGTGTGCTCGCCCAGCGCCGCCTCGAACGCCGGCGCGCACACCTCGTGCATGTGCACCGTCTCGCCGGACAGCACCACCACCTCGGGCCCGATCAGGTTGGCGATCGTCGCCACGATCCGCCCGAGCGCCAGCCCGGCCTCGTCGAAGATCCGCCGCGCCACCAGGTCGCCCGACCGGGCCAGGCCGAGAGCCTGGTCGAAGGTCAGCAGCGGACGGTCGAGCGCCGCCCTCGCCGACCGCCTGATGGACGGGGCGGCGACGTACGCGCGGGCGCACCCGCGGTGCCCTCGCTCGCAGATGGGTCCGCTGCCGTCGATGCTCAGGTGGCCGATCTGCCCGCTGACCCCCGCCGTCCCCGCCACCAGCCGGTCGTCGACGACGATCCCGCAGCCGAGCCCTTCGCCCACGGTGACCAGCGCGAACGTCCGGTGGCCCGCGGCCGCGCCGAACCAGTGGACGGCGGCCGTCAGCGCCCGCACGTCGTTCTCCAGTACGGCCGGCAGCCCCGTCGCCTCGCTGACGAGGGAGGCCAGCGGGACGCCGTGCCAGCCCAGGAAGGGGGAGCGGTGGACGACCGCGTCCGTCCGCGACGCCGTACCGGCCAGGCTGACGCCCACGGCGGCGGGCGGATCGCCGGCGGACACGGCGGCGACGGCGGCGGCGATCCGGTCGACCACGTACGCCACGTCGTGCCCGTCGAGCGGCAGGCGCACCTCGGCGGTGACCGCGGCGCCGAGGTCGGTGCGCACCGCGAACAGCTCGGTGCCGGTGAGCTTGATCCCGGCGTAGGCGCGGCGCCCGTGATCGACCCGCAGCGGCACGGAAGGCCGGCCGGGGACGCCCGAGGGGCCCGGCTCCTCCACCAGGTACCCCGATTGAAGCAGCGGCCTGGTGAGCTTGGTCAGCACCGAGGGGGACAGCTCGAGCCGTCTGGCCACCTCCGCCCTGGACAGCGGTCCGTGCAGGAGCAGTTCGACGAAGACCGCCCGCGCCGCGGGAGAGAGATTCATGGAGTGAACAAACTTCCCCTCTGGCGATGAAGGATACGATCTGCTGTCATTGGGTTTGTGTCTAGTGTGAATATACTCTCGGTGGGCGACAGGGCCTGGGCGGCCGTCACGAAGACCTCGGCTTTCGTCTTCGGCGTCGAGGCTGCGGGCGAGGACACCCGCGTCGTGCAGTGGTACTGGGGGCCGAGGCTGCCGGAGGCGGCGCTCGCCGAGGTCGTCGGGCAGGTGCCGCGGCGGACCGGCTCAGGCTTCCACGACCCCCGCGACGTGGACGAGCTGCTGCCCGTCGAGGGCGGCCGGCGTTGGGGGGTTCCGTCGCTGCAGGCCGCCTACGCCGGTGGGGTCCGCTCGGTGGAGCTGTCGTTCGTCGAGGCCGTACTGTCGGACACGGAGATCGAACTGGTGCTGCGCGACCCGCTGGGGCTGCGGGTCGGCGTGCACGTGAAGGTGGTGTCCGAGGTCGTCGAGCGGTGGGTCAGCGTCGCCAACGAGGGCCCGCACGCCGTACGGCTCGGCAGGCTCGACTCGGGCAGCTGGGCGATCCCCGAGCAGGCGGGTTACCGCTACACCGGCGTGGCCGGCGCCTGGGCACAGGAGACGCAGCTGCACAGGGCCGAGCTGGCCGTCGGCGAGACCACGTTCACCAGCAGGACGGGCACGACCTCGCACCGCGCCAACCCGTGGATCATGATCGACGCCGGCGACGCGACCGAGGAGCGGGGCGAGGTGTGGACGGTGGCGCTGGCGTGGAGCGGCTCGTGGCGGCTGACCGCGCAGCGCCGTCCCGAGGGCGACGTCGCCGTCACCGCCGGATTCGGCCACGACGGCCCCTCGTGGCCCCTGGACCCAGGAGAGACGCTGGTCACGCCGTCGGCGCTGGGCCTGTACAGCGACGGCGGGTTCGGCGCTGCCAGCAGGGCGTGGCACGACTACGCGCGCCACCACGTCCTGCCGACGCCGTTCGAGGAGCGGCCGGTCCTCTACAACTCCTGGGAGGCCACCTGGTTCGACGTGAACGAGGAGGGGCAGATCGACCTCGCCCGCAGGGCCGCGGAGCTGGGTGTGGAGCTGTTCGTGGTCGACGACGGCTGGTTCGGCTCCCGCACCGACGACAGGCGCGGCCTCGGCGACTGGTGGCCCAACCCCGACCGCTTCCCGCAGGGCCTGTCCAAGCTCTTCGACACCGTTCGCGAGCTCGGCATGCGGGCCGGCCTGTGGGTCGAGCCCGAGATGGTCAACCCCGACAGTGACCTCTACCGCGAGCATCCGGACTGGGTGCTGCACTATCCAGGCCGCCGCCGCGACACCCTCCGCAACCAGCTCGTGCTCAACTACGGCAGGGCCGATGTGCGCGAGTGGGCGATCGGCTGGCTGTCGGGGCTGGTGTCGGACTACGGGCTCGACTACTTCAAGTGGGACATGAACCGCAGCTTCACCCAGGCAGGCTGGGCCGAGGCGGGGGAGCGGGCCGACCTGCTGTGGATCGAGCACACCCGCGGCGTCTACGCGGTCATGGACACCCTGCGCGAGCGCCACCCGCGGCTGCGCATCGAGTCGTGCTCGGGCGGCGGCGGCCGGATCGACTTCGGCATCCTGCGCCGCACGGACGAGGTGTGGACCTCCGACAACACCGACGCCCGCGACCGCCAGGCCATCCAGGACGGCTACTCCTACCTCTACCCGGCGAGCGCGATGTCAGCGTGGGTCACCGACAGCCCCAACCCGCACACCAGGCGCGAGGTGCCGCTGGCCTACCGTTTCCACGTGGCCATGGCGGGGGCGCTCGGCGTCGGCGGCGATCTCGCCAGGTGGTCGCCCGCCGAGCTCGAGCAGGCGCGCGAGCTGATCGACGCCTACAAGGCGGTGCGGCCCGCCATCCAGCACGGCCGCCAGCACCGCCTGGCGGGGACGCCGGGCGTGACGGCCTCGGCCGTGCAGTACGTCCATGAGGACACCGTGGTCGTGCTCGCCTACAACCCGTTCGCGCTGTCCAAGCACCCTCCTCGCAGGGTACGGCTCGCGGGGCTCGACCCCGAGGCCGTCTACGAGGACGCCGCGGGCGAGCGCCGGCACGGGCAGACGCTCATGTCGCACGGCCTGGCCCTGCCCACCTGGTCTACGGAGGGAAGTGACTACCGCAGCGAAATGGTGGTGCTGCGCCGTCTCGGGATATAGATGATCCCATGGACATCATGAGCCTGATGGAGAAGACCAAGGACGGCGCCAGCGTCCAACGCGTCTTCGGCGAACCGGTGACGCGCGGCGACGTGACCGTCATTCCGGTGGCGAGGATCGCCCAGGGCGGCGGAGGCGGCGGGGGCAAGCAGGAGGGCGAGCGCCCGAGCCAGGGCTCGGGCGGCGGTTACGGCCTGGGCGCCACGCCCGCAGGCGTGTACGTCATCAAGAACGGCGAGGTCACCTGGCGGCCCGCGGTCGACGTGAACCGCATCGTGATCGGCGGCCAGATCGTGGCCGTCGTGCTGCTGCTCACGATCAGGTCCATCGTCAGGCACCGGCGGAAGGCGCGGCGTTGACCTCCCTCACGCAGGTCGTGGCCTTCGGCGGCGTCGTCATGCTGGGCGCGATGTCGCCGGGCCCGGACTTCGCGGTCGTGGTGCGCAGGTCGGCGGTCTCGGGCCGCGGGTACGGCATGGCGTCCGCGGCGGGCATCGCGGTGGGCGTCTTCGCCTGGGTGGTGGCCGCCGCCACCGGTGTCGCGGCGCTGCTGGCGGCGTCGGCGATGGCGTTCACGGTGGTGAAGGTCGTCGGCGCCGCCTACCTGTTCTACCTCGGGGCGAAGGCGCTGCGCTCGGCGGTCAAGGGCGGCTCGCTCCGGCTCGATGTGCCCGACCCCGGCAGGCGGAGCGCGTGGGCGGCCTTCAGCGAAGGGCTGCTGACCAACGCGCTCAACCCCAAGGCCGCGCTGTTCTTCGTGGCGCTGGTGCCCCAGTTCGTCTCCGCAGGAGCCGCGCCCTCCGAAACGATGCTGCTGTCGGCGATCGCGTTGGTGGGTACCGCCGTGTGGTTCGTGGCGGTGGCCAACCTGGTGGGCGCGCTGCGCAGGCTCTTCGCCAGGTCGGCGGTGCGCAGGACGATCGACGGGCTCACCGGCGCGGCGCTGATCGTCCTCGGTGTGCGGCTGGCCGCCTCGAGCAGGCCGTAGGCTCCCGTGCTCACGCGCGTCGCGGGATGGCTCCTGCCGGGGGACACCAACAAGCACAGGCACCTGCCGGCGCTGCTCATCCCGCTGACGTTGGTCACCGGCCTCGTCGACGCCGTCAGCTTCCTGGGGTTGAACAGGGTCTTCGTCGCCAACATGACGGGCAACGTGGTCTTCGTCGGCTTCGCGCTGGCGGGAGATCGGGAACTGTCGCTGTGGTCGTCGCTGCTGGCCATCACCACGTTCATGGTCGGCGCGTGGACGGCGGCGCGGCTGATCGCGCGCTCGGACGTGGAAAGGGCCTTCACCCCCGTCACGGCCGTCCACGCGACGCTCGTCGCGACGGCGCTGGTGGTCGCGTCGATCTTCGGCCATCGGAACATCGGCGCGCAGATCGCGCTCATCTCGCTGCTCGCCTGCGGCATGGGGATGCAGAACGCGGTGGTCCGCAAGCTGGCCGTCCCCGACATGACGACCACGGTCCTCACGATCGCCATAACGGGGCTGGCCGGCGACCCCCCTGGAGCCGCCGGCAGACGCCGGCTCGTGTCAGTGTTCGGGATGTGCGCGGGCGCGCTGTGCGGCGGCCTGCTCCACTTTCACCTGGGCCCGCCCGCCGCGCTGGCGCTCGCGCTGGTGCTGCTGCTGGCCGTCGTGGTGTTCGCCCGGGGATGAGCTCGGGGGATCATCGCGTCGCATTCGGCGATCGCGCCGACCAGGAGCTCGCGAAGGATCGCGTCGGGATCGGCCACACAGGCCTGCGCGATGCCCACGACGGACAGCTGCACCGCGTTCGGCGCCGCGTACCTGCGGAATCCCTTGTCGGTGATCTTCGCGGCCCGGCTGAAGCGCCTGGCCGAGTCGGCGGCGTGCGGCGCCTGGGCGAACGCCCATCTGCTGCGCGCCTCCAGCTCCGCCGGACGGCCGTCCAGCCTGGCGAGCATCTCCTCGGCGGCCAGAACGGAGACGGCCAGCGCGAGCTGCCGCTCGGCGGCGGCGATCGGCAGCGCGGTGGTCGCGGCGCGCAGGGCCAGCCTGGCGTCGATCCGAAGGTCGTCACC
>NZ_JBYITD010000036.1:0-100937 GCF_057708945.1 Nonomuraea sp. bgisy101
CCGACCTGAGCTGAACGGAGCCGGCGGGCTGGTCCAGCGACTACGGGGCCTGCGGTCGGCCTGGGGCGCGGTGCCGGTGTTGCCTGTACCGCTTCAAATTCCGAACCACTGCTGCAAGGCTGCCCGGAGTGTTTCGATCTCCATGGGATCGGGCCGGGGTGATGCAGATGCCCAGGCCACATAGCAGTCCGGTCGAAGGAGCAGGGCGGTGGGCGCGGGGGTCTGGGAGCGCGCCGTGACGATATCGACCTGCTCGTGCCGTAGGGCAAGTGACTCCGCCAGTGATGCTTCTTCGGTCAGGTCGAGCAGCAGAGGGCGTGCGGTTCTGGTCAGCTCGGCCAGCCGGACCGGCCCGGTGGGGGTGTGCAGGTCCATGTCCGGGGCGAACCGGCCGGTCAGCGGGTGCGTCTCGCGTCCGCCCATGTCGTAGCGGACGTCGGCGCCCGCGGTGAGCTCGGCCAGGCGCTGCACGGTGTCCGGGTCGCGGAGCAGTTCGGTGAACACCTCGCGCAGTCCGGTGACATCGCTGCCGGGGGCGATCAGGGCCGCCTGTGCCTGCGCGTTCAGCACCATGCGCTGGGCGGCCGATCGCCGCTCTGTCTCGTAACTGTTCAGCAGCCCGGACGGGGCGCTTCCCCGGATCTCGGCGGCGAGTTTCCAGCCGAGATTGACCGCGTCCTGCAGGCCGAGATTGAGCCCTGGACCGCCCCCCGTGGCGGCGTACACGTGGGCGGCGTCACCGATCAGGAACACCCGGCCGTCGGCGAAGCGTTCGGCGACCCGGGTGTTACCGCCGGCCAGCCGACGCAGCGCGTGCGGTCCTTGGCCGTCGGGCGGACCAAGCGGCACGTCGACGTCGAGCACGCGGCGGATGCTCGCCCGCAACTCCTCCAGGCTCATCGGAGCGTCGGTCGTGGGCTGGTCCCACTCTGTGGTGCTGACCAGCGGCGGGTGGCCAGGCATCGGCGCGTAGGAGAACCCTCCACGCTCGGTGCGGTGGGGCATGAACGGCATGACGGCGCCGTAGCCGGGCACGTTCAGCGCACCGGTCGCAGGATCGACCCAGTCCGCCGGGACCGTCGCATGCGCTGAACGCACAGTCATCCGGTCGTAGGTGATGCCGGGGAATTTGATGCCGGAGAGCTTGCGCGTGGTGCTGTGAGCTCCATCTGCGCCGATGAGGTACCGGGCCCGCAATTGGTAGGCCTCGCCCGGGCTCGCGACGTCGATGGTCACCGCGTCGTCGTCCTGCGATAGGCCGACGACCTCGTGTCCTCGCCGGATTTCCACGCCAAGTTCGATGGCGCGCTCCTGCAGGACCTGCACTATGCGTCGCTGCGGCACCGGCAGGGCATAGACAGGGCTGTCCTGCAGCAGGCTCAGGTCTAGCCCCATCGCGCCGAACATGAAGTATCTGGAGTTCGGCTGCGGAGGTTGTGGGCTACCACTGAGACGTTCATGCAGCCCCCGGTGGTCGAGCATTTTCACGACTTGGCCGAGCAATCCGTTCGCTTTCGGTTCCTCTCTGGGCTCAATCAGCCGCTCCAGCACGACCGGCCGGGCTCCTGCCAGGCTCAGTTCGCAGGCCAGCATCAGCCCGTTCGGGCCACCGCCGGCGATGACGACATCTGTGATCACGTGTTCTCCTTGATTCGTACGGAAAGGGCATGACGGATGGAGCGCTGAAGCGCAGGGTCGTGGGCGGTGCCGGTCCGGCTCGCTTCGAGTTGCGGTCTTTGGGACGTGGTCAGCCGCGGTAGTACTCGGCGAGGGTGGTGAAGGCAGCCTTGGGTTCCCAAGGCATGTCGGGGTAGGTGGCTCCGAGCTGGTCCTCGTAGACTTTGACGATGCCGTAACTGGCCAGGTCCAGGTCGTCGCGAGGATCGCCGTCGGGCCGGTGCACATGGTCGTACAGCGCGAAGGTGAACACGAACGTGCTGTCGACGCCGCCAGCTTCGAATGCCTCAAGCAGCTCACGCACATACGCGGCCTGACCAGGCTCGTCCCGGGCATACTCACCGTTCAACCGGACAGGCCCATCCTTGTCGTACTCGACGATCTCCAAACCGCGAGCGCCCCGCTCGCCGGCACCCTGATAGCCGGCCGCGCCGAACTCGGTGATCGCGACCGGCATTCCCTGCGCGACCAGGCCGCGGACACCTTCGGCGAAACGGTCGGCGAATTCGGCCGACCGGTAGAGATCCATGGACACGATGTCGAAGAGTGCCCAGTCGACGCGCTCAAGCGGCACGGAGGCGTAGGTCACCTTGCCGCCGAAGCGCTCGCGGACCAGCGCCACGGCCGTGCCGAGGAATTCGTTGACACGTGCGCTGAGCTCGCCGATCTGCTCCCGCACGCGATCCGGCCGGCTCAGCAACGCGACCCGCTCGTCGGTGCTGTCACCGGGCAGGAACCCAGGATTCATCAGGCTCAACTCGGCACCAACGACGAACACCACCTCGGCTCCCCGCCGCCGCAGCCGCTCCGCGCGTTCGGCGCAGTCCGCGAACAGCGACAGCATCTCCTCGGCGGTCAGTTCGAGGGGGTAGGGGGAGAACCAGACCTCCACACCCAAATCGGCGGCGTGCGCCGCCGCCAGCTCAATCCGCTCCGGGTCACCGCCCATGACACGGACCGCGGTGCAGTGCAGGTCATCGCGGATGATGCGCAGCTCGCGCTCGACCACATCCGGGTCGAAGCGCTTCCGGGAGATCGCTCCGTTCTTGACGAAGCCGGTGTCATAGCTGATGCCCTTGGCCCTCATCGTTCTGGTCCTTCCTGATGGAGTGAGGACGCCAGGCTAGACAAAAAGAATGCGTGCACGCAAATTTGCGCGCACGCATCCAAGCTATGCTGAGACGGTGACGACGAGACGGACGGGGCTGCGCGAGCAGAAGAAGCAGGCCACCCGAGAGGCATTGCGTGCGGCGGCCCTGCGGCTGGCTCTTGAGCGTGGACCGGACAACGTGCGCGTCGATGACATCGCCGAGGCCGCCGGCGTCTCACCGAGGACGTACAACAACTACTTCTCCAGCCGCGAACAGGCGATCGTCGCCGCCGTCGCCGGCGAACGGGAAGCGCGAGTCGCGGCGGCGGTGGCCGACCGGCCCGCCGACGTCGGCCTCGCCGACGCCGTCATCGAGGCGATCGTGGATCAGTACACCGTCCCGGACGCATCCGGCCGGGACGCGCTGCTGCTGATCACCACCCGCCCCGCGCTGCGCGACGCATTCGTCGAAACCACCACCGCGATCGAATATCCCCTCACCGACGCGATCGCCGAACGTCTCGGCGATGGCGACCCGCACACCGCACGGGTGCTCGCGGCGAGCGTGGCCGCCGCAGTTCGCGTGGCGCTCGAGCAGTGGCTGCAAACCACTGCCTCGTCCTCCACAACCAGTGGGCTCGTCGTGCCGTCCGGCTCGCTACCAGACCTCCTTCGCACCACTCTCGCACCCCTCACACCCGCACTCGACGCCGCCGAGCAACGAGCACTCCGCCGCCGGCATCAGTGAACCCCCGCCTCAAGAAACGGCGCCCCGGCATCTGTCGCTGAATCGTCGCTGGCGCGTAGGAACCCGCCGAACACCACCAATCAGACCGCGCCCGCTCTCGTGCGACTACGACGCCTGGCACGTGACAGAGAACTCAAATGATCTGTCGCACTGGCCCTTCCAGAGCCTGTAGCGCGTCAGAACTTGCGCATACGTTCTGATCTGGGGTTTCTCTGGCCAAGCTACGCGGTTCTGCGGTGCTCGCTGATCGCTCCGCGGAGTATCCGGTCGGCGTTCGATCCGGCCTCCCATGGGCACCACAACCTGCTCATCTTGATCGGGTGGTCGTCGCCCACGCGCTCGGTGAGGACGATGCCCGTTGTAGTGATCGATGTACCCATCCAGGACAGCGCGCAGGTGCCTGTGGGTGCCAAGAACTCGCCCGCCTGCGACCGGCGCGCATTCGTGGATCAGCCCGCCGAGGCGGTCACGTCGAATGACCTTGATATCGTCCTCGACCGGGTCGGGAAGGGCTCGCAGCGGAGCGGCCTGGCCCAGGGAGCGAGGTGGGCGATGCTCATTGAAGTGGGTCTCGTAGATGGCCGGCACGCGTCGTAAGTGGCGGGCGTTGACGATAAGGATCCGATCGAGGAGTTTCTCGGCGCAGGCCCGCCGATCCAGCGCTCGGCGAACGCGTTGGCTCGCGGAGCCCGAGGTGGCGTCTTGAGGATGCGGATACCCTCGGCCGTGAAGAGCTCGTCGAACATCGTGGTGAACTTCGTATCCCGATCGCGGATGAGGAACCTGAACCCCTCCACCCTGTCCCCCAGCTCGATCATCAAGTTCCTGGCCTGCTGCGCAACCCACGACCCGGGTGGGATGCTCGGTGGCACCGAGGACGTGCACCCGGCGGGTCCTGATTTCCATGATGAGCAGGCAATACAGGCGCTTGAACAGCGCGGTGTCGCAGTGAGAGAAGTCGCTCGCCAAGATGCCCTCAGCTTGAGCGCGCAGGAACGCAGTCCAGGTTGGTCCCGCGCGTCGCGGCGCTGGGTCGATGCCGGCCTTCTTGAAGATGAGCCACACCGTTGAGGCCCCGACCCGGTTGTCCAGAGCGGCGAGTTCCCCGGCAATCCGCCGGTACCCCACCGCGGATTCTCCCGGGCCAGACGAAGTACCAAGGCCTAGACGGAGGCGCGGGGGGCCGGCCCTGGCTGCGGCGCTTGAATGTCCAGCGCCGCGGCACCAGATCGGCGTGCCAGCGCAGCAGCGTGCCCGGCGTCACGAACAACCACCGACGATCTTCCGAAGACAGCAGACGCGCCAACACGCTGATCACCGCCCGATCCGCCCATGACGGCTGGGGCCTTGCCACCTGCCGACGCAACACCGCGAGCTGATGACGCAAGACCAGAATCTCCGCGTCCTTCGACTGCTGTGAGCGAGCCAGCAGCACCACCCACTCCGCGAGCCGGACGAAGATCAGATACAGCAACCGCAGCGCCATGGACAGCGATCATGCCTGCCAGACCGAGAACGCCAAACCCCAGGTCAGCCCCAACGGCCGAGTTTCGGGCACCCACAGGCTCTGGAAGCACTCTAGGAAGATTCTCCCCGTCGTCGTGTCGACCTGTGCCGACGCGTGCCGTGTGGTACCGCGTACACGCGCGCAATCACCGAGCAACCACGCGTTCCTGACCATCGGCATTATGCACGTCGGCCGGGCCCACACTCCGCCAGATCAAGGCTCCCGCAACCGCGACGCTCCTACCCATCATCCACGTCCGGCAGGGTCCCCCCTGAACGCGCGGACACGCCCTGACCGGTTCAACATCAGCATCGCTGCGGCACAGTTGAAGCCGTGACACGACAGCCGCGAGAGAACTACGTCCGCCTCTATCCAGAGATCAGCCTGGCGGGGAGTCTCCAGGCCGCGATGCAGACCGTGCTCAATCACGCAGGCTATGAGCTGACAGCGCTGCCCGCCAGCGCGCCCGGATGGTGGGACTGCGCAACACGAGTCGGTGATCGTCACCGGCATGTGAACGCCAACGCGGCCAGCCAGGAACGCTGGTTCCTGATGGAGTTCTGGGACCGAGGCGTCATGATGGCCAAGGCCCAGACCGGCGACCTGTCCGTGGCGGCTGACGCCATCGGCCTCTGGCAGGCGGGCTCGCGTCTGCATGAGTTGAAGGCCGCATGCCCGTTCGTCGAGTACAGTCCGCTCGCCGAAGCCCACGAACGCGGCGCCGCGGTCGAAGCCCAATGGGCGATCTACCGCACCACCTCAGCCCGGCACGTCGATCACGATCTGATCGAAGCCGCCTACACCCACCCCCGGCTGCGAACACTGTTCCCCATCCACAGCCACCGGTCGCTGAACTTCAGCCGCTGCACCGGATTCCCCTACACCTACGACATTCCCATGATCGATCACCGACCTAACGGAACATACCGCGTCGTGTGGTGGCACGATCGCTCGCCTGACGGACCCGCCATCGAAGAAGCCGACAACGCCCACGACGCCGTCGCCGTGGTCATCGCCCACCTCCCGGACGGCTGCGGGCCAGCCGTCGCTGGCACCGCCAGTGACCTTGACAGCCCGACCGCAGATTCCACATAAAGGGCAGAAGGTCGCCGGGCAGGCCGTGCCCGAGCTTGGTCGGCCCGACGGCGCCAAGCTTGCTGCGGGGAGGACCGATTCGCCGCCCGTTCCCCTTCGCGAGAGAAGGCCACCAGCCGAGCGCAGCAAAGTCGTGCAACTCGGTGTGGCAGGTCAGCTACGGTCGCTTCGGAGGTGCACGTGTCCTGGCCATCTGTGATCATTCTTGCCTCCAAGGCAGAGTGCTCGTCGCTTGAGGGGCGGATCCGTTCCTTCGAACTCGTGCCAGACCCTGCGACGGGCGACGAGAGACTGCACTGGCAGGGGTACTCGTATTACATCGACCTCTCAGGTGGGATCCTGGCCGACTTCGGGCCTGAGGAACTGGAGCAGATCGCGGCCCGGATCGGCGAACCGTATGGGGTCTATGTGTCGTGCCAGTCCATGGACGCTGCCCGGGTCTTCCTAGGGCAGGTTCTTCCTGGCCTCGACGGGCTCGTTGACACCAACCACAACGACATCCTCCCGGCCAGCGAGTTCCTTGCATTGCTGGCTCGCCATCCGCGATGGGACTGGCGGCGCATACCGAGCGCGGACCTCCAGTAGAGCGGCTCTCTACGCACTGTGGTTTTGTCCCGCGCAGGTCCCGATGAGGATGACGGCGAGGTGAAGCGCGGCCCGATACTCCAAACGTCATCGTCCGGAATGTGGCTCACTTGTCATCAGTTGCACCGAGCAAGGTCTCCTCCAATGCGGCCAGTTCGGCAGGGTTGACTGTAGGTGGCGTCCCTCCGAAGCTCTGGACACGTTCGACGAACCGATCGTCCAACCGCACGTGGTACTGCGCGACGTAATAGGCCAGGTCGGTGTACCAGAACCACTGGCCATCGGTCAGGAGCGCCAGGTGGGCGACGGGCTCTTCTGAACTGCTCAGAACGTCGGGCACCGATGATGCGGTAACCGCGAGCACAGTGCCCGCACGCAGATACCTCACCAGGAGGCCCTCATTCTCATCACCCTGATCGCGCACTGCCAAACGCAGTGAGGGCCCGTCCAGGCGCCCATGGCGCAATTCCCGGAATTTGCCCAAAAAACGATCCGCGTACTGCCTATGCCCACCCATCGGAGCAGAGTAACGCGCGCTGACCACCCCAGAATTTCTGCCGGTCCAGGGCGTTCCACTAGCCCGTAGGAGCTTGCGACGTGACGGCGGACCAGAGTCACCGGCATGCAGCTTTCGCTCATGGATATGATCGCTGACATCAAAGCGCTCGGCCTCGCGGGCGCGGGGCCGAGGTGTTTACCGCTGGCGGCGCCGATGTCACCGTCGATGGTTCGAGCCCTCTTAGAGCTGCTAACTGCGGTACTTCGCCCAGCGGCCCAGCAGTACCGAGCCCACGTCGATGCCGCCCAGCAGTGCGGCGCCAGCCTCCGCGGCCTTGTGCACCAGCTCACCGGGCGGCGCCTGGATCTGCCGAGTGATCTCGTCGAGTACCCGGTGGGCGTCCACGGCCTGCGACAGCTCCTGGGCCGCTCGTCTCGGATCGGTTTTCGAGCGGGACAGCCTTAAAAGGTCGAGCAGGCGGGTGTTGCGTAAATACCGTTCTGATGCATCTCAGGGGCACAGCTTGCGGTATTCGGGGCCGGCCGGGATGTAGAGGGCCCATTCGGCGAGGGTGAGGGATCGTCCCACTTGGCGGCACAGAGCGGAGAGCACGTCGTCTGGGTGGCCGACGTCCCAGAGCCGTACGCTTCCGTCGGCGTTGCCGATGGCGAGGGTTCGTACCGGTGAGCGAGAACGCGACCGCCTCGATCCCGGAGGTCTGGCTGGTGAGGGGCGTGCCGGTCTGGCGGCGGGTGCTGACCTCCCAGAACCGGACGACGCCATCGCTGCTGCCGGTGGCAAGGGTCTTGCCGTCGGGTCAGAAGGCCAGGCCTTGCGCGTCCCCGGCATGGATGCCCGGCTCGCCTATCCGGCGGTGTGTGGCGGTGTCCCAGAGCCGCACGGACTGGTCGGCGCCGGCGCTGGCCAGGGTGCCGCCGTCGGGCGCGAAGGCCACGGAGTTCACCTCACCGGTGTGGCCGGTCAACATGCCGATCTGGCGGTGGGTGCCAGGTCCCACAGCTTCACCGCTCCGAAGGCGTCGGTGCTGACCAGCGTTCTGCCGTCCGGGGAGAACACGACCGCTTCGACCCAGCCGGTGTGGCCGAAGACGGCGATCTGGCGATGGGTGGAGACATCCCACAGCCGTACGGTGTCATCGGCCGAGCCGCCGGCGAGCCAGTGGCCGTCCGGAGAGAACGCGAGCACCTGCGGCAGTTCCTCGATGAAGTCTCCCTGCTGACGGTCGGTCTGCACATCCCACAACCGCAGGTAGTTAGGGCCGGTGGTGGCGACCGTGCGCCGGTCCGGACTGAACGCGGCGAAGATGGGTCCCAGAGCCGGATGCCACGGTCCTGGCCGCCGGTGAGCAGAATGCGCCCGTCCGGGGAGAACGCCGTGCCGGGGAAGTCGCGCACGAGCATGCCAGGGCGCCAGCGCATCGGTAGCCCATTTTTATCTGAAATTCACCTGAAATGATCACAAAGCGGGTTTTGTAGGAGTGTGAGGATCACACCGCCGCATGACTCGTCGGATCGTCCGCCTGTGAGGGCGGCGCGGAGCACTGCCGGGAAGCGAGTCGTGTCGCCCACGCTGGTCGGGCGCGTTGAGGAACTGGCGACGCTGGTGGCGGCGGTGACGGGTCCACCGGCGGTGGTGTCGGTCGAGGGCGAGGCGGGGGTCGGCAAGACCAGGCTGGTGTCGGAGCTGCTCAGCCGGCCCGAGGTCGCCGGCCACCGGGTGCTGCTGGGCCGATGCCACCAGTTCCGCGAGTCGTTTCCGCTGGGCCCGGTGATCGAGGCGGTGCGCGGCATCGGGGACGAGCTGCGGGGGCTGCGTCTCAGCGGGGTGGCCGGGGCGTTGCGGCCGTTGTTGCCGGAGCTGGCGGAGGTGCTGCCGGCCGCACCCGATCCACTGGACGATCGGATGGCCGAGCGTCACCGGATTTTCCGGGGCTTGGCGGATGTGCTGGTGACGGCTTCGCCGGCGGTGCTGGTTCTGGAGGACCTGCACTGGGCGGAGGAGCAGACCACCGATTTCGTGGCCTACCTGCTGGGCGATCCGCCGCCTGGGCTGACGGTGGTGCTCACCTATCGGGGTGAGGAGGTCAGCGCGGCGGTGCGGGCCTCGACGGTCAGGCTGCCACCTGGTACGAGTAGAGCCCATCTTGTGCTGGCACCGTTGGACCAGGGCGAGACCGGCGCTCTGGCGACCGCGATCCTGGACACCGACCAGATGTCGGAGGAGTTCGCCTGCTATCTGTGGGAGCGCACCGCCGGTTTGCCGTTCGCGGTGGAGGAAGTGCTGGCTCTGGTGCGTGAGCGCGGTTCGCTGGTACGCCGCAGTGACCGCTGGACCCGCAGGGTGCTGGAGGAGCTCGAGGTTCCCCGGGGGGTCAGGGACTCGACGCTGGAACGGATCGCCCGGCTGCCGACCGGTGCTCAGCGGCTGGCCGAGGCCGCAGCTGTGCTGCAGACCCCCGTTGCGCTACCGGTTCTGCGGTCCGTCGCCGAGGACGCGGGTGGAATCGAGGGACTGGAGGAGGCAGTCGGCTCGGGCCTGCTGATCGAGGACGGCGAAGCGTTCGGGTTCCGCCACGCGCTGGCGGCCCAGGCGGTCTACGAAACCCTGAGCAGTCCCCGCCGGCGCGAGCTGCACGGCCGGGCGGCCGAGGCGTTGCGGGCCCTCGACCCCGTTCTTCTCGGTCAGGTGGCTCATCACCTCAGGCAGGCGGGCCGCCTCGACGAGTGGGCCGCGGCCGCGGAACAGGCGGCCGGGCAGGCCATCGCGCTGGGGCACGAGGACGAGGCCGTCCGCCTGCTCGCCGAGGTCGTACGACATGCGCCGATGACGGGCGAGCTGCGCGGTCGGGTCGCGGTCAAGCTCGGGTGGGCCGCACTGGACACGCTGCATGCGCGGGAGGTCATCGCGCTGCTGGACCACCTTCTGGACGATGACCTGGCCGGGCCGGTGCGCGGAGAGTTGCGGTTCCTGGTGGCCGTCGCCTTGGGCCAGGCGGGCCAGGACCCGGCCCGGCAGCGGGAGCTGTTCATGGCCGCGATCAGTGATCTCCAGGACCGTCCGGATCTGCGGGCGTGGGCGCTGATGGGCCTGGGCGTCACGCCTCGTCCGGGCGGCCCGATCTCAGAGTGTGTGCAGTGGCTGAACCAGGCACTGGAACTGGTTGACGAGGTCGACGACCGGCTTCTTGAGGTGTTCGTGCTGGGCAAGGCCGGTTCTGTCTTCCTGGACATCGGGGACCCGTCGTGGCGTGGTGTGGCCGATCGTATGCTGAAGATCACCGGCGGCTCCCCTCAGCAGCGTCGCGAGGCTAACGCCCATTATTCGGTCGGTATCTCCGCCTGTTACGCGGGCCACTTCGACATGGCGGAGTCGATGCTCACCAGTGGACTCCGCGCTTCGGCCGTGCAGCAGAACCGGCGGCTCGAGGTCATGCTCCGCAGCGGACTCGCGCTGCTGCGGTATTGCCGCGGTAGCTGGAACGGATTGCGCGGCGAGGTCGACGACCTCCTCGCCGACGTGGCCCATTACGCGACGAGTCGCATGGACATCGAGCTGGTCGGCGGTGGCCTCGACCTGGCGTACGGCGCGGTCGACGACGCACATGAGCGGCTGCGGCGGGTCACCGAGCTGGCAGTGGAGATCGGGGCGTACGAGGTCGTGCCGGTGGCGGTCGGCGGGTGGGCACGCGCCACGCTGGCGCGAGGTGACAGACAGGGTGCGCTCCACTGCGTCGGGGTTCTGCTGGACGCGCTCGACGTGCAGGGTCTTTGGCCATCGGTCGGCTGGGCGCTGCCGTCGGCCGTCGAGGTATGGGCGGCGGCCGACGAGTACGAGGAGGCGCGACGCTTCACCTATCGCGTGGAGCGAGAGCTGCGTGATCTGGATGCCCCGCTCGCCTCCGCTGCCTTGTGTTACGCCCGGGGTGTGCTGGACGGCCGCGCGGACGAGTTCGTGGCGGCGGCCGAGGAGTACACCAAGGTGTCCGCACCGTACGAAGCGGCGAGGGCGAACGAGCGGGCGGCCGGCCTGCTGCTTGCCGACGGGGACGGGCGGGGAGGCTCGATGCTGCGGGACGCCGTGGCCGCCTACGAGCGGCTCGGCGCGAGGTGGGACCACGACCGTGCCGCCGGTGTCGCTCGGTGGCACGGTGTCGCGCTCCCGGCCCGCCATCGCGGTGGGCGTCAGGGCTACGGCGCGGGGTTGTCTCCCCGCGAGCGTCAAGTGGCGGAGCTGGCCACCGCCGGGCGGACCAACAAGGAAATCGCGCAAGCGCTGTTCGTCTCGACCAAGACAGTGGAGAAGCACCTAGCTGCGGTGATGCGCAAGCTCCAAGCCCGCTCGCGCACGGAGCTGGTGCATCTGCTGGGGCGCGCGGCGGGCAAAGATGGAGGGTTTCCCTAATAGCTAGCGGTTCACTCACTCCCCGAGCCTGTCGGTGTGGAAGAGACCAAACCATCGGCAGTCAGCCCATCAGCGCCGGACGAGGAGATCGGATCGACCGACCGCGACCCGACCGAGCAGCGTCCGTCAGTGGAACCGGAGGCCGCGACACCACCCGAACCCATCGAACCGGACGAGGACGGGTGGGTGCCGTTGTGAGCTGCCTCATTAGCCGGCTCCGAGGACCGATCTTCAGCCGGCTCTGAGGACCGGTCTCCCTCCGCAAGGTCAGGCAAAGTTCCGAAAGGGTCCCCCATGCGTTTCTTCCGTTCGAGCGCGTCCGCGCTGTTAGCGGGCGCGTTGATGGCCACGGCGGCCGGGCCCGCCGTGGCCGCTGCGCCCCCCACCTCTGCGCCTCAACCATCCCCCAGCACCTCTGCTTCCATCGGCACCAAGGCCGCCGCCAAACCATCGGAGGAGAAGTACTTCACGCTGCTGACCGGTGATGTGGTCCGGCTACGGACCGCGGCCGACGGCAGCGCGATCGGTGACGTCGTCCACGATGTCGCCCCCGTGGGCGACATCACCTTCCAGCAGAGGTCAGGAGGTCTCTTCGCGCTTACCGGCGACGTGGTCCGCCAGATCGCCGCGGGCAAGCTGGACCACGAGCTGTTCAACCTGACCAAGCTCGCCGAATACGGCTACGACGACGCGCACACCAAGCAGCTGCCGGTCATCGCCATCTACAAGAACACGCAGGCTCGGGCGGCGGTGCCGGCCGCGCCGAAGGGCACGTCACGCAAGCGGACGCTGGCCAGCGTCAAGGGCCAGGCGCTGGCAGTCGACAAGAGCAAGACGATCGACGCGTGGGCGGCGCTCAGGGGCGGAGACACGCAGAAGGTCTGGCTGGACGGCCGGGCGAAGGCGTCACTGGACGTGAGCGTGCCCGCGGTCGGCGCGCCGGCCGCCTGGTCGGCGGGACTGACCGGTAGGGGCGTGAAGATCGGTGTGGTGGACACCGGCATCGACCAGAATCACCCGGACTTCGCCGGCCGGATCGCCGCATCGCAAAGCTTCGTGCCCGGCATCTCCTCCGCGACGGACGACAACGGGCACGGCACGCACGTCGCGTCGATCGCGGCCGGGTCCGGCGCGGCGTCCGACGGCAAGCACCGGGGCGTCGCACCGGATGCCGAGCTGGTAGTCGCCAAGGCACTCGACGCCGATGGAACCGGTGCCAATTCCGACATCATCGCCGGGATGGAATGGGCGGCCGGCCAGGGTGCCAAAGTGATCAACATGAGCCTGGGCGGCCTTCCGAGCGACGGAACCGATCCGCTGTCGCAGGCGGTCAACCGGATCTCGGAGACCACCGGCGCCTTGTTCGTCGTCTCGGCGGGCAACGACGGCGCCGCCGAGTCGCCGTACTGGGTCGGCAGCCCGGGGAGCGCGGACCAGGCGCTGACCGTGGGAAGCGTGAACAAGACCGCCCCCTACGAGCGCAGCTACTTCTCCAGCTGGGGCCCGCGGCTGGGCGACAACGCGGTGAAGCCGGAGATCACCGCGCCGGGAGCGAACATCGCCGCCGCCAGGGCGGCCGGCTCGAAGCTCGGAGGCGACGTCGGCAACAACAAGTACCAGTCGCTGTCGGGCACCTCGATGGCCGCGCCGCACGTGGCCGGCGGCGCCGCGCTGCTGGCGCAGCAGCACCCGGGCTGGAGCCGCGGCCAGATCCGCGACGCGCTGGTCAGCACGGCCAACCCGGGAGAGGAAGGCGAGGTGACCCGGGAGGGCGCCGGCATGATGGACCTGGCTCAGGCCGTGGCCGGTGGCCTGACCGCGACCGGCACCCTGAACCTAGGCATGATCAAGCCTCCCTACGAGACGGCTACCGGGACGGTGACCCTGCGGAACACCGGTGCCGAGGCGGTGCAAGCCACCCTGGGCGTCACGCTGTCCAAGATGGATGCCAAGGTGGTCAAGGCCACCCCGTTCGCGCCCGGCGACGCGGTCACGGTGGCCCCGTCGCAGGTGGACGTGCCGGCCGGAGGCACCGCCACGGTGACGGTCACGGTCAACCCGGGAGCTCTGGAGCTCGGGGCGTACTACGGCTTCCTCGAGGCCCGACACGGTGACGGGGTGGTACGGACCACGCTGGGCTGGACCAAGGACGTCGAGCGGGTCCAGCTGAAGGTCCGCGGCATCGACCGCACCGGCGCCCCGGCCCACACCACGTGCTGCTCGCTGCTGAGCCTGATGGACCTGGAGACCGGCCAGGATTGGCTCGGCCTGTACGACCACGGAACGGCGTACTTCATCGGGCTCGGCTACGACCCGATGGTGGCGCGCGGCCGCCGGTACGCACTGATGACCAACATTTCGGATTGGACCGCCAAGGAGCCGTACTCCAAACTGTCAGAGACCATCGCCGGTGAGCCGGAGCTGGTCATGGACGGACCTCGGGAGCTGATCTTCGACGCGCGGAAGGCCCAGCGCGTGAAATACCCCACCCGTCAGCCGACGGAGGCGGTCGACCGGATGAGCGTGGGCTGGGACCGGCGTGTCGGAACGCCCGGCTACGACCTCGGCGTGATCGGACAGAGGTTCCACGGCAACGTCAGCCCGGCCGAGGTCTATGTGCTGCCCGGCACGACCACGGCCACCACCGGCACCTTCACGATGGGATTCGGCACGATGCTGGTCGCTCCCGCTCTGACCATGAAGATCACCGGCCCGCGGGCACAAGAACTGCATCCCGTCTACCCGTTGGAGTACTCCAACGCCTGCTACGCCGTCCTGCGATGCACGGCCACGTTCCGGTCACCCGGGTCGTATCAGGTGGTGGACGCGGGCAAGGGCAGCCCGGCAGAGCTGGCCGCGGCCGGCGTCCGAGGCAAGGTGGCGCTGGTCGACGAGACCCTCGCCATCGATGAATGGGGTGCACCGACGCCGCTCGACCAGGTGGCGGCCGACGCCGCGGCGGCGGGCGCCACCGGTGTGTTGGTCACCGTGGCCGACGCCGGGCCGGCCCGCCGCGCCGTGGAGAAGCCGACCACGGTGCCGGTAGCGGTGCTCACCCACGAGGACGGTAAGCGGCTGGGCGCGCTTGCCGCCAAGGAACGGACCACCGTGGAGACCGGCGGTGACCCGGTCTCTCCTTTCCTGTACGACCTGTCCTACATCGTCAAGGACAAGATGCCGACGGACACCGTCTTCGAGACGGGGCCGAGGGATCTGGCCACCATCACGGCTCGGTACCGTGCGGACACACCCGGCACGCTGTACCACGTCAACGGCATCGCTCCCAACCATCTGATGAAGGAAGACACCAAGGTCGTCGCTCCGTTCACCCGCACCGAGTACGCCTCGCCGGGCGTGCGCTGGCAGTTCGTCAGCCAGACCAACGGGCTCCGCGAGGAGAGCTCGCGCGAGTACGCGGCCGGTGCCACTGTCACCGAGGACTACTTCTCCGCGCCGATCGCGCCCGGGCCCACGGGCCCCGGGCCGAACCTGACCGCACAGGCGTACGCGCAATGGGGGTATGGCTATATCTCGTTCAATCTGTTCCCGCTCCGGATCGGCAACGGGTATCACCACCTGCCTGAGTGGCCGCAATCGAACATCCGGTACCTGAAGGACGGCAACGTGCTCTGCGAGACGGCGTACATCAGCAGCTGCACCCTGCAATCGCCGACGCCCGGCCGGTATCGGATAGAGCTCGACACGACGCAGTCGATCAGGCCGCTGTCCACGTCAAGCCGTACGGCTTGGGAGTTCGCCGCCCGGCTCGACGGTCAGGAGCCGGCCGGGAACGAGTTCGGCGAGATCCTGCCCATGGTCGACGTACGCTACGACGTGGCACTAGACCCGTACAACACGGTCCGGGCCGGATCGGATTACTCGATCAAGCTGCTCCCCGGCTACCAGCCCGGATACAGCGGATCGGACAAGTTCACCGTGCACGCCTGGGTCAGCGGTGACGACGGGGCCACGTGGACCGACCTGGGCAGCCGCAAGGTCAGCGGCGGCAAGACGGCCGCCTACGAGGCCAACGCGCCAAGCAACAGCGAGTTCGTGACCCTGCGTGTGCAGGCCACCGACTCCGCCGGTAACTCGATCGACCAGACCATCACCAGGGCCTGGAAGGTCGAGCAGGGGTAGGAGGGCCGCGGCATCGGCGCCATTCGCAGGACCACTCCGCGAATGGCGCCGTTCGTGCGCGGGGCGGTTCGTGCTGGTCGAGCGGCAGAGCATCTCCAGCCCGGCAGCCGGTCGGACGCCTTCGAGCAGGGCTGCCCTTCAACAGCCGCACACAACAAGCCCGACACGCCAGCGCGGCCGAAGACGGCAACGAGCCCGAGGACATTTCGATGCAGTTGCGGTGTCCTGGGACCGCGATGCCTACCTCGCGGCGGCCGCGATCAGACTGACAGGCGGCCGTCGAGGCGGCGGGCGGCGATCGCCTCGACCAGACCGCGGTGAGCGTCGTAGATCACAAGCTGAACAAGTACGAGGTCGGCAAGGCGTGAACGGGGTACATGGAGCGCTCCAAGCGGAGACTGGCCGGTCAAGAAGCCAGGAGGTCGAAGTGGACACGATGAACAGGGCGAGAGCGATCCAGCGGGCCGGGCACGCGGGCCGGTGACGGTCCAGCAGCCATCCGAGGCCTCGGCTGAGCGGTACGCAGAGACCGAAGATGAAGATCAGCCACGGTAGAAGCAGGAGTCCGACGGCGATGGTGGCGATCAGGACCACTGGGGTCAGGAAGAGCGCCAGGTTCAGCTCGGTGCGTGATTTGCTGCGTGTCTTAGTGCCCGTGAACAAACTGATCGCGGCCGTGCCTGGACTGGGTGAGGAGATCGCGCGAAACGTCCTGTACGAAGGGGAACCTGCCCTTGGGGTTACGTCCATCTGATCTTCATCTGCCCGTCAACGTGGGCTCATAGCGTAACGATCATGCCCCGTGAGCCCCTACCCACCCTCCAGGACGAATGGTCGGCGTGGGAGCCCTATCCGCAGCGGCAGCCCTACTGGCCGGGGCTTGGCGTCGAGCGCGTCGACGGGTACGAGGTCGATCACGCCCGGCTGCAGGCCATCGGCACGCACTTCATGACCGAGTTCGAGGGGGTCTACCAGCGCCTGCCCAAGCCGCATTACAGCGACTTCGCTGACCGCATGGGTTACCACCCGACGGGGTGGCTGGCCGCGCAGACCTGGACGACCTTGGTCGGCAGCTTCGAGGATGCGTTGTGCTTCCTGACCAAGGACGCGATGATGGAGACGGCGGTGGCGGCCAGGGGCGTCGCGACGAGCGGGCGCACTTACGAACTGGCCGACAAGGACCCCTGGCTGTCCAAGCACGGGGGTGGGGGCATCTCGGATCGAGCCGACCGCTACCCGGTGACCAACGCCTACCCGTCGGGATCGATCGGGCTGATCACACCGTATGAGAACGTCGACGACGTGATCGGGAACTGGGTGGCGAACGAGCCCTGGATGGACGACGACAGCCGTGCCTACATCAGGTCCAAGCTCATGAGCTGGAAGCCGGAGAGACTGACCTCCTACGCGAGCACGGTCACCGGCATCGCCAACGGGCTGGTCGAGGTCGCGCACGGGCTGATGTCGCGCGCGCAGGAGATGAGGGACGCGCCCTGGCGGGGAGCCGCGGCGGACCACGCCCAGCAGTCGCTCCGGCGGATCTACGAGAACGTCCGCGGACTGGCCGCCACCCACGGCCAGGTCGCGCAGGGCCTCACCGCCGCCGCCGAGATCATCACGACCGCGCAGAGCCGCTTCGACGCGGTGGTCAACAAGGGCGGCTGGGAGTTCTCCGACCTGTGGAACGGCGACGACGAGGACGCCAGGCACTTCCTCAAGGGGGTCGGCCAGCAGCTCGCGGACGTGCTGCGGCAGATGCCGCAGACCGCGCGGATCGACCTGCCAGGCCTGATCCCCGAGGCCGCGCGGGCGACCTACTCCCTGGCCGGGTGACTGCGCTGGAAGCATTCCAGCAGGCCGCCGCAGTCAGCACCTGACCGACCAGCGGACCCTGGTCGGTCAGGTGGCCCAGGGCACCGCTGATGCGATGATGACAAGACAGGCATGGCCTTCTCAGGTGATCATGTGGCGGCGAGAACCTCATGATCTCGAAGGTCGCGCCCGTTCGTTGCTCAGACGACGACCCATCGACGCGCCTACGTGCACACCGTGCCACTCACCTCCGGAAAACGGACACTCGGGTCGTCAGTGACACCTTGCCGGAGCCCGGGTCAGGCGCCCCAGCCGTCGGACGCGGCCGCGGGCTGCCAATTGGTGCGGCGCAGCCAGTCCTCGAACAGAGGGCCAGGAGGCGGCCTCGAAGGCCTGCCCCGGCGCCGTGAGAACGAGCCGCTTGGCCCTTCGGGCCTCCGGGTCTGGTTCCCGACGCAGGAAACCTGTACCGCGTCAAATCGCAGGCGCGACAGCTCTGAGCTGTGGTTTGCCTGGGGCGGCGTCCGCAAACAAGATCACGGGCTCGTCGCGGCGGTGCCGCCGCTACGGCGGATGCGACTCCCCACCGAATAAGTCAACATTTCCTACTGGATATACATGTTATGCTCCCAGGCATGCGCATCATCCCCTTTTGGGTCGTTCTGTCCGCCGCCGCACTCATGCTGACCGCGTGCGGCGGATCCGAGCGGCCGGCCGCCTCAACCCCCGGAAAGTCCGTCATCCTCATCACGCCCAACCCGGTGGGGGCCAACAGCTTCCTGCAGCTCAGCGTCAAGGGCGCGGAGGCGGCGGCCAAGGAGATCGGCGCCTCGTTCAAGCTCTACGAGAGCAAGGACCCCACGAGCATCGCGCAGAACCTCGACGCCGCCGTCAGGGCGAAGCCGACCGTGATCGTCGGCGTCAGCTTCTCCTTCGACGACCTGTTCGCCACCGTGCCGAAGCAGCATTCCGGACAGCAGTTCCTCCAGGTGGACTCATGCGCCAAGGACCAGCCGGCCAACCTGACCTGCGTGTCGTTCAAAGAGCACGAGGCCGCGTACCTGGCCGGGGTTGAGGCGGGCCTGCTGACCAAGAGCGGCAAGCTCGGCGTGGTGGCGGCGCTCGACTCGCCGTTCGTGCACCGCTGGATCGCCCCGTTCTTCGCCGGCGCCAAGTCCGTCAAAGCCTCCGCCACCGGCACGCCGCTGTACGTCGGCGGCAACAACCCCTTCAGCGATCCTGCCAGGGCCAAGTCGCAGGCCCAGACGCTCACCGGCCAGGGGGCCGACATCGTGGCCGCCGCCGCGTCGGGCGGCAACCAGGGCGTCTTCGAGGCCGCGGCCGCCGCCGGGGCCAAGTCGTTCGGCGTGGACGTCAACCAGTGCAAGCAGAGCCCGGGCACCGTCATCGACAACGTGCTCAAGCACGTGGACGTGGCGGAGAGCGCCGCCATCAAGGACATCGCGGCGGGCAAGGCGGGTGGCGTCAAGGTGTACGGCTTGAAGGAGGGTGGCGTCGGCGTGAACGCGCTCGGCGACGATCTGGCCTCCTCCGGCTGCGCGGTCGCCTCCAACCCTGACGTGGTCGCGAAGGTGAAGCAGGTCCGGGACGACATCGTGGCGGGCCAGATCGTGGTCGCCGACCCGCTGGCCGGATGAGCGCGGCGGTCGAACTGGTGGGCATCACCAAGCGTTTCGGCGCCGTGCGGGCCAACGACGGTATCGACCTGGCAGTGCAGCCGGGTGAGGTGCACGCCGTCGTCGGCGAGAACGGCGCGGGCAAATCCACGCTGATGTCCATCCTGTACGGGCTGCACCAGCCGGACGCCGGCCAGGTGCTCCGCGCGGGCGTTCCGGTGCGGCTGCGCTCCCCCGCCGACGCCATCGCGCACGGCCTCGGCATGGTCCACCAGCGGCTGCGGCTCTTCCCCGGCCTCAGCGTGGCGGAGAACGTCGTGATTGGCGCGGAGCCGGTGCGGCGCGGCGTACTTGATCGCGCGGCCGCGCACCGGGCGGTGGCGGAGCTGGCCGGACGGCACGGGCTGGGCGTGGACCCGGCGGCGCGGATGGTCGGCGATCTCCCGGTGGGAGTGCGGCAGCGGGTGGAGATCCTGAAGGCGCTCTACCGGCGGGCCGAGGTGCTCATCCTCGATGAGCCCACCGCTGTGCTCACCCCCGGCGAGGCCGCGGGCCTGTTCCGCATGGTGCGGGAACTCGCGGGTGGGGGCGTGTCGGTCCTGCTGGTGACGCACAAGCTGGAGGAGGTGCTGGCGGCGAGCGACCGGGTCACGGTGCTGCGCGGAGGGCGGGTGACCGGCCGGTTCGACACGGCGGCCACGTCGGTGGACGAGCTGGTCGGCGCCATGATCGGCCGCTCGCTGGGGGGTGTGCGGCAGGCGCGTCCGCAGCCGGCGGAGGCGAGCCTGGCATCGGTCGAGGGCGGCGTACGGCGTCCGTACCTGTTGGAGGTACGCGACCTGCACGTTCGGGACCGGGACGGTGTGGCGGCGGTGGCCGGGGTGTCGTTCGGGGTGCGGGCCGGTGAGATCGTCGGGCTCGCGGGCGTGACGGGAAGCGGGCAGCGCGAGCTCGTGGAAGCCCTGACCGGACTGCGGCGGACCGACTCGGGTGCGGTACTCCTGGATGGAAGCCCCATAGGGGGCGGCAGGGAAAGGCACGTGGCCTACGTTCCCGGGGATCGCACGGGGCGGGCGACCGCCCCCGGCATGTCGCTGGCCGACAACCTGCTGATGGGCGAGCAGCGTGGGCTCCGCCTGCGTCCGGGCCGGGTGCGGCGGCGGGCCGCAACCCTGGTGGAGCGGTTCTCCATTCGCGCCTCCTCGGTGCGGGCGCCGATCGCCCAGTTGTCCGGCGGTAACGCGCAGAAGGCTGTGCTGGCCAGGGAACTGTCCAGGGACACGCCGGTGCTGGTGGCCGAGGAGCCGACGCAAGGGGTGGACGTGGGCGCCCAGGAGCAGATCCACGCACTGCTGGCCGAGGCACGCGACGCCGGGCGGGCGGTGCTGCTGCAGTCGAGCGAGTTGTCCGAGCTGCGTGCCCTGGCCGATCGGGTGCTGGTGATGTTCGAGGGCCGCCTGGTCGCCGAGCTGCCCGTGGCGGAGGCCACAGACGAACGCCTCGGCACCGCCATGACCGGCGCCGCACAGCTCGACGAGGCCTCGGGCGGCGCGGCCCGAGGCCTCGTCGGGCCCGGCGGCGCGGCATCGGATTCCGTCGGGCCCGGCGGCGCGGCCGGAAGCTCCGTCGTCCCCCATGGCGCGGCACGTCGGGAGGCGAGCGGATGACACGTGTCAAGAAGCCGCTGAGAACGCCTGCACCCGGCCTGAGAAGGGAGGCGGATCGGCGGGCGTGGGTGGTCGTGCGGCGGCTGGTGCAGTCACCCGCCGTGCTGTCGGTGGCGGGCGCGCTGGTGCTCGCCACGCTCGTCATGATCGCCGTCGGTGTCGACCCGTCGGTCGCCTACCCGGCGTTGGTGCGGGGCGCGCTCATGGACGGCAATCTCGAGTACACCCTTGCGACGTACGTCCCCACGCTCGGCATGGCGCTGGCGTTCGCGATCCCGTTGCGGGCGGGCGAGTTCAATCTGGGCGGCGACGGCCAACTGTCGCTCGGCGGCGTCGTGGCGGCGGCGCTGGCCCTGCATGCCGGCGGCTCGTACGTGGTGCCGCTGCTGGGCGCGACGCTGGCGGGGGCGCTGCTGGCGGGCCTGTCCGCGCCGCTGCGCACCCGGCTCGGCATCCCTGCGATCGTCAGCACGCTGCTGCTCAGCGCGCCGGCGGTCTCACTGGCCTCCTACCTGGCCAGATTTCCTCTGGCAGAGCTGGGCACGGGCCTTGCGCAGACGCCGCTCCTACCGGAGGCAGCCCGGCTGCCTGCGCTCGGCTCCAGCGCGTACGTCACGATCGCGCTCCCCATGGTCGCCGTGCTGACCGCGCTCTGGCTGTACGCCGACGCGCGCACGGTCCCCGGCTACGAGATCCGGGCGCTCGGCGCGAACCGCGAGTTCGCCCGGTACGGCGGCGTCCAGGTGGACCGGCTGGCCGCCGTGACGCTGGCCGCGGGCGGGGCGTTCGCAGGGCTGGTCGGCGGTCTGATCGTGCTCGGCCCGCCGTACCGGTTCGTGGACGGTGCCCTGACCGCGCCTGGCTACACCTTCACCGCGATCGCGGCCGTGCTGCTGGCCGCGGGCTCTCCGCCGGCGATCCCGTGGGCGGTGGCGCTGCTGACGATCCTGCAGGCCGGCGGGCAGGGCATGGAGCGGGAGGCGGGCGTGCCCAGCCAGCTCACCCAGGTCGTGCAGGGCCTGATCATTGTGATCGTCGCCGCGGCCGCGGTCATGCGCGACCGGCTGGTGGTGAGGCGCGCATGAGCACCGTGCCGGAGGCGAGGCGCCGGTGAGCGTGTTTCTCGCGGCGGTGCTCACCGCCACCGCTCCCGTCGTGCTGGCCGCACTAGGTGGACTGCTGTGCTCGGTGTCCGGCGTCTTCAACATGGCCCTGGAAGGACAACTGCTGTGGGGCGCATTCACGGCGGTGCTGTTCAGCCACGTGACGGGCAGCGCCTGGCTCGGCGTGGCCGGCGCGGTGCTCGCCACCGCCCTGTACGCCCTGCTGCTGTCGGTGCCCGCGGTGACGTTCCGCGCGGACCCGGTCGTGGTGGCGGTCGGGACGAACCTGCTCGCGCTCGGGCTGACGGCGTTCCTCATGCGGCAGGTGTTCGGCAGCGGCGGCACCTTCAGCTCGCCCGAGCTGGCCGGGCTGCCCACGCTCGCCGTACTGGGGCTGGACCTGCCGGCGCTGGGGCCGCAGTCGCCGCTGGTGCCGGTCGCGTTCCTGCTGGTGGCGTGGGCGGGGTGGTGGCTCGGGCGCACCAGGTCGGGGCTGCGGCTGCGCGGTATCGGGCAGCACGTGGAGGCGGCCGAGTCCATCGGGCTGCGCGTGCCGCTCTACCGGCACGCCGCGGTGCTGGGGACGGGGGCGCTGTGCGGGCTCGGTGGGGCACAGCTGGCGCTGGGCAACGTGACGATGTTCAGCGAAGGGATGAGCGCGGGGCGTGGGTGGGTGGCCGTGGTGGCGGTCATGCTCGCCGGCTCGCGGCCGTGGCTCGGGCTGGGGGCGTGCCTGTTGTTCGGGGCGGCCGAGGCACTGGGGTTCCGGCTTCAGGGACTCGGGCTGCCGCAGCAGGCCGCCGACGCGGCCCCCTACCTGATCACGCTGCTGGCCCTGGTCGTGGTGGCGGCGGCGCGGCGGCGGAAGGAGATGACGGTATGAACGAGCCGGTGCTGGCGGACTCGGTGAGGTTCGCGGGGGATGCGGTGGAGGTTCTGGATCGCCGCGTCTATCCGTTCGAGCTGCGCTGGGTGCGGTGTGTCACCAGCGAAGCGGTGGCGGTGGCCATCGAGCAGATGGTGACGCAGAGCTCGGGCCCGTTGTTCGCGGCCACGGCGGGGATGGTGCTGGGGGCTCGTGAAGCCCGGCATGATCCGCCGGAGGAGGCGGCGGCGCGGTTGCGAGCCGTGGGGGCTCGGCTGGTGGCTACTCGGCCTACCAACAACCACATCAGGGACGCGGTCCACGCCGTGCTGTCGGCGACCGTGGGCGTGGGCGGGCGGGCGGAGCTCGCCGGGGATGCGCTGGTGGCGGCCGTTGAGGGGGCGGCGCGAGCGCATGAGGACGGCTATCGGGCTCGTAGCGCCACGCTCGGGGAGCATGCCGCCTCGCTCCTCAAGGATGGCACGCGGGTGCTCACTCACTGCTGGGCCGACGCGTTCCTGATCGCGACCGTGCGGGCGGCGCAGGCGGCGGGCAAGCGGCTGGAGTTCGTCTGCACCGAGACCCGCCCCTACCTGCAGGGCGCCAGGCTGACCGCGGCGACGCTGGTCGAGATGGGCTACCGGCCGACGCTCATCACCGACGGCATGGTCGCCGCCGCCCTGTCCGACGGGCTGGCCGACGTGGCGCTGACCGCCGCCGACCGGGTGACGCTGGACGGCCATGTGATCAACAAGGTCGGCACGCTGGGCGTCGCGCTGGCGGCCAAGGCGTTCGGCGTCCCGTTTTACGCGCTGATCGACGCCCCGGACCCGCAGGCGCCGACCGCCGCGGACGTGGTGATCGAGCGGCGCGACGGCGACGAGGTGCTGCACACGCTCGGCCGCCGCACCGCCGCCGACGGCGTGGCCGGCTACTACCCGGCTTTCGACGTGACCCCACCCCATCTCGTGACCCGCATCGTGACCGAGCGCGGCGTCCATCGTCCCCAGGAGCTTTCATGAGACGAATCGTGGTCGACACCGACACCGGCATCGACGACGCCCACACCCTGCTGTATCTGGCAGGCCGCCCCGACGCTGAGATCGTGACGGTCACCTCCGTTTACGGTAATTGCACGGAGGAGGACGCCATCCGCAACATCGGGCACGTCACCCGCCTGCTCGGCCTGGAGGTCCCCATCGCCAGGGGGGCCGCCGAGCCGCTGCGCGGCCCAGCCCACATCGCCGGGTACGTGCACGGCAAGGACGGCCTGGGCGACCTCGGCCACGACCGCTCCCTCCCGCGGGTGGCCGACGAACCCGCCCCCGAACTGCTGGTGCGGCTGGCGAACGAGCACCCCGGCGAGCTGGACCTGCTCGCTCTGGGCCCACTGACCAACCTGGCGCTGGCCCTGCGCCAGGACCCCGAGCTGTTCACCAAATACCGCTCGGTGGTGCTCATGGGCGGCTCTGGCCCCTACGCCCCGCCCGGCACCCTGCTGATGATCGACGCCAACATCAACAACGACCCCGAGGCGGCGCGGGCAGTCTTCGCCGCGCCGCGCCGCGAGCTGGTCATGGTGGGAGTGAACGTCACGGCGCGCACGATCCTGGACGAGCACGCCATCGCGGCGCTGAAAGCGTCCGGCACCCCCGTGGCCCGCTTCGCGACCGAGATCCTGGACGCGTACCTGGACTTCTACCAGAACGAGTGGGGCCGCAGGATCATCCCCCTGCACGACCCGCTGGCCGCGGGCGTCCTGCTGGACCCTTCCTTCGCCACCGCCTGGACGGACGGCCCGGTGAACGTGCGCGGCGACGGCTTCCTGTACCGCGCCAGGCTGATGCGCACGCACGACGGGCTGCCCCCGGCCTTCCCGTACGAGCCCGCGCCGCCTACGCGGGTGATCACCGCCGTGGACGCGCTTAGGTTCGTGGCCGACTTCGTGGAGGTGCTGGCCCGGTGACCGCGATCGTGCTCGACATCGAGGGAACGACCAGCTCGACGGAGTCCGTGCACGTCGGCTTGTACGCCTACGCGCGACCACGGCTCGGCCCGTACCTCGACGCCCACCGGGACGACCCTGACGTGCGCGCGGCCCTGGCGGAGATCGGCGCCGCCACCACCGCCGAAACCGTGAAGGTGCTGCACGGCTGGATGGACGGCGACGTCAAGGCCACCCCGCTCAAGACGCTGCAAGGGCGGATCTGGGCCGAGGGCTTCGCGGCGGGCGAGCTGACCGCCCACTTCTTCCCCGACGTGCCGCCGGCGCTGCGTGCCTGGCACGCGGCCGGGCACGGGCTGGCGGTGTTCTCCTCGGGATCGGTGGCCAGTCAGCGGCCCTGGTTCGCGAACACCGCTTACGGCGACCTGTCCGTACTGATCGACCACTGGTTCGACACCGTCAGCGCCGGTCCCAAGCGGGAGCCCACCTCATACGCCCGGATCGCGGACACGCTCGGCGACCCCGCGGGGCCGCTGTTCGTGTCCGACGTCCCGGCCGAGCTGGACGCCGCGGCGGCGGCCGGCTGGCGCACCGCCGGCGTGCGCAGGCCGGGCGAGCCGAACGCGGCCACCTCGTTCGGCCCCCACTCCGTCATCACGACTTTCGAGGAGCTTGAAGTATGAGCGTCGACACCACTGTCGCCTCCGACCAGGTGCACGCGGCAGGAGCAAGGCTGGCGGTTGAGGCGGCCAGATTCGCCGGATACGGGTGGATGCGCGGCACCTCCGGCAACATCTCCGAGGTGGTCTCCCGCGAACCGCTGCGGCTGGCGGTCACCGCCAGCGGGCTGGACAAGGGCGAGCTGCTGGCTACCGATGTGGCCGTGGTCGGCCCGCGTGGTGAGGCCGTGCCGGTGGAGGGGGTCGCGCCGCTCAAGCCGTCCGCCGAGGCCGGGCTGCACGCCCGGGTCGCGGCGCTGACCGACGCCGACGCGGTCGTACACGTGCATGCGATCAACGCGGTCGTGGCCGCGCGCCGCTGGCCAGGCGGGGTGCTGTTGCGGGACGTGGAGACCCTCAAAGGCATCGGCCGCCTGGCCCACGACGATGAGGTGACGATCCCCGTGATCCGCAACAGCCAGGACATGCGTGAACTGGGCGACCGGTTCGAGGCCGCCTACGACCCGCGCACGCCGGCCGTCATCGTGGCCGATCATGGTCTGTACGCGTGGGGCACGGACCTGAAGCACGCCAGGCACGTCACCGAGTGCGTGGAATGGCTACTCGCCTACGCGCTGGCCGTTGCCTGACGGGTCGTCGTCCTGCCGTGGGGCGTCGCGTTCCTTCTTGAGCTCCTCGGCCGGCCTCCTGACCCAGGCCAGGCGCTCCTCCTCAGGTAGATCGTGATATTTCTCCGGCAGCGCGGCGTAGGCTTACGCCTCGTCCAGAAGACCACCGGCCACTCCCGTGTTGACGTAGCCGACGTCAGCACGGCGATCGCGCGAGCCGGCCCATCGCGGTCCACCGCCTCATGCCACACCTCGGGCACGTCGGGCGGCTCCTCGGCGGTCGACTCGACAGCCCGCCTGGCCGCGTTGATGAACCGGTCGAAGTCCTCGGCGCTGAGGTCGCCGATCACCTGCCTGCCTCCGCCAGGACCTGTCCCACCCGGTCGAACAGCGGTTTCGGCTCGCCCTGGGGAGGGTCGCCGGTGAGCAGCAGCCTGGCCGCGGCCAGCACGGCGCGGATGGCGCGTACGCGCAGTTCCTCCGGCAGGGTCTCGATGTCGCTGACCGAGGAGAAGCCGATCACCCGCCGGGCCGCCTTGGCCGCGGCGAACGGCACCGCGTCCGCGTACACCTTGGCGATGTAGCGGTCGAGGTCGATGATCCGCGGGTCGGCCCGCCCGCGCCACAGCGCGGCGAACTCCTCGGCGAACCCCTGCCAGGTCTCGGCCGCCTGCGCCAGCACCCAAGCCGCGTACGCGTCCTCACCCAAGACGAGAGCGCGGGCGGCGGCCAGCACGTAGTTGCCCCACAGCGCGCCTACATCGAACCCGACCGGGCCGTAGAAGGCGAACTCCACGTCGAACGCCTTGGCCGAGTGCGGCTCGTCGCGGACCAGGACGGAGCCGGTATGCAGGTCGCCGTGGATCAGGGCCTCGGTGTGCGTCATGAACGCGAGCTTGGCCGCCCCGACGACCGCCCGCACGTCTGGATCGCCCGCGTAGGCGGCCACGTCCGCCTCGTTAGCGGGCAGGATCCGGTTGTGCTCGTGCGAGATGTACGGCTCGGTGAAGACGAGATCCTCCGTGATCTCGCACAACTCCGGGTTGGCAGCGGCGGCCAGCGCCGCCTTGTGCCCCTTGGCGCCGAGCCCGAACACCGAGGTGCCGAAGGCGACTTTCGCGACGTACCGCCCGAGGTCCTCGGCGACACCATCGTGCCGTAGCCCCTCGTTGAGCGCCCCCCGCCACACCCGGTGGTCCGACAGGTCCTCGATGACGATGACGTGCCGCTCGGCATCGGCGTCGTACAGCTCCGGCACGAGGCCGGGCGCGACCACGTTGTGCAAGCGCAGCGCGCGCCCCTCGATGCCGTTCCGCTCCGGGGTGATGGGCCAGGTGGGGTCCACCCGCACGTACGGCAGCGCCTGCTTGAGCACCAACCCGCCACCCTCGGCCTCGGCCACGAACACCAGGTTGAGATTGCCGTCGCCCACCTCGCGCACCCGCGTGACCGCGCCGAAAGGGGCGAGCGCGGGGCGCGCGGCAACGTAGCCGGGTACCGTCTCCACAGTGAGGAGCTCGTAGCTCACCGGATCCTCCTGAGCGTGTAACTGGCCACCAGCGCGCCGACGAGCAGCGCGCCCTGGACGAAGGTCTGCGCGTAGTAGGGAGCGTTCAGCATGGTCAGGCCGTTGATCATGACACCGATGAACAACGCGCCCACCACGGTGCCCAGCGCGTTGGGCCGGTTGGCGCCCAGCACCGCGAAACCGATCAGCGCCGCCGCGACCGACTGCAGCAGGTACGGGTCCCCGGCGCCCACGTCGCCCCTGCCGAGCCTGGCCGACAGGAGGATGCCGGCGATCGCCGCGCACACCCCCGACACGGCGTACCCCAGAGCGCGGTAGCGGGCCACCCGAATGCCCGCCAACCGAGCCGCCTCGGCGTTGCCGCCGATCGCGTACAGCGCACGACCCCAGCGGGTGTGGTTGAGCAGCACGTACACAGCGGCGGCGAGCAGGGCGAACGCCACCACCGGGACCGGCACGGAGACGATCGTGCCGCCGCCCAGCCAGGCGAACCCCTCGGTGTAGCGGCCGGGGGCGGGCGCGCCGTCCACCGTCATGCCCGGCGCGACCGACTGCCCGCCCGTGACGATCAGCGCCAGCCCCTGGAACAGGAACAGCGTGCCCAGCGTCGCGACAAGGTCGGGTACCTTGGCGACGACGGTCAGCAACACGTTGACGCCGGCCACGAGCAGGCCGGTGAGCAGGCCGGCCACGATCGCGGTGCCGCCGGTCAGGTTGAACCTGACCATCGTCAGCGCGGTCACCATGACCACCGCACCAACGCAGGCGCCTGCCGACAGGTCGAACCCGCCGGTCGTCATGGAGACGGTGACGCCGAGCGCGACGATCCCGACCACGGCAACGGACTGCAGGACGACCAGGGCGTTCGGGTAGGTGGCAAACGCGGGCCGCAGCAGGGAGAACAGGACGATCATGGCGGCCATCACACCCAGCAGCCCGTATCGGTAGGCGACGGCCGCGGCCCGCGAGGCGACCCGGCGGGATGGCGCGGCACGGCTCCCGCCCTGCACGGTGGCGCTCATTCCCGGCCTCCCGATCTCGTCGCGGCGCCCGACATGAGAACGGCCAGGCGGTCCGGGGTGGCGTCGGCGATCGGCAGTTCGCCCGCCGGACTGCCCTCGTGCAGCACGAGCACCCGGTCGGCCAGGTCGTGCAACTCCTGAGGGTCGGAAGAGGCCACGATGACGGCCGTCTCCCGCGCGCGTTCCCTGACCACCCGGCCGATGTCCGCCCGCGCGGCCACGTCCACCCCGCGGAACGGCTCGTCGAGCACCAGCAGCCGCGGACTCCCCGCCAGCCAGCGGCCGACCACGACCTTCTGCTGGTTGCCGCCGGACAACGCCTCGATCGGCGCATCAGGTCCGGGGCCGCGCACGCCGAACAGGTCGATGACGTGCCGTGCAGCCGCCGACTCCGAGTGGCGCGCCAGCAGCCCCGAGCGGATGTGCCGCCGCAGCCACGGCAGCGTGACGTGTGCGCGCACCGACCAGCCCGGCACGATCGCCTGCGCCGCCCGCTCCTCCGGCGCGAACGCCACTCCCGCCGCGATCGCGTCGCGGGGGTCCTTCGGCTCGTACGGCGCGCCGCCGAGCGACAGCTTTCCCGACACCAGCGGCCGGGCTCCGCCGAGCTGTTCGAGCAGTTCGGTCTTCCCCGCCCCGACCAGCCCGGTCACCCCCAGCACCTCGCCGGCGCGCACCCTGAAGCCGAACGCGTCCCCGCCCGGCATGGCCCGCACCCCGTCGGCCATCAGCACTTCCCGACCCACATGGGCAACGGCCTCCCGGGGTGCGGGCACCGCGCCCGCCGGGCCGAGCATGGCGGCCACGATCGCCGTCCGGTCCAGCGGCGCGGCGAACATGGCGACCAGTTCACCGTCCCTGAGAACCACCACCCGATCGCACAGCGCCTCGATCTCCGACAGCCGGTGCGACACATAGAGCACCGACACGCCCGCGGCCGCCGACTCCCGCACCCGGAAGGCGAGCGCGCCCGCCTCGACCTCCGACAGCGTGGACGTGGGCTCGTCGAGGATCAGCAGCCGGGCGCGGCGGGCCAGCGCGCGCGCGATGACGATCTGCTGCCTGGCACTCGCCGGCAGGCTCTCCACCGGCGCGTCCAGAGGCAGTCCAAGCCCGGGCGCGACGGCGGACGCGGCGGCGCGGACCTGGGCACGGGTCAGGAACCACCCCCGCGGGCCGCCCGTCGCCAGCGCGTCGAGCATGAGGTTCTCCGCCACGCTGGCGCCGAACACCACGCCGTCGTCGATGTTCTGGTGCACGGTCTGCACCCCGGCCTCCTGCGCGTCCAGCGGGTCGCCGAACGCCAGTGGCCTGCCCTCGTACGACAGCGTCCCCGAGCTGGGCGCGGTCGCCCCGGAGAGGATCTTGATGAGCGTGGTCTTGCCGGCCCCGTTGGTGCCGATCAGCCCCACGATCTCGCCCGGCCGCAGGTCCAGCGTGACGGAGGACAGGGCCGTGGTGGCGCCGTACACCTTGGAGACCGACGTGACCGCGAAGGTCACGACGCCGCCCACGGTACGCGCGCCACGTCGGGCGTGGTGAGGCCGGGGAAGGCTGCGGTGAGCTGCTCGACGCTGGAGATGCCGGCATCCCGCAGCCCCTTCTGGTTGATCAGCGACGGCGGCACGGTGAGCGCCCGGTCCACCTGCTCGCCGGCGACCAGCAGGGCGGCCGCCCGTACCGCGACCCGGCCCACGTTGGCGGGGTCGGTGGCCGAGGTGGCCACCCACGGGCTGTTCGGCTCGGTCATGACGCCGATGTCGGCGGTGGACATGTCCGCCCCGTAGATCTTCACCTTGTCCGCCAGGCCGAGCTCTTTGACGGCCAGTGCTGCGCCCTTGGCGAACTCGTCGTACGGAGCCAAGATCGCCTTGACGCCCGGGTGGGCCTGGAGCGCCGCCTTGGCCTGGTCGGCCACTGCCGAGGCGGTCGAACCGTTGACCACGCCGATCTGCGCCACCTGCTTGATGCCCGGGTTGTCCTTCTTGAACTGCTCCCAGGTCTCATTGCGCCGGTCCAGGGGCGCGAAGCCGGCGACGTAGACGTAGACGACCTCGCCGGAGCCGCCCGTGTCCGCCTTCAGTGCGCCCAGCACCTGCTTGGCGATCTGGTGATCGTCCTGGGTAAGCGTCACGGCCTCGGCGGTGCCGGGATCGACGTCGAACGCGACGAGCGGGATCTTGGCGGCCACCGCCTTCTTGATGGCCGGCTGCACCGTCTGGGCGAACCCGTGGTCGACGATGATCGCGTCGGGCTTGGCGGTGACGGCCTGCTCCAGATTGAGCGCCTGCTTGTCATTGTTGCCGTCGCCGCTGGAGATCTCCAGCTTCACGTTGAGCGCCTTGGCCTCGGCCTGGGCGCCGGCGAGCCACTGCTCGAAGTAGTCGCCGGAGGACAGCTGGCGGACGAGTGAGATCCGGACGTCGCCCGAGGCGAACTTGGCGGGTACGGCGGCGGTCGGGGTAGCCGCAGCCGTGGACGGCGAGGGCGGTGGAGCGGATGGGGCTGCGGCGGGCACGCCCTGAGAGCAGCCGGCCAGGGCGAGGAGCGCCGCGACGCCCACAAGTCTTGCGAGGTTCACACAGCGGACTATATCCCACTATTCATGCATGTATTGTAGGCTTTAGCTCATGACGTACCTGACCGTTCACACCGACGGCGCGCAGCCGGAGACGCTGCTGGAGACAGAGGACGCCGCGGAGATCGCGGCGACGCTGAAGGAGATCGACGTCGTCCTGCGGCACTGGGAGGTCGTCGAGGACCTGCCGGAGGGCGCCGGCCAGGAGGAGATCCTCGCGGCCTACCGGGAGCAGGTGGACCGCGTCATCGCCGAGGAGGGCTACACGTTCGTCGACGTCGCCCGACTCCACCCCGACGACAGCGCCGACTGGCCGGAGCGGGCCGCGGTGGCCAGGCAAAAATTCCTGAACGAGCACACCCACGACGACGATGAGGTGCGTTACTTCGTGGCCGGCTCCGGAATCTTCTACCTGCACGCGAACGGCAAGGTGCACGCGGTGCTGTGCGAGGCCGGGGACCTGCTGAGCGTCCCGAAGAACACCACGCACTGGTTCGACATGGGCACGCGGCCGGACTTCACCGCGATCCGCTTCTTCCACGACGACGACGGCTGGATCGGTGACTTCACCGGCGACCCGATCGCCCAGCGCATCCCGGACTTCGACACGATCACGGCCGGCCGGGCGGCCAGAACCTGAGTTCAGGGCTTCGCGACAGGCTCGTGACCGGGCTGCCCCCTGCCCTGGGGCCAGCCCGGTCACGCGGTCTCGGGAGCCGGCAGCGCGGTCGAAGGGACGGAATCTACTGGCTCACCGGAACCGCAGGTTCCTCCGCACGCATCCACCGCGACAGTCCTGCCGGTCCGCTGCCCTGCCCGCCACCGATCGGGGTGGCGGTCTTCGCCCACGTCATCACCCTGCCCGTGCGCCCCATCGCCGAACGGACATCCACCATCACTCACTGGAGCGAGTCCGACCGCGGCGGTCACTTCTCCGCCCGGGAGATGCCCGATTCGTTCATTGACGACGTCCGGGTGTTCTTGCGTGACCTGCGCTGATTCAGGGGTGATGCATAGCACGGGTAGTCGTTGCCGCTGGCAATGCTCGTCCGGCATCTGGACGACCTCCTCACCCGGAAGAACGCGAACGCCTCCGCGCACACCGTGCGCGCCTACCTCCAGCTCACCGTTCACTGCGACGGCGAACTCGCCGACCTCACCGCTGACCCGATCCGCGCCTACCTCGCCTACCTCGCCGACATCAGCGAACTGTCGGCCGCGACCCGCAAGCGCAAACGCGCCGCGGTTTCCTCGAGGGCGAGCCCAATGGCGGTGGCGAAGACCTGGCCCAGCCCGAGGAAACCGGCACCGACAAGGCCCGGGGCCCAGGCTCGGGTGAGGTGTCCGGTGAGGGTGAGACCGAGGGCGGCGACGCTGGAGGCGAACATGAGGCCCGGCCCTGCCAGGAGCAGGAGCCGAGGGCTGTAGCGGCCGACGAGACGGCTGCCGGCCAGGGTGGACACAGGGGCGGTGAGGGCGCCGACGGAGAAGACGGTCGACGCCGCGCCGACGCTGAAGCCCAAGACGCTTCTGCAGGAGAAGGGTGGAGGCGGAGATGCAGCAGAAGAGCGCGGCGGTGGCGCGCCCCTCGGGGGACGACGCGCCCCCGCCCGCGACTGATCAGCCGGTATGTGTGGCCAGCAGTCCGCTGATGGTACGGGCGGCCGCCGCGGCGACTCCGGGCTTGAGCGGTGCGGAAACTGCCCGCTCAGCGTGGGTCCCGCGTGGGACGCGCAAAACAGGTGAGGCGTGGCCGAGCCACGCCTCACCTGCGATAGGTCGTGTCACTCGGGGCGCGCGATCGCCTCCACGGCCGGCGGTCGCAGCGCTAGCCGGGTCGGCAGCATCACGGCGGGCCAGGCGATCACCGCGGCCACGATCACGATGCCGATGTAGATCAGGGGTGGGACGGAGGGAAACACCGAGTGGCGTATCGCGTAGCTCATCCCAATCAGCGACGGCAGCGCGGCGATCGTACCCACGACGACCGCGCAGATCACGATGATGCCCGTCTCCTGGCGCATCATCGACTGGACCTGGCTGGTGCGGGTGCCGACGAGGCGCAGCAGGGCGAACTCGCGTACCCGTGAGATCGTCGCCATGACCAGCGTATTGACGACGGCGATCGCGAGATAGCCGAGCAGCACGGCGTTGAGCACGAGGCTGATCGCGCCGTCGCCGGTGTCATCGGTCGGTGCGGCGGTGACCGCCGCGGCGTCGCGCACCCTCACCGTCGGGTACGCCTTCAACGCCGCGCTCAGGTTCACGCCCCGGTCGGAGTGCACCAGCAGCCACTGGTCGAGATGGTCGGTGGTGTGCGCGACGACCACGTCGTGGGGCAGCGTGACGTCGCCGAAGCCGAGCCCGTTCTCGTAGACCGCGACCACCTTGGCCTTCTCGACGGTACCGTCCCCGAGGTGCACGTCGACGCTGCCGCCCACGTCGACGCCGACCGTGCCGGCGACGAGGCGGCTGAGCGCGACCGTGGACCCGGTGAGACCGCTCAGGTCGCCGCGCAGCACGTCCAGGTACATGGTGTCCGGCACGGCCGCGGGGTCGACGCCCTGCGCCGTGGAGACCCTGTACTGGATGCTGTCGCCGTCGGGCCAGGTGAGGATCACCGAGGTTCGGGCGACCGGGCCGACCGTGCGGACGCCCGGGACGCCGCGGAGCGCCCCTGCCAGGTCGGGTGAGATCCCCGCGCTGTCGGAGGTCACCACGTGGTCGGCGATCACGCCGTCGGCGGCCTGGTCGTGCGCGGTCGCGGCCAGCGTCGTGCCGCTGAAGAGCTGCGCGGACGCCATGGTCACGCCCATGATCAGCGGGGTCGTGGCGGCGCTGAGCCGACGGGCCCGGGCCCTGGAGTTGGCGATGGCGAGGAACCGGGTGACGCCGCCCGGGTGCCGGCCGAGCAGCGTCGCGACGCCGCCGAACAACCGCGGTCCGAGCAGGGCGACGGCGATCACCAGGATCAGGGCGGAGCCGGCGGCGCCGTCGATGGCCGATTCACCGGGCAGCACGATCGGCAGAACGATCGCGACGGCCAGGCCCGCGGGCACGAGCAGCAGGCCGAGCGAGAGCCGGAACCAGCCGAGCTTCTTCGGTTCCACGGCCACGTCGCCGAGCGCCTCGACGGCACTGACCTTTGCGGCGCGCCGGGCCGCGAGCCAACCGCCGAGCCGGGCCGCGAGGACGCAGGTCAGCAGGGCGAACAGCACGGGCAACGGCGTGATCACCAGCGAGAATCCGGACGGCAGCACGCCGGCCGCCGTGAACACGGCGTGCAGCAGTATGGCGAGCAGGACGCCGGGGATGGCGCCGAGCACGGCGCCGATCCCGCCGACCAGCACGGCCTCACCGCCGATCATGCGCAGCACCTGCCGGGGCGTGGCACCGACGGCCCGCAGCAGGGCCAGCTCGCGGCGGCGCTGCTGCACCGACAGCGCCAGCGTGCCGGCAACCACGATGATCACGAGAAGGATCATGGTAGCGCCGAACGCACTGGCCACCTCGATGACGAACGACCGCATCTGCCCGACGTCGAGCGTCTCGACGTCGCTTCGGTCGTCGCCGGTATAGGTGACCATGCCTGGCACAGCTTTCTTGATCCGGTTGGCGAGGTCGCCCGCGTCGGCCCCGTTTGCGGCCAGCACGCCGACCGCGTCGATCTTGCCGGGCTCGCCGTGGAGCCGCGCCGCCTGGTCGTCGGTGAAGAAGACCGCAGACTGCCGGTCGAGCGAGACGGCGGGCTCGGCGACGCCGCTGACCCGGTACGACGCCGGCGTCGACCCGATCACCAGCGTGACCGTGCCCCCTTCGGCGACCCCGGCACGCTTGGCGAGGTCGGTGTTGAGCACGACGTCGTTGGCCGATCGCGGCTGGGTGCCCGAGCGCAGCGTGAACGGCGCCAGCACCGAGGCGGACCAGCCATGCCCGTACACGGACGGGCCGTCGAGGACGAAGTTCCCCTTGAGGACGGTCGTGCGGACGCTGACGTCCCCGACCGCGGACTTGACGCCCTTGACCGCAGCGACCTTCGCGACCGTGTCGGCGGGCAACCGCACCCGCTCGGAAAGCCGCAGGTCCGTGTCGCCCTCGACGGGCATGGCCTGGTAGGCGCCGACGACCACGGCCGCGTCGTGGTACCGCTCGGCCGGGACTCCCGAGCCGGCGCCGGTCTCCAGCAACACGCCGCAGGCGGTGATCACGGCGGAGCCGACCGCGACGGCGATCAGCACCGCCGCGAAGCCGCCCTTGCGGCCGCGAATCGTGCTCCAGGCCAGCGAGAGGTTCTGGCGCGAGAGCGTGCGGACCTTCTTCTTGGCCTTCGGCAGGTTCACCGCCCTGGCGTTGCTCTTGCGGCTCACCACTCACCCAGCCTGGTCATCCGGTCGGCCACCTTCTCCGGCGTCGGCCCGGTGAGCTCGCCGGCCAGCCGCCCGTCGGCCAGGAACGTCACCGAGTCCGCATGCGACGCGGCGACCGGGTCGTGGGTCACCATCACCACGGTCTGGCCGGTCCGGTCGACGATCCCCCGCAGCAGCTGCAGGACCTGCTTGCCGGTACGCGTGTCGAGCGCGCCCGTCGGCTCGTCGGCGAAGATCACGTCGGGTCCGGTGATGAGGGCGCGGGCGATGGCCACGCGCTGCCGCTGACCACCGGAGAGCTGCGCTGGGTAACGTTCGCCCATGTCGGCGAGCCCGACGCCTACCAGCTCGGTGCGCACCCGGTCGGCGGGGACCGGGGCGCCGGCCAGCCGGAACGGCAGGCCCACGTTGTCGGCGACGGTGAGCGAGTCGAGCAGATTGTACGCCTGGAAGACGAACCCGACCCGTTCCCGGCGGATCTCGGTGAGCTGCTCCTCGTTGAGGCTGGCCAGGGGCATGTCGCCGAGGATCACGCGACCCATCGTGGGTTTGTCGAGGCCGGCCGCGCAGTGCAGGAACGTGCTCTTACCCGAGCCGGAGGGACCCATGATCGCGGTGAATGTCCCGCGCGGCACGCCCATCGACACATCGTTCAACGCAGTTACCGCATGACGACCGGAACCGTAGACCTTCGTCACGGATTCCAATGCGAGAGCGTATACCGTCACCTTTATATCCTTTTTCGATTGCCGGAACGGTACTGGCCGGCGCCCTCGTCCGTTCTCAGCCTTCGCCAGCCGTACGAGGCGCTAGGACTCCTCCAGCGTGTACGCGATCGTGACCCCAGCGCTGAGCAGTGACTCGACGATCTCCGGGTGCGCGTCGGTGGCAGCGCGCACGAACGCCGCGCCGACCCCACCTTGATCGCCTCGTCCACGCTCGTCGACCGGCCAGCGATACGGTAGGTGCCGGCTCCGTCGCTACCTACGGTGGGCCGCTGGACGCGGCCCACCACAGACATCGCCGAACCAGTTGAGGCGGGCGCTGTTGCGGGTGCAGAGGTGGAGGTCGAGGGCGGGCTGGGCGGCGAGCACGGGCAGGTACGCCTTCTCCGCGATGTCACCCAGGCCGATCACGGCTGACTTCGTCCGTCGAGCGTAGCCTTGAGCGCCTGGTCGATCGGAGTAGGCGCCACGCCGAACGTGCGCTGGAAGGCCGACGAGTCGAGCACGAACGGCTCAGTGAACTGGTAGCGGACGTGCCCGAGCTCGCCGATCAGGGGCGAGAACAGACCGGCCGCCCGCACCACGGGCCACGGCAACTGCGCCATGCGAGGCGCGGGACGGCCGAGCAGCGCCGCCACCCGCTCCCCCACCTGACGGAAGGTCACCGGCTCGGCGGTCGGCACGTGCCAGGGCCGACCCCAGGCCCGCTCGTACCGGCCCGCCATGATCAGGGCGTCGGCCACGTCCGGCAGGTACGTGAAGCTGTGCGGCACGTCGGCCGGCCAGACGAGCTGGATGGTCTTGCCCGCCCTGAGCGGGACGAGGAACCGGTCGCCCAGGTAAGACTGGTCGGTGGCGCCAGGACCGAAGTAGTCCGAGCCGCGGACCTCGGTCGCCCTGATCCGGCCGGCCTCGTGAGCGGCGCGGGCGTCGGCCCATATCTTCGCGCGTACCTGCGCCTTGGGGCTGGTCGAGGCGAGCGGCAGGTCCTCGGTCATCGGGACCGAGACGGGACCGTAGGCGTAGAGGTTGCCGAGCATCACGTAGACAGCATCACTGGCCTCGGCGGCGGCCAGGAAGGACTCGGCCATCGGCGGCCAGTCGGTGAGCCAGCGGTGATACTTCGGGTTGACGCAGTTGTAGAGGACATCCGCCCCTCGGGCGATCTCGATCATCCTCCCCTTGTCGGCCACGTCCGCGGCGACCCTGACCGCCCCTTCCGGGCCGCTGCCGGACCGGGTCACGACGGTGACCTCATGCCCCTGGGCGAGGAGCTTGGTGGTCACGTGCGTGCCGACCTGGCCGGAGCCCACCACGATGTGCTTTCCCATGATCAGACCTGTTTCCAGACGATGCGGAGTACCGCGTTGAGAACGAAGAGCGCGAAGAAGACGGCCGCGGAGGTCGTCAGGCCGGTGTAGAGCGCCAGGGTGCCGCCGCCGAACCAGAGGATCTCCAGCGCGGCCCGGGCCAGGCCGGTGAGCGGGAAGGCGGCGCTCGCGGCGCCGGGGGCGCCGGCGACCTGGCGGATGGCGGATGGCGGGAATACCGACGAGGCCCGTGCGATCGCCCGCGGAGGGGATCGTGGCGAAGCTGGCTGCTCCTTGGCTGTGGTTGGGAGGGTGGGTCGATGAAGTCCCCGGCGCCACCGGCGGCGCCCGGAGACCTGGGTAACGGCTACGTGCGATGCCCGCTGTCGGGGTGCCTGTGTTGATCGGCGTTCGACGCCGTCGAAACCGGGCGCATGGTGGTGATGGCGTCGCTGTCGCGCACGCGCAGGGAGATGAGAAAGCCGATCAGCGCGAGCGCGGTGGTGACGAGGAAGATGTCGTGGTAAGCGGCGAAGAGCGCTTCCTGCCTGCCGGCGAGATCGGCGGCGCGGGCACCGAGGTCGGCGAGCCTGGAGTCGGTTCGCGCGGTGAGCAAGGTGGCGACCGCGGCGACGCCGGCGGCGCTGGCGACCTGACGGGTGGTGGAGAATACCGACGAGGCTCGGGCGATCGCCGTGGGGGTGATCGTGGCGAAGGTGGCGGCCTGCAGGGAGATGACGGTGAGTGCCATGCCCGCGCCCATGGCGAACAGCGCCAGCCTGACTGCCCACAGGGTAGTGCCGGGTCCGACCATGATCAGCATTGCCTGGGCGGCGGCGATGATGCCGAATCCTGTTGCGAGCAGGCGGCGAGGGCCGACCTTCGGGTACAGGCGGCCGGCCAACGGGAGGAAGGCCATCATGCCCAGTGCCTGGAACATCGTGACGAGGCCGGAGCCGGTCGCGTCGACGCCCATCTGATATTGCAGCAGCAGTGGCACCAAGAACAACGCGCCCATCAGCGCTCCTGACGCCGGAAGCATCAGCAGGTTGCCGGTCCGAAACAGCCGGTCCTTCAGCAGGCGCAGGTCGATCATCGGCTCGCTGCGGGCCAACTCGATCGTGGCGAACACTGCCGCCAGCGCGAGCCCGGCGCCCAGCTGCACGAGCACCGGGGCGGCGCCCCACCCCTCTCGAGCGCCACCGTCGAGGCCGAGCAGCAGCAGCGCGAGCGCGGCACCGCCGGACAGGAACCCGGCGATGTCGAAGCGGCCAGGACGATCCGCGCGTTCCTCGCGAAGGGCCACCATCGCGAAGAGCAGACCGAGCACGCCGATCGGCACTTTGAGGAAGAAGATCCATCGCCAGCTGACGTTGTCGACCATCCATCCGCCAAGCACCGGGCCGAAGGCCGGGGCGATGGTGGTTGGTATGGACAGCACCGCCGACGCCTTTGCCCGCTCGGCCGGCGGGAAGGCGCGGAACAGCATCGCGGTGCCGACCGGGGTCAGCAGCCCGCCGCCGACGCCTTGGACGACCCTGGCCACGATCAGCTCGCCGAGCGATCCGGCGATCCCGCCCCAGGCCGAGGCGGCGGTGAAGACCGCGAGCGCGAACAGGAAAGTGCGCTTGGTGCCGAACCGGTCGGCGACCCACCCGGAGGCGGGGATGAACACCGCCATGCTGACCAGATAGCCGGTGACCAGCCACTGCAGCGTCTCGGTCCCGACGCCGAAGTGCTGGCCGAGTGCGGGCAATGCGGTGTTCAGCACAGTCATGTCGAGGATCTCTATGAACAGCCCGAACACGAACGCGGTGGCGACCAGCCACTTGTATGGCACCCGTCTCACCACGGTGCGACTCCTGCCCATCCGCCCATCGAGCTCCTGACACCAGCCGACAGGGTCGAACAATCAAGGAGCGCAGAGGTCTGGTGCGGTGCGGTGCAGGGACGCGGTCGCCGCATCGGGTGCAACCTCGCCCGATGCCAGCGGTAAAGGAAAGTCATGGTCATGCCCGTGGTCAGATCGTGCAGGTGCCGGCCACGCCGGCTGGATTGGGTGTGGTGTCGCCAGTTTCGGCATCCCCGGCCCCGGCCTCGTCGCGGGCGCGTTCGAGCGCGTCGAGCAGCGCGGGTATCTCCTGGACGCCCTGGATCGCGTGGCGGCCGTTGACGACGATGGTGGGTACAGAGCTGACTCCGCGTGCGTGCGCGGCCGCGATCTCCGCCGTGACTTCGCGTACGCCTGTGGATCCGGCCAGCATGTCCAAGACGTGCCGGCGGTCCAGGCCCGCGGCGGCCGCCGCGTCGGCGAGCACGGCGTGGTCGGTGATGTCCCGGCCGTGGGTGAAGTAGGCGGCGAACAGCTGCTCCAGCACCCCTGCCTGCTTCCCTTCGGCCTCGGCCAGCCGTAGCACTCGGTGGGCGTCGAGGGTGTTACCGATCAGTGCATGATCGAAGTTCATTTCGATCCCCTCACGCGCCGCCATCCGCGAGGTGCGTTCAAGGACCGTGCCGACCTGCGACCCCAGCTTCTGACCAAGGTGCCGGCGAGCCGGGGTGCCCGTGGCCGGGGCGCCCGGATCGAGCTGGAACGGCCGGTAGACGATCCGGACACCGTCCGTTCCCCGGAAGTTGCGCAACGCCCGCTCCAGTCGGCGCTTTCCGATGTAGCACCACGGGCAGACGATGTCGGCGTAGACCTCGATCGTCATCGTGTCGTTTCGGGTGGAGCTGGTCATGAAGTCCTCACTCAGGAGCATGGGTGATCAGAACCCGATGGGTTCGCGGACGAGGACCACGGTGCCTCGGTCGGGGAACATCTCGCGGTCGATGATGAGGATCTTGGAGAGCAGAGCCGGCGTGCCGTAGGCCTGGCGGGCGCGGACGTCCTCGCGCGGGTAGGCGTAGGCCTCGATGCGGCGCAGCGCCGTGTCGAGGTCGGGCACGATCTTCTGAGAACCGACGACCCAGAAGGCCCGGCCCGCGCCGAAGCTGTAGGGTCCGAGCTGGCTGCCGCTACCTGAGGCGGTCAGCAGCCGCCCGTCCTCGGTCACCGCGTGCACGCTCCCGACCACGACGTCGGGGGCGGAGCCGACGGCACGCATCTCATCGAATCGCCCCTCTTCGCGCAGCCGCATGAGCTTGGGGCGCACGGCGTCGAACCGGCCGGAAGCATTGATGTCATCGTCCAGGCCCGATAGGCGGAGCGTTTCGCTGGAGACGGTGAGGACGCTCCGATCGCCGGGCAGCAGCCGGTTGACGACGGCACGTGCGTCGGCTGCTGTGTCGACGATCTCGACGGCGTGGCCCTTCTCCCGCAGGGCGGCCGCGGTCCGCTGGAGCTGCTCCTCCGTGGCGGGCCGTTCGAAACGGGTGTCGATGGGGAGACCGGTCTCGGTCATGGCGTGAGTGGTCATCACAATGCTCTTTCTTGTTTCGGGGGGTTGAGTCGGTACAGCTGCGCCCTGTCGCGGAGGCGTCGGGCGGTGCTGGTCATGTTTCAGCCGGCCAGCCCGAGGCCGAGTGCGGTCGCGCTGAGAATCAGCAGGACCAGCGACGGCAGGGTGTGCTTGGCGGTGTCGCGGGCCTTGATATGAGAGGCGACGGCGCCGGCCATGAGGAGCGTCAGTCCGGTCGCGGCCGCGACCCCAAGGACTTCGATCCACAGTCCGGCGATCAGCCCTACGGCTCCGAGGATCTCCAGCGCGCCGATGACGCGCATGAGCCCGGCTGACACCCCGAGCCTGCTGAGCTGGGCTGCCATGTCGTCCTTACCGGAGAGCTTCGGGAAGCCGGCTCCGGCGAAGGCGAGAGCCAGCAGGAGGGATAGGACGGCGGTGGCGATGAACATGGACGCAAGCTCCTCGCGTAGAACGTTCAATACTTCAGTGACTGAAATATGTTCTACCAGAAGTTATCGCAGCCGACGCCAGGGGGTCCAACTTGCGGTGTCGTGAGAGGAGCAGCACCGAGCGAGCGGGAACGCAGTGCGCATGCGGTCGCCATGGGCAGCAGTGGCGTAGAGAGGGAGGCGAACCGTCGCCCGAAAATCAGCGCCGGGAGCGGGGGCCGGCTGCCGATCGAGCCAGACGGAGCCGAGGATCAGGATCCGGTCCAGGAGTTCACGGCGCGCCGATGACCCGCTCGCAGATGGCGTTCATTCTCGGCCTCCACCACGACGTCACACGCGGTGATCGCGTGGGCTTGAGCGGACAGGAACTGCCGCCGGCTCAGCCCGGCCCGGCGCCGGATCGATACCCGCCGCATGAGGATCTCCCACACCGTAGAGGCCGCGATGGCGTAACCCAGGCGGGCCGACTCGCCCTGGATCCGCCGATGTGCCCCCCGGGCCGGGTTCTCCCGCACCATCCGAACAACCAGTGCCGGGCTAAAGATCAAGGTAGGACATATCATCGCGCGCTTGCCCTTCGTGCTTCTGGCCACCTCCAATACCGACGTGGCCTGCGACGCGTCGCCACGCGAAGATCCCACCGGGTGCGGGGCAAGGACCACCGCATCCACGCCGCCGGCCGCGACCCGCTCCCCGCGCCGTCGCGGCTGTGCGCCGTGAATACAAGCTCCCGTCAGGACGAAATTAATAATTGCCCCTAAATACATCGATATGTAGCGATGTGTGCATTATTGGGAGATATATGGCTGCATGAGAGCGACTTTTTATGCCTGTGCTGTGGCCACCCGTGGCAGGCCTGATCGGTTCGTGCGGCACTACCACGGGCGCACCGGCCTGCAGGCGGTAGGTCTGGCAAACGCGCCGACGGCGAGCTCCGAGGCCGGTGCCAAGCCCAAGGTGGTGGTCAGCGGGCTCGCCGATCCTTACGAGCTGCTCATGGGGCCGGACGGTTACCTGTGGCTGACGGAGAAGAGCGGGCTGAAGGTCAAGCGCGTCAAGCCGGACACGGGGGCGGCGAGCGTGGTGCTCGACTTGACCGGCACCGCGGTGCACAGCCCACACGGCAAGGACGGCGTGCTCGGCATGGCGTTGCACCCCGACTTCGGCAAGGGCCGCAGATCCGACTACGTCTACCTGGCCTACTCCTACGAGGGCAACGGCGGGAACGCGACAAAGATCTCCAGGTACACCTGGGCGGACGGCAGACTGAACGAGCCGAAAGACGTGATCGTCGGGCTGCCTTCCGGAGACGATCACCAGGCGGCCAGGCTGCGTTACGGCCCGGACGGCAAGCTCTACTATTCCGTCGGTGACCAGGGCGCCAACTACGAGAAGCATTACTGCGTGCCCAACCAGGCGCAGTCGCTGCCCACCAAGGAGCAAGTCGACGCCAAGGACTTCGGGCTCTACAAGGGCAAGATCCTGCGCATCGAGCTGGACGGGTCGGTGCCCGGCGACAACCCGGAACTCAACGGCGTGCGCAGCCATGTCTTCGCGTACGGCCTGCGCAACCCAAACGGGCTGGCCTTCAAGGGCAGGGATCTCTACGTCGCCGAGCACGGCCCGGCGACCGACGACGAGCTGGACGAGATCGACGCGGGCAAGAACTACGGCTGGCCCGATGTCGCCGGTAACAAGGACGATAGGAACTACGCCTACGCGAACTGGTCCAAGGCCGAGGGCGGCTGCGCCAAGCTCACGTTCACCGCGGACCCGGCCCAGGTGCCCGTACAGGTGCCGCAGACCAAGGAAAGCGCGTTCGACCAGAACTTCGAGAAGCCGCTGACCACGTACGGCACCACCGTGGACACCGGGTACGCCCTGGGCACCACGAGCACGTGCCCGGACCCGGTCTCGGCCTACATCTGCTGGCCCACCATCGCCCCCGCCAGTGTGGAGGTGGCCGGCGACGACCTGCTGGTCACCTCGATGAAGGACGGCGCGGTCTACCGCATGGACGACGACGGCGAACACCGGGAGAAGCTGTTCGACACGATCAACCGCTACCGCGACACTGCGCTCAGCGCCGACGGCAAGACGCTCTACATCGCGACCGACAGCAGCGGGATCACCAGGGGCGCGAACGGCGCGCCGACCACGGCGCTGGCCAACCCGGGCGCGATTCTCGCCGTGCCATACACGAGTTAGCACATGTCCCGCTATATACGACATTTGCAGTTTTATGGGATAAACCAGCACGGGATTGGGCCATTATTCACCTGTATCCATGTGGGACAGACTCCGAGGAGAAGACCCATGGACAAGCAGAAGAGCGACAAGCTCGAGCGGCCCGTCCACGCCAAGAAGCAGCGAGCACGTGCTGAGGACGTCATCTGGCACAAGCCCGCGTACCAGGTGGTCGAGGCCTCGATGGAGATGTCGGCCTACCTCCTGGCCACCAGGTAGGGCCGGAACCGCGGTGCGCCTGCAGGTCCTGGGTACGGCCGCGGGCGGCGGCGTTCCGCAGTGGAACTGCGGCTGCCCGGGCTGTCGTGGCGCCCGGGCCAACCCGTCGTGGCGCAGGCTGCACGCCTCGCTCGCGATCGAGGCGGGGTCCGGGCAGGTCTTCCTGGTCAACGCCACGCCCGACATCGGCGAGCAAATCGAGACGTGCGCGTGGCTGCGCCCGGAAGGCAGGTCCAGCGCGCTCGCGGGTGTCATCCTCACCGACGCGGAACTCGACCACACCCTGGGCCTGGCCCGGCTGCGCGAGGCCGACACGCTCCGGGTGGTCGCTACCGACACGGTACGGCAGGCGGTGAACGAGATCCTCGCCATGCTCGAGCCGTACGTCACCATCGAGTGGCTGACCTTCGCGGACATCGGAGCCGAGGCGGTGCCCGTTTCCGGCAAGCGGCCGAGATACGCCTCCGCCCGGCCGCCCGGCGCGTGGGTGAGTGCGCTGCGCTGGGCCGGCCTGCTCTACGCACCGGCCATGGGCGTCTGGCCGGACGTCACCGCCGGCGACGCGGAGGTCCTCTTTGTGGATGGCACCTTCTACACCGACGCAGAGCCGCTGTCCTTCGGCCAACGGACCGCGACGCAGATGGGCCACCTGCCGATCGAGGCGACCAGGGGCCGGCTGGCCCGGCTCGGCACCCGCTGCCTCTACACGCACCTGAACAACACCAATCCGCTCGTCGACCCGGGCTCGCCGCTGCACGAGGGCCTGGGCGTCGAGGTGGCGCGAGACGGAATGGTGATCGACCTGTGAACGAGTTCGAGAAGGCGCTGCGCGCCGTACCCGCACGCCGCTACCACCACCTGCACCCGTTCAACCGGCGGATGCACGACGGGCTGCTGTCGAAGGAGGAGCTGCGCGGTTGGATCCTCAACCGGTTCCACTACCAGCGGCACATCCCGATCAAGGACGCGTTGATCCTCGCCAAGCTCGAGGACCCGGCGCTGCGCCGTATCTGGATCCACCGGATCACCGACCAGGATGGTTCCGAGCCCGGCGAGGGCGGCATCGAGCGCTGGCTGCAGCTCGGCGAGGCGGCGGGCATCCCGCGCGCCGACCTGTGGTCCGGCGCCGGCGTCCTGCCCAGCGTACGGCTGGCGGTGGACGGCTACGTGAACCTGTGCCGCACCGGCAGCCCGTTGGAGTGCGTGGCCTCTTCCCTCACCGAGTTGTTCGCGCCCGACCTGATGCGTACCAGGATCGCCGCGTTCGAGAAGCACTACCCCTGGATCGACCCGGAAGGCCTGCATTACTTCCGCGCCCGGGTCGGCCAAGGCCGCCGCGACAGCGGCGAGGCGCTCGCGCTGGTCCTCGACTGGGCTCGTACCGAGGCGGACAGGACGAAAGCGATCAAGGCGCTGGAGTACAAGTGCGAGGTGCTGTGGACGCTGCTCGACGCCGTCGACCGGGCGTACACATGAGCTGGAAGCCCGCGCTGGCTCCCGCGGCCCGGCTGCGTCACTGCGACATCCGGCAGGCGGAGCTCCTGATCGTGCCCGAGCGGATCGTGGTGCTGAACGACACGGCGGCGGCCATCGTGCGGCTGTGCGACGGCACCCGCACGGCTACCGAGATCTCGCGACACTTCCCCCAGGCCGGCCCCGACGACGTCACCGACTTCCTCGACGACCTCCGAGGCCAGGGGTGGCTGCGATGAACGCGACCGTGCCACCGCCCTGGGCCATGCTCGCCGAGGTCACGCACGGGTGCCCGCTGCGCTGCCCGTACTGCTCCAACCCCGCCGAGCTGGTCCGCAGGTCCGCCGAGCTGGACACCGCGGACTGGAGCCGGGTGATGAAGCAGGCGGCTGCGCTCGGCGTGGTCCATGCCCACATCTCCGGCGGCGAGCCGCTGGTCAGACGCGACCTCGCCGAGATCGTCGCCGCAGCGGAAGGGATCTATTGCCAGCTGGTCACCAGCGGCGTCGGGCTGACCGCCGCCCGACTGGCCGAACTGGCCGCGGCCGGGATCGACAGCGTGCAGCTCTCCGTCCAGGCGCATACGGCGGCCGCGTCGGACCGGATCGCCGGACGCGCGTCGTTCGCGGCCAAGGAACGGGCCGCCGCCGTGGTGAAGGACGCGGGCCTGCCGCTGGGCCTCAACGTCGTGCTGCACCGGCACAACCTGGACACGGTCCACGAGATCATCGAGCTCGGCATCGCCTGGGGCGCGGCCAGGATCGAACTGGCCAACACCCAGTTCTACGGCTGGGGCCTGGTCAACCGGCGAGCCCTGATGCCCAGCCGCGCACAGCTCGCCCGGGCCGCCCGGGTGGTCGAGTCCTGGCGCCACCGTACCGACGTCGAACTCATCTGGGTGGTGCCCGACTACTTCGACGGCGTGGCCAAGCCGTGCATGGGCGGCTGGGGAGCCATTTCGCTGACCGTGGCGCCGGACGGCCGGGTGCTGCCCTGCCCGGCGGCGTACGGCCTGCCGCTCGACCTGCCCAGCGTGCGCGACCACCAGCTGGAGTGGATCTGGTCCGAGTCGCCTGCCTTCAACGCCTACCGCGGCACGGACTGGATGCCCGAGCCGTGCCGTGGCTGCCCACGCAAGACCGAGGACTTCGGCGGGTGCCGTTGCCAGGCGTTCGCGCTGACCGGTGACGCCGGCCGTACCGACCCGGCCTGTGCCCTCTCCCCCGACCACGGCCTCATCACCGAGCTGACCAGGAAGAACGACGCGGAGTTCGTCTACCGCTCGATGTCGCACCGGCCCGCCGCCACCTGAGGTTCGACACGAGCTCCTCCAGCCGGGCCACGGCCTGCGTGCGGTGGCCGTGATGCAAGTGACCCAGGGGCGGCGGGTTTGCTCCATGCGCGGCAGGAGGAAGTCAGCGCGTGTCTGGGTATCGACCTGGCATGATGCCGGCCTTCCTTCGCCGTCCCACCCTCGGGTAAGGACTTGCTTTACCCCTTGTGCTTGGAACACACAAGAGGCATGAGATAGTTCAATAACTGAAACAGTGAGGGCGGCGGGGGAAGTCGTGGCGGAACAATACATCGATTGGCCAGACCCCGAGGGCCAGGAGATCGTGGAACGCCTATTCGCTGCGGATGCGGCTCTGCGGGCTCACTTTGAGGAGACCGCCGCCGCAGTCGGCGTGACCGTGCCGCAGGCTCACACACTGCTTCAGCTTGGGCAACCTCAGCGTATGGGCCAGATAGCCGGCCAACTGCACTGCGAACCCTCCCACGTTACCGGGATCGCAGATGCTCTCGAGCAGTGCGGTTTCCTGCGGCGGGAACCCGACCCTGATGACCGAAGGGCCAAGCGACTCGTTCTCACCGCGTCGGGGCAGGACCTTCGGGGCCGTCTCCTAACCCATCTGTTCGAGAGAGCGCCGATCATCTCGGTGCTCAACGTCGACCAGCGGACCGCCCTGCTGTCGCTGCTCCGTCTGGCTCAATCGGCAGCCGACCCCAGCTCCCGGCGCTGACTTTCGGGCGACGGTTCGCCTGTACTGCTTCAAAACTCGTACATGTGGTCTGAGCTGGCGTTTCATCGGGTCAGTTCAGCATCTGGCCGGTGCACTCAGCTCGCACGGCGCGCACCCAGCGGTCGGCATAGCAATTTACTCGCGGCATCCGCGGCGGAGTCTTAAGCACCGTGACACCCTCGCCGGCGAAGATCTCATCGAAGACGGCGGTGAACTTGGCATCCCGGTCACGGATGAGGAACCGGAACGAGCCGGCCCTCTGCCCTGCCGGTGATGACTCAGATTGCTCCGGCCGTGGCCGTAGCCGTGAGAGCGGCGCCTTATGTCAGGACCGTCACGGTCGCTCTCGACCTCTCGAGCCTTCGGATCGGATTCCAGGTTGACCACATGGCGAACCAACCGCAGATGCCCGCCGCACCCAGACCTTCCTCTCCGGCCCCTTCAGCGCTCCCGGTGATCCACAGACCGGCGAACGCACGGCTGCTGAGCATCCTGGTCGCCGCTGGCGATCGACTTGCCGCATCGATCCCGGCGAGGTGGGCGCCGAGATCGAGCGCAGCCTGGAGATCTTCGACCACGGCCTGCGGCCCCGCCCCACCATGCCGTGAAGAAGAACGCCCGCCGTTTGAGCTGGGGGCCGTGCTGCAGCCGGCAGCCCAGCGTGGGCCGACCTCATGGGAATCCTGCGGGCTGACCCTGCACCGGCCGGGCCGGCCCGCAATCGCACGACCCCGCTACGCCGCCAGGACGCTCACCGCGAGGACCACGTATCCGGCGGAGAGCCCCACGAACATGGCGTTGTCAAGCCAGCGCATCACTGGGTGCTCGGCCAGCTCCGGCTGTATCGCGACGGGGAAGAACGAGAGCGGCGCCACCCACGAGAACACCACGATCGGGATCAGCGCCACCGTCGGCACCGACGGCACGGCGGCGCCGATGGCGATGAGCATGGTGCCCATCATGAGCAGTTCGATGTGTCCCTGCCGCACCCTGCGGGGGTCGCGCAGACCTCTTCTGAGGCGTTCGGCGCGTGGCGTGCGCGTGATGTAGACCATGAACCAACCTGTCAGCACGCCGACTGTCAGTTCGAGGACACCTATCTTGACCAGCAACGGCATGTAGATCCCTCCATGTGGGCGAAGAAGTCACGGACCTGGTCGAGCAGGACGGGGAACAACGGTGTCCGGCCCAGGTCGTCGTTGGTCTGCGTGGTCCCGTGGCGGCGGCTCACAGCGTGGGCCGCCAGTCGTCGCGGGTGTACCAGGGCAGCGCGGCGGCGATCACGGTGCCGATCGCGAAGACGGTGTGGTCGTCGTATGGCCTGCCGACCACCTGGATGCCGGTCGGCACTCCCGTCGCCGACCGTCCTGACGGGACGCTCAGCACGGGGCAGCGGCTGGCCAGGTTGAACGGCACGGTCAGCGGCGCTTCGAGGTTGTGGTCGAGGGTGACACCGTCGACCACCAGCGGCGTTTCGAGGTGGTCCTCGCCCGCGACGAGGGCGGGGGTGCCGGAGGTGGGGCAGACGATCGCGTCGAAGCGGTCGAAGACATCCGCCAGGTCGGCGTGGACGCGTGTCTCGACCTCCAGCGCACGGTAGAAGCCGGTCTCGGCGGCGGCCTTGAGGCTGCGTTCCATGAAGTCGCGGGCGTAGCGGGTCAGCCCGTCGCCGCGGGTCCTCACCTCGTGGGCGATGTACGGCCCGAAGATGCTGCCGTAGTGGGCCCAGGCCGCACGCATGATCTCGGCCCGGTTCCACGGCAGCTCGATCTCCTCGACGACCGCGCCGGCCTCGGTGAGCGTGTCGGCCGCCCGCCGGGTCGCGGCCGCCACCTCGGCCTCGACCGGGTAGTCGCCGAGGTTGAGGCACAGCGCGATCCTGTGCCCGGCCACCGGGCCCGGCCGGGTGGGGAGGGGAGCCGGCGCGGGGAGCGACACCGGGTCGCGGGGGTGCTGTCCGGCGATCACGTTCTGCAGCAGCGCGCAGTCGGCGACGGTGCGCGCCATGGGCCCGTCGTGGCAGTAGTGGTCGAGGTTGTACGGCGCCAGCCCGGGCACCCGCCCGTAGGGCGGCTTGTAGCCGACGACGCCGTTGAACGAGGCCGGGATCCTGATGGAGCCGCCGATGTCGGACCCGGTGGCGAGCATGGCGGTGCCCGCGGCGAGTGCGGCGCCCGAGCCGCCGGAGGAACCGCCGCTGGAGTAGCGGGGGTTCCACGGGTTGCGGGTCACTCCCCACAGGTCGCTGTGGGTGAAGCCGCCCGCGCAGAACTCGGGTGTGGTGGTGCGGGCGTGGATGATCCCGCCCGCGGCGACGATCCTGTCCACGATGGGGTGGGTGACGGTGGCGATCTCGTCGGCGAGCATCAGCGAGCCGTCGCGGTGTGGATGCCCGGCGATGGGCTGTTCCTCCTTGATCGCGACGGGCAGCCCTTCGAGTGGCCGCGCGGTGCCGTCCGCGTAGCGGCGTTCGGCCTGGCGGGCCTGTTCGGTGGCCTGCTCGAACCATCGCTCGGCGAAGGCGTTGACGGTGTCCTCGGTGTGGCGGGCCCGCTCGATGACGGCGTCCATCACCTCCACCGGTGACAGCTCGCGGGCGGTGAACGCGGCCACCGCCTGTGCGGCCGACAGGTACACCAGCTCGTTCATCATGACTCCTGCAGGGGGTAGACGGTGTAGACGCCGGTGTCGGGAGGTCCCGCGCACACATGCAGCCGCCTGGCGCCGATGTCGGCGATGGTGGAGATCACGGTGGCGATGTCCACGTCCGGCGCGTCGGCCGCGTGGTGGCAGAGGGCGTCGGGTGCGCCGGTCCTGTCGGCCAGGATCGTGGCGACCTCGGCCACTCCCGCGGTGGGGCCCGCCGCGGACAGCAGGTCGCCGAGGCGGGCCAGCCTGGCCCGTGAGTTGCGCAGCCAGGCGCTCGGTGCCCGCTCGTGTGCGGAGATGTCGCTGACGAAGTGGTTGGTGTGGATCAGGACACCGTCGACGGGCTTGAGCCGTCCGACGGCCGACGGGGTCGTCTCGATGTCGAGCGCGCCTTCGGGGTCGGCGATGAGCAGGTTGCGCGGGCCCGAGCGGGGCACCGCGCCCACCGCGTCGGCCGCGCGCCGCCTGCTGGTCTTGGCCAGCGCGATGCGGGTGAGGAGGTAGCGGGGCACCCCGATCCCCCAGCCCGCGGCACGCAGGAAGTTGCCGAACACGGTGACCCCCGCCGCGTTCATCCCGTGGTGGCCGAGCTGCCCTGCCGGGGTGACCGTGATGAGTGCCGGCGCGCGGGACGGGCGGCGCCTGAGCACGACGAACAGCGACCCGTAGGCGGGTGGCAGGTCGGCGTTCTGGGCGGCCAGCGGCCCCGCCGGTCTGCCGGGGCCGACCAGGGCGAGCGAGCTGCACTCGGGTACGGCGGTGCCCCAGCCGGTCAGCTCCGCGCGGAGTTGCAGGATCCAGGCGTCGGCGGCGGTCAGGCCCGCCCCCTCCCCCACCCCGTCCACCTCGGCGGCCAGGTCGGGCGCGAACGGTGCCGTGGCCTCCCGTACGGCCAGCGCGTGTCTCCTGGCCTCCGACACCGGCATGCCGCGGGCGGCCAGCCCTTCGACGATCAGGCCGTGATGGTCGCGGACCAGGTGGCGGACGGCTTCGCCGTAGGCGTGACCTGCGGCCCTGCCGTCGCCTATGACGTCGATCTCGGTCAGCCGGACGGGCTCGTTCACCCATCCACCTCCTTCGTGACGGGTCGTGTGGTGAGGGGGCGGCGGGCGCGCAGGGACGGCACCGCCGCGACCAGGGCTCTGGTGTAGTCGTGCCGGGGGTCTTCGTAGACCTGCGGGGCCGGACCGATCTCGACGAGTTCGCCGCGGCGCATGACGCCGATCCGGTCGGCGATCAGCCGTACCACCGACAGGTCGTGGGAGATGAAGACGCAGCCGAAGCCGGTCGTCTCGCGCAGTTCGGCGAGCAGGTCGAGGATCTGGGCCTGGGTGGAGACGTCCAGCGCCGAGACCGGTTCGTCGCAGACCAGCGCGCGGGGACGGCAGGCGATCGCGCGGGCGATGGCGATGCGCTGGCGCTGGCCGCCGGAGAACCGCGTGGGTGGGTGACCGGCGTGTTCGGGCCGCAGGCCGACCCGCTGCAGCAGTTCGGCGACGCGCTCGGCGCGTGCCGCGGCGTCCAGGTCGGTGTGCAGCCGCAGCGGTTCGGCGATGCTGTCGCCGACCGTCATGGCGGGGTTGAGCGAGCCGAGCGGGTCCTGGAAGACCATCTGCAGGTCCCTGCGCCGGGAGCGCAGCGCGCGTCCGCGCAGGTTCGCGATGTCATCGCCGTCCAGGAGTACCTGGCCGCGATCGGGCTTGACCAGGCCGACCAGCATCCTGGCCGTGGTGGACTTGCCCGATCCGCTCTCGCCGACGACGGCGAGCGTCTCGCCGGCCGCCACGGTGAAGGACACCTCGTGGACGGCGGGCCGTGCCGCGCCACGGAACGTCCTGGTCAGTTCGCGTGCCTCCAGCACGATGCTCACCGGTCGACTCCTTCCAGGGTCAGCGCGTCGTGTCTGGCGCACCGCACCCGTCTGGAGTCGGTGACCCTCCGGTCGGCCGGTGGTGTCCGGCACTCCTGGCGCGCGTGCGGGCAGCGTGGGCCGAACGCGCAGCCGTCCGGCAGCGCCCCCGGCGAGGGGACGGTGCCGGGGAGCGCGAGCGGGTGGCGGCCGCGCATGGCGTTCTCCGGGGCGGCGGCCAGCAGGGCGGCGGTGTAGGGGTGGAGCGGGTCCTCGAAGACCTCTCCCACCCGGCCTTCCTCCATGAGCGTGCCCGCGTACATGACGGCCAGGCGGTGGCAGGTGGCGGCCACGACGCCGAGATCGTGGGTGACGAGCAGCATGGCCATGCCGAGCTCGTCCTGCATGCGGACGAGGAGGTCGAGGATCTGCGCCTGGATCGTCACGTCGAGTGCGGTGGTCGGCTCGTCGGCGACCAGCACGTCGGGCTCGCAGGCCACGGCCATGGCGATCATCGCGCGCTGGCGCATCCCGCCGCTGAAGGTGTGCGGGTACTCCCCCGCCCGCCTGCCGGGATCCTCGATGCCGACGGCGCCGAGCAGGTCGACGGACTGCCGCCGGGCGGCGGAGCGGCCGAGCCCGAGGTGGCGGGTGAGCACTTCGCTGATCTGCCGGCCCACGGGGAGCGCGGGGTTGAGGCAGGCCATGGGGTCCTGGAACACCATCGCGATCCTGCGTCCGCGCAGGTCGGCGAGGGTTCTGTCGTCGCGGCCGACCAGTTCGGTGTCGCCGAGCTTCACCGATCCGGCGGTCACGGACACGCCGCGAGGCAGGAGGCCGAGCAGCGCGAGAGCCGTCATCGACTTGCCCGAGCCCGACTCTCCGACCAGGCCGAAGGCCTGGCCGGGGCCGAGTGTGAACGACACGTCCCTGACCAGCGGGACCGCCCGGTCGCCGGCGCCGGCGGAGATGGACAGGCCCGATACCCGCAGCGTCATGACGGCTCCCGTTCTCTGTGGGCCCGCGTGTCGCGCAGGCCGTCGCCGATGGTGTTGAAGGCGAGCACCGCCGCGAGGATGACCAGACCGGGGAGGATGACCAGCAGCGGCGCCTGCTCCAGGTGCCGCACGGCCCGCTTCAGCATCGACCCCCAGCTCGCCTCGGGCGGCTGGACGCCGATGCCGAGGAAGCTCAGGCTCGCCTCGGCGAGGATGGCGTAGCCGAACGTGAGGAAGGTCTTGACGACGAGCGGGGTTCGGACGTTGGGCAGGACGTGCCTGACGATGATCCGCGGGGTGGAGCATCCCGTCGTGATCGCCGCCTCGACGTAGGTCCGCCCGCGTACCGCGATCGTCGCGCCGCGCGCGACCCGGTAGAAGCCGGGCGCGTAGACGAGGCCGACGGCGATCATGGCGTTGGTGAGGCTGGGGCCGAGGGCGGTGGCGATCGCGATGGCCAGGACGAGTCCGGGGATCGACAGGGCGGCGTCGGCGACGCGCGAGACGACCAGGTCGAAGCCGCGGCCCAGGTAGCCGGCCACCACGCCGGAGGGTACGCCGCAGGTCACCGCAACCGCGACGGCGAGCAGGGAGGCGCCGAGCGAGACGCGGGTGCCGTACAGCAGCCGGCTGAGCACGTCACGGCCGGACTCGTCGGTGCCGAGCCAGTGGGCGGCGCCCGGGCCCTCCAGCCGGTGCAGCAGATCCTGGTCGGTGGGGTCGTACGGCGCGATGATCGGGGCCAGGACGGCGGCCAGGACGAGAAGGGCCAGCAGGACGACGGCGAGCGTGACGTCCACCCGCCTGCCCCACGTCCGTCCGCCCCGCGATCTCAGAGTCATGATGGTCACGCGGCTGCTCCCGGAGTGAGCCAGCGGTAGGCGAGGTCGACCGCGAGGTTGGCGGCCACCACGACGACCGTGCTGACGATCACGATGCCCTGCAGGACGGGCAGGTCCTGCCGGGTCACCGTGATCTCGGCCAGCGTTCCGAGCCCCGGCAACCCGAAGACGGACTCCACGACGACGGCGCCGCCGAGCAGCTGTCCCGTCTCCAGGCCGATCACCGTCACGTACGGCACCGCGGCGTTGCGGAGTGCGTGCCGGCTGACGACGGCGGCGGGCAGCAGTCCCTTGGCCTTGGCCGTGCGGATGAAGTCGGCGTCGAGGACGTCGGCCAGCGCGGCGCGAAGCTGCCTGGTCGGCTCGACGGCGGCGGCCACGCCCAAAGTCACCGCGGGCAGCGCGAGGTGCGCGGCGAAGACCGTCACGCCGTCCTCGAGCGGCCGGTAGCCGGTGGCGGGGAAGACCGGCAGGGCGATCGCGAAGGCCAGGATCAGCATGAGCCCGAGCCAGAACGACGGGGTGGCGACCGCCAGGGCGGTCACGGAGGAGATGATCCGGTCCAGCCTGCCGTCGCGCCGCACCGCGGCGAGGACGCCGAGCGGAAGGGAGATCGCCACGGCGACGGCCATGGCCGCCACCGCGAGCGAGAGCGTCACAGGCAGCCGGTCGGCGAGGATCTCGCTGACCGGCTGGGAGTTGTAGAGCGAGGTGCCGAGGTCGCCCTGGAGCGCGCCGGCGGCCCAGGTGAGGTAGCGGACGGCCAGCGGCTGGTCCAGGCCGAGTTCGGCGCGGACGGCGGCGATCTCCTGCCTGGTGGCGTGCTCGCCGGCCAGGTGGATGGCGGGGTCGCCGGGTACCAGGAAGGCCAGCGCGAAGGTGATCACCGACACGACCGCCAGCACCACCGCCGCGCCGGCGATCCGTTTGGCCAGGTAGACGACCATCGTCAGCTCATGCCCACGACGCGGATGTCGTCGTATCCGGTGAGGAGTTTGTCGAAGTCCTTCACCTTGTCGTTGGTGGCGAAGAACAGCTTGCGGTTGCAGATGGGGACGTTGTACGCGGCGTCGGCGACGAGCTTGACGATCTCCCGGTAGTTCTCCTGCTGGACGGCACGGTCGGCGGTGGCCGCGCGCTCGGCCAGTTTCTCGATCTCGGGCACGGTAAGGTCGCCCGGGTTGTTGAGCCCGTCCTTCAGGTAGTTCTGCTGGGTGACCAGGCGCGGGTCGGTGCCCGCCGCGCCGATCTGGCTGACGAGCGCGTCCGCCTCTCCCTTGTTCTGGTAGAGGTCGATCGACTGGTCGGCGCTCATCGGGCGCAGTTTCATCTCCACTCCGACCGCGGTGAAGCCGTCCTGCAGTGCTTCGGCGAGCTGGACGAAGGCGGCGTTGTTGAACACCAGGGCGGTGAAGGAGAACCCGTCGGGGACGCCGGCTTCGGCGAGCAGCTTCTTGGCCTTGTCCGGGTCGTAGGCGTAGGCGGTGTCGAGCGAGGGTTCGTGTGCCCAGTGTCCCTGGGGTGCGGGCTGGACGGTCGGCTGGCAGGAGTTGAGGAGCAGTTCGTCGGCGATGGCGCGGCGGTCGACGGCGTAGTTGAGTGCCTGCCGTACGCGCTTGTCGGCGAACTTCGATCGGGAGGAGTTGATGTTGAGCTGGTAGACCAGGCCGGTGAGGAACTCGTTGATCTGCAGTCCCGCGTCGCGGGCGGCGCCGACCTGCTCGGGCCGGATGAGGGTGGCGTCGTACTGGCCTGACCTGAGTCCGTTGAGCCGGGTGTCGTCCTCGTTGACGAACGTCATCTCCAGCCCCTTGAGCCGTTGCGCGCTCTTGTCGTAGTAGCCGGCGAAGGGTCGGTAGGTGACGCGGTCGTCTCTGCGGTAGCCGGTGACCTGGTACGGGCCTGACCCCACGGGCGCGCGGTCGAGGTCGGCCTTGGTGAAGGCGCGCGGGCTGACGAGCGCGCCGCCGCGATGCGCGAGCGCGTTGAGCAGGTCGGCCTCGGAGCCGGTGAACTCGATGGTCACCTTCCCCGCCTCCGCCCGCACCGAGGTGATCATTTTCAGCAACGGCTTGGCCGTGGAGGCCTGGTCGTTCATGGCTCGGTCGAGGTTGGCGCGGACGGCCTCGGCGTCCAGCGCGGTGCCGTCGTGGAAGGTGGCTCCCCCGCGGATGGTGAAGGTGGCCTTCTGCTTGTCCACGGTCCAGGACTCGGCGATCATCGGGGCGATCTGGCCGGTGGGTGTGATGGTGACCAGGCGGTCGTAGACGGGGAGGATGTACAGCTCGTCCCATGCGGTGGAGGCCTTGTGCGGGTCGAGCGTCGAGGGGAAGGCGGTGTAGGCGAAGCGGAGGACGGCGCCGCTCTGTGCGGTGGAGGTCGGGCCGGTGCCGGTGCCGCCTCCGCACGCCGTGGTCAGCGCGCACGCGGTGGTGACGGCCAGGCAGGCCGCTGCGAAGCGGCCGGTCAGTGGGGTCATAAGGGTCTCCTCACGGCTGCAGCTCCTCCCAGCACGCCCGGCTGAGAGTGGCGATGTGGGTACGCGCAAGGGCGGCCCCCGGCAGTCCGTCCGGCAGGACGGCGGGGACCTCGTCGGTGTAGACGGCCAGGATGTAGCGGGGCCGTCCGTCGGTGTAGAAGACGCCGGCGTCGCTGACGTCGCGCCAGCCGACGCCGCTCTTGTGGGCGATCGGGGTTCCATACGGCAGCAGCGCGGGCAGTGCGTCGCGGAACTGCTGGCCGCGCAGGACGTCGAGGGCGAAGGAGCACAGGGACGGCGGGCAGCCGAGCCGTTCGTCGGTGCCCTCGGCGCCGCTGACGACCAGTCCCAGCAGGCGGGCCTGGTCGTCGGGGGTGGTGACGTTGCTGGCGTCCACCGGGTGGTCGGGGGCCAGCGGGGGGATGAGCGCGTGCCGGTGCCGGGTGCCGGTCAGGCCGGCCGCCGCGCACAGGTCGTTGACCGCGTCCAGCCCGATCAGGTCGATGACGTGGGCGGTGCAGAGGTTGTCGCTGAGGATGATCATCAGGGTCACCGCTTCACGCAGCGACAGGGACAGCCCGGGTTCCAGATGCTGGAGTGAGCCGGTGAAGACGCGATCACGGTAGCGCTCGTCGATGGTGACACGCTGCCCCAGATCCACCTCGCCACGGTGCGCGGCGCGCAGGACCGCCATCATGACGGCCACCTTGCGGGTGCTCGCGGCGGGGAACGGACGGCTGCCCGAGCGTCCGGCACGCTCACCGGTACGGAGATCGAGCAGGGACCAACCCGTTTCGAAGGGCTGCGTCTCGCACAGGTCGTCGAGACGCTTTGCCAGCGGCTTCACCATGGCGGCGACTGTAAGCCAAATCGATTTGGCACCGCAAGAGGGCGTGCCTAATCGATTTGGCACTATGCTGGCGGGCATGGCCTCCCCACCGCGTCCGCGCATCCGCGACGTCGCAGAGGTCGCCGGAGTCTCAGCGACCACGGTCTCCCATGTCCTCAACGGCAAGGGCAGAGTCGACGAAGCCACCCGCGCTCGTGTCATCGCCGCCGCCGAACGCCTGGGCTACCGCCCCAACAGCACGGCCAAACGGCTGCGCTCAGGCCGTGCCGACACCATCGGCCTCCTCCTGCCGTTCGGCGCCGCCGCCGAGCACGCCCAGCACATCCTGGCCGTCGAGTTCTACCTGACACTGGCGATGAGCGTCGTCGAGGCCGCCTTCGACCACGACCAGGCCCTCCTACAGCTCCCGCCCCTGCGCGCACCCGAGGACCTGCGCCGCTTCGTCGTCGACGGCGCCATCGTCGTCGACCCGCTGCCCGCCGACCCCCGGCTGCGCCTGTTCGACCAGCTGGGCCTGCCCACGGTCACCGTCGGACGTGACGCCGCCCGCCCCGCCGACCCCTGGTGGGTGGCCACCGACAGCACGGCGGGTACCCGCGCCGTCCTCGACCATCTGGCGGCCGCCGGCGCCCGCCGTATCGCCCTGCTGACCGTCGACATCGAGTGGTCGTGGTTCGTCGAGGGCAGGCGCGCCTACACCGCGTGGACGCACGACCACGGGATCGAGCCGATCACGATCCTCACCCGGCCCGACAGGCTCGACAGCAGCGCCGTCGAAGCCGCCACCGCGGCCCTCGACCTGGAACCCGACGCCGTCTACGCACCACCCCAGTGGCTCGCCACCGGATTGCTGAAAGCCGCCAAGGAGCGCGGCGTCCGCGTCCCCGACGACCTGCTGGTCTCCGTAGGAGTCGACAGCCAGCTCGCGCGCACCGGCGAGCCGCCGCTCACCGCCCTCGACCTCGCCCCGGTCAGGACCGCGCGGGAGGCGGTCGACCTGCTCGTCCAGCGCATCGAGGGTCGCGCGTCCGGCGGCTCGCGGCTCATCCCCGCCGAGCTGAGGCCCCGCCGGTCGAGCACGCCCAGCGGGTGAGACCGGGTACGACCGCCCCGACCCGCTCACCCCCGGGACTGTCGACGGACACGACGGTGGGGACACTGTCCCTGCCGATGATGTCATCCGTTCAGGTCATCCAGTTTGCCCAACTGGTCCCGACGGGCGCCGGCTCCGGCTCTCGGAAGTGACAGAGTCGCGGCGCCGCTCGGCGATTGCTCGGCGGTACTCGCTGATCGCTCCGCCGAGTATCCGGCGGCGTCCGAGGCGGCGTCTTCAACACCGTGATGCCCGCGGCGGCGAAGATCTCATCGAAGACGGTGGTGAACTCGGCGTCCCGATCGCGGATAAGAAGGCGGAACGACGCCGCTCGCTCGCCAAGGTCGATCAGGAGGTTGCGGGCCTGCTGAGCGGTCCACGCGCCGGTCGGGTGGCAGGTCACACCCAGAATGTGCACGCGCCGGGTATGGACCTCCATCACGAACAACACGGACACGCGCTTCAGAAAGATCGTGTCAACATGGAAGAAATCGCAGGCCAGAAGCCCCTTGGCCTGGGCACGCAGGAAGGCCCGCCAGGAAGTATCGAGATTTCGAGGCGCCGGGCTGAAGCGGCGTGAGCGCAGCACGCGCCGCACGGTCGCCTCGCTGATCTGGTAGCCGAGCCGCACCAGTTCCCCATGCGCGCGACCGTAGCCCCACGCGGGGTTCTCCCGCGACACGCGAATGATCAAGTTCCGGATCTCCCGGCTCGTCCTTGGACGCCCGGGCCCATGCGGGTAGGTCCAGGTCCGGCGGAGTAGCCGACGATGCCAAGCCGGCAAGGTCGCCGGGGTGACCAGCCGATGGGCGCAGCACCGTCGGCAGCCACCGGGCCAGCGCCGCGAGAACGGCCCGATCTGCCCAGTCCGGCTTCGGGCATCCGTTCTGACGCCGCAGCACCGCCACCTCGTGACGCAGCACCATGATCTCAACGTGCTTCGACGCTTGGCTGCGGCCCAGCAACATCAGCCAGCCGAACACCCGGAGCACGATCAGATAGAGCAGGCGGACGAGCACAAGACGCGATCTTTCCTGCGGGGGATGCACCCAGTCAAACCGCAGGTGAGAGCCGTCGTGGCGGAGCTCACCGTAGCTTGATCATTTCAATTGTCAATGAGCGAGTTACCCCATCTCGTGGCACACTGCGCGGATGGGGTTGGAGGTCGAGAGCCGGTCGTCTGATTCGCCGTACATCGAACGGGTGTGGCGGAGCCGAAGCTTCGCGGTCGATCAGATGGCCTCGGTGGCGACGCCGTACTGGGACCTGGTCTTTTGGGAGCACCGCGGCCACGTCAGCACGTCCGTCCAAGGGCCGGAGTCGAAGGCGAGCACCGCCCCGGTGCCCGAGGACGCCACCTTCTTCGGGATCGTGTTCTCACTCGGTAGCTCAATGCCCCACCTGCCGGTCCACAGGCTCGTAGACAGGTCCATTGTGATCCCCGGCAGTACGCGCAGATCCTTCTGGCTGAAAGGATCCACCTGGCGCCGTCCCGACTACGACAACGCCGAGGAGTTCGTCCGACGGATGGTGCGCGAGGGCGTTCTCGAGCGAGACCCTATCGTCGCCGCGGCCCTGGACGGCGACCCGCCGGAGGTGTCGGAGCGCACCCTCCAGCGGCGGTTCGCCGCGTCCACCGGACTCACCCGCGGAGCCATCCGGCGGATCGAGCGCGCCCGGCAGGCCGCGGTCCTGATCCAGGAGGGCGTGCCGCCCCAGGGGGTGATCGACCGGCTCGGCTACTTCGACCAGCCGCACCTGGCGCGGTCGCTGACCCGATACGTCGGGCACACCGCCACGCAGCTCAGCGACCCGGACCCGGTGAAACCGCTGTCGCTTCTGTACAAGACCTGAGCCCGCCTTACGGTCTACCCTCTTCCTCACCAACCCCAGCGGTCATAAGGAGCCAGCCATGGCTAAGATCATTTCTAACTTCTTCATCGCTCTGGACGGCGTGGTCGAGTCCCCCGACCAGTGGCACTTCCCGTACTGGAACGACGAGATGGGCGCCGCCGTCCAGGCTGGCATGGCCAACTCGGCCGGCATGCTGATGGGCCGCAAGCTGTACGAGGAGTGGGCCGCCTACTGGCCGACCGCCGAGGTCGACGAGGAGATTTCCAAGATCATGAACGGCTCCCGCAAGTGGGTCGTCTCCGGCACGCTGGACAAGGCTGACTGGTCCAACACCACCCTCATCCAGGGCGACTTGGTCGCCGAGATCCGCGCGCTCAAGGAGCAGGTCGACGGTGACATCCACATGTCAGGCTCCGCGACGACCGTGCGCTGGCTCCTCGCCAACGGACTGCTCGACCAGCTCAACCTCCTCGTCCACCCGATCGCCGTCGGCCACGGGCAGCGCCTGTTCGAGGACTCCCCTACGCACACGCTGAAGCTGGTCAAGTCTGAGGCGTTCGAGACGGGAGTGCTCAACCTGAGCTACGTCCCGGCCGCCGGCCGACCTGCCGCGCCGTAACGACCCCCTCCGGCTCCTGGCCCCACCCCCTGCGGCCTTCCCTCCACGATGCGGCCCTCGCTGAGGTCGGAGCAGCCGAGAATCAGGCCCTGCCGCCCCTGCTCTACCAGCCGGTACGGCTGCACGCCCACCATGTGCACCCCGTGCTCGGCGATGGCCGCCATCACCTCGGCCTCCGGAGGCCGTCGGGCAGTCAGAACACCAGGTGGAGGCCAGCGGCGACGCCGGTTGGGCTCTGGCTCCAGCATGTGTACGACCAGCTCGGCTGCTGCACTGGTAGATCAGCCGAATGCACCGCAGAGGCTTGTCGAGCTCTGCGGGTGCCGATCACTCATCCGGCCGGGGCAAGCCGCATGGTGGTGCTTGGCGCCGGCCAGGCCATACATCAGCAGGGGCGATCGCGCGAGGGCGATGCTCGACGCGGTCACCGGCCCCGCCACCTTTGGACACGCGGTCGGGTGCAGGATCAGACAGGACGGGCGTCGCGACAAGAGCAAGGGTGCGCGCCGTCGGCCCCATCTCCACCTCGCCCCTCCATGAGGGCGTTCTGGCGGCGCAGACGGGCACCGGCGGCGGTGATCCAGGCGACTCCGACCAGGAGGGCGGTGGTTTCGAGCAGTCCGGCAGGTGCGGGCCGGAGCACGTCCTGGACGTCCATGCGGAAGGCGAGTCCGACGGTGATGGCGAAGGTGATGAGCAGCGCACCCGACCAGCGTGAGTAAGCAACCCATCCCCTGCTGCCGGCGTGCAGGCCTCGTGCCAGGACGAACGGCGCGGCCGCCGGTGCGGCGAACAGCACCAGGCCGGCCAGCCCGTGTATGCGGCCCGTGGTGGCGACCTGTACCGCGGCCAAATGCGGCTGCGACGGCTCTGAGCTGGCACTCCCCCTTCTAGCGTGGAGACCTGACCTAAGGAGAAGGTTGGGTCGTGGGAGAGACCAGACGCAGGTTCGATCCGCATTTCCGGGCGGGTGCGGCGCGCATCGTGCGGGAGACAGGAAAGCCGATCGCGCAGGTCGCAAAGGATCTGGGCATCAATGCGGGCACGCTGGCCAACTGGGTGCAGATGGACCAGCCGGCCCGCGAGCAGGACACCAACGGTGGTCAGCGCGATGCACCGTCTTGTGGACTCCGCGTCGTATCCGCTTGGTCGTCAGCTCGGCTAACCAGCGTTCCACCAGGTTCAGCCACGAAGAGCCGGTCGGGGTGAGGCGAAGGTGTAACGCGGGTGCGCCAGCAGCCACTTCTTGATGGCGGGCGTCTTGTGGGAAATCGTGGATGGCCCACTCGGGCACCCCGGGCATCATTGGCAACACAGGCTGGGCGCGATCCAAAGCCTGGATCTGGGACTCTCGTCCACGCATGGCGCCGGCGCCCGCTCCGGCGGATCCAGGTACAGGCCGTCCACGTCATGCATCTTGTCGACCAAGAACGGGCCGGTAGACAGCTTGAACGTCTCCGAGCAGACCGTCTCGCGCGACACCCCGACCTGGTCCGCGATCACCTGTGGTGGAGACTGGGAAACCGTCCTCGCCGACAGCTTCACGCGCCAGGATCAGCCTGGCCCTCAGCGCCAGGTCCTGGGCACCCTTGCGCCGCCATACCCACCACTCAAGCTCGGGATCCCGATCGGGACACGCAGCCGCACGGATGTCGTCAGCCTAGAGTGATACTTATTGAAGTTTCAGTCAACGATGAGTGTGTGATCAAGGTAACGTGAGGTGCCATGTCTGAGCGTCAGCAACTGATCCTCGAAGCAGCCGTCCGGGTGATCGCCCGTGACGGCGTGCGTGGCCTGCGGGTGGAGAAGTTGGCCGCCGAGGCCAAGGTGTCGACCTCGTTGATTTACTACCACTTCGAGAACCGGGCCGGCCTGATGCGGCGCACCCTGGAGTTCGTCAGCGAGCGGGCCGGGCGCTACACCAAGGACGCCCTGGAGCAAGGCGAAAACCCGCGCGCCCAGATCGAGTTGCTGCTGACACTGGAGCTGCAGGACACTCCCTCTGTCCGGGAGAACAGCTCCGCCTGGGGTGAGCTGCGGGCCAGCGCCACCTTCGATCCCGACCTGCGCGAGCCGCTACTGGCCGCGACCCGCGAGTGGGTCGGCGACTTGGTCGCTTTGGTCGAGCAGGCCCGCGCCGCCGGTCTGGTCTCGGCGAAGGTGGAGCCAGTGGACGCCGCCGAACGTCTCACCTCGCTGGTCGAGGGATTGAGCGAGCGGTGGCTGAGCGGCACGATGAGCCTGGAGCGGGCGCAGCGGCTGCTGTCAGGGGCGATCGAAGTCGAATTCGATCGCCCCTGAAGTCCGTTGTCAGGGCTGTGGCTCCTGCATCGTGACGCAGTGCGCGCCACCGCCGCCGTTGCCGTACAGGTTGTCGAGGTTGAGCTGAACCACCGGGCGGCTGAAGGCGCCCTCGATCGCCGTCTTGGCCGCCGCGTCCTTGGCGGTGTCGCCGAACTGCGCGGTGATGATGGCCTGGTTGGTCACCGTCCAGTTCATGTAGGAGCTGAGGAAGTCCTTGCGCTTGCCGGCAGGGATGCGGGGCAGTGTGTCGGGGCCCTCGATGGTCAGCACCTGCAGCCTGCGTCCGCGGGCGTCGGTCGCGTTGACCAGGGCGTCGTGGATGGCCTGCGCGTTCTCGGTCCACACGTCGGGGCGGACCGCTCCTGCCAGCTGCACCATCACCACGCCAGGCGCGATGTAGCGGGCGGTGCCGTCGATGTGCCCGTCGGTGACGTCCTGTCCGGTGACGCCCGGCACCCAGATCATCTTGCTGGCGCCGAATCTGGCCAGCAGTTCGGCCTCGATCTGGGCGCGGGTCTTGCCGGGGTTGCGGTTGGGGTTGACCCAGCAGCTCTCGGTGGCGATCAGCGTGCCGTCGCCGTCGTACTCGATGCCGCCGCCCTCGCCGACCACGCCGGCCTTGGCGAACGGCAGGCCGAGGTGGGCGGTCAGGTTCTGTGCGAGCGTGCGGTCGTTGTTGTAGGCGGAGGCGGGGATGCCGTAGAAGCTGGTGGCGTTCTCGCCCCAGGCGTTGAAGTTCAGGCCGACGGCGTCGCGTCCGCCGGCGCCGTTGACGCGGAACAGCGGACCGGTGTCGCGTATCCAGCAGTCGGAGACCGGGACCGAGCTGATGACGGTGACGGTGGGGCCGCACATCGTGCGCGCCTTGGAGGCGTTGGTGGAGCCGTTGGCGCACATGATCACCGGTTCGTACTTGGCGATCTCCCTGGCCAGCTTGGCGATGTCCGATTGGATAATGGAAAGCAGGTTGCCCCAGATCGTCGTGCTGTGCGGCCAGGACATCCAGCTCCGCTTGTGCGCTACCTCCTCGCCGGGCACGCGCCAGGTGGCGGCCAGTGCCGGCGCGGCGTCGCCGAGCACGTGCGCCGCGGTCAGTCCCGCAGCGGCCAGGCCGGTCCGGGCGAGCATCGCCCGGCGGGTCAGGTCATTCATGCTCCTGTTTCCTTTCGGTTGGGGGTGGGAGCGCTCAGTGCCGTGGTGCCAGCAGGCCCTCCTCCTGGACCATGCGCCGCTCGGTCGCCAGATCCAGGCCGCGGGCGAAGAGCAGGTAGAGGCCGCCGGCCACGGGCAGCCCGACGAACAGGGAGTAGTCGACGCCGTCGAGAGCAGCGGCGATGGGGCCGGTATACAGGCCCGCGATGACCATGAAGGGCATCATCGCTGCCAGCCCGAACAGGTAGGCCAGGTTGCCGCGCCAGCCCCAGCGGCCGTAGATCCCGTGCGGGTTGAAGATCTCACGGACGACGTACTGGCCTTTGCGGACGAAGAAGTAGTCCACCAGGTTGATCGCGGTCCAAGGGATGAACAGGTAGGTCAAGATGACCACGACGTTGGCGTAGAACCAGTTGAAGTGTTCGACGCCGACGAAGTTGGCAATCGAACCCACCGTGACGAGCATGACGCCGATCGTCACGACCCGGATCGTCCTGGTGGGCGTGACCGGACGGAAGGAGTCGACGATGGAGATCATCGTGAGGCTTCCGCCGTACTGGTTGATGGCCATGATCGACAACAGGCCGACGAGTAGAGCGGCGATCGCGATGACACCGAACCCCGCCGCCAGGCGGTCGGCCGCCAGCTTCAGCGCGGCCACTTGATCAGGGTGCCCTCGCCGTCGACGGTGATCGCGCCACCCTCCAGCACCATCTCCGAGCGGACGGCCTCGACACCGAGCCGGTCAAGGATCAGCGAGGCGACCCTGTCGTCGGAGTCGTAGGGCGTGTGCTTCTCACCCCAGGCGTTGAACCGGAAATCCACCCCGACCCGGTCCCCATCGCCGGTCAGAGTGAAGATCGGTCCCGAGTCGCGCAGCCATGAGTCGTCGATCGGCAGCCCGATCACCTCGACGCTCCCGCCGCAGGCGGCGCGGGCATCCTCACCGACATCACGATCAGTAGATTCGCCGAGCGGGACGCCCCCGGTGACGCGGTGACCGAGCTGGAGCGGGCGGGAAATTTTGGCCGCTGGAGCAGCACGAGGCGTTCGTCGAGGACGCCCGAGCCTTCTTCGCCGCCCTCTGACCTCCCCATCTAGAACCCGGGAACCGGCCCGGCGGTGCCCGGGTCTCCCGCCTCCCCTGGCCGGCTGCTGGGCTTCGGCGCCGGCCTGCCCGCCCCGGTCATTTTCACTTGGTCGAACAGCGCTTCGGACGCCTGACAGCTGGTCGGCCTCGCGGTAAACGGCCTGGCCTCGCCGCTCCTGTCGGACGCCTACGTGGTCACGCTGCTCCAGCGGGTCAGGCGCTTCCCCGCGGTGGGCGCTGTCCTGTCCAACCCCGGTCGGCTGGCGGCGTCCAACCACATCGGCCAGTCGGTGCTGACGTGCCTGCTCTTCACTGGGTACGGCCTGGCGCTGGGCGGCAGGCTCGCGCCGATCGCGGTGATGGGCGTGGCCGTGGCGATCTACGTGGTGCTGGCGGCGCTGAGCGCGTGGTGGCTGCGGCGCCACCGCCATTGCCCCATCGAGTACGGCCTGCGCGCCCTGAGAACGTGCGGTGACACGGGTGGTGCCGCGCGGGTCCCGGACGAGGGGAAGGGCCTGGGGCCCGCGCAGCCCTGGCGGGTCGGCCACACCATCAGGCAACCCTCACTCGGCCGGCAAACTCAGCTCGCCCATGGCGCCCTCGCCTGATCGAGTTCTTGATGAAAGAGTCAGTCAATTCTGCTAGCGGGTACGGCTCGCAGGCGCCGACTAACTCGTCCTCAGGGCTTCGCCGAGCTCGGCGGCGATCGCGCCACGGAGCAGGTCGCGGGCTCGCTCCAAGGTGATCGAACCGCTGAGCCATCGCTCGCTGAGTCCCTCAACCAGGGCGGTAAGGCGTTCGGTGGTGTCCATAGGGTCCAGGTCAACGGCGGTCACCGGACCCGACTGCGTGCGCTCCACCAGTTCGGCGATGTCGTTGATCCACTGCCGGGTCGACGTGCGCATCTGCTCCTGCAGGTCGGGCTCGAAGATGGCGCTGGCTCGCAGTTCGCCCCAGGCGATGCTGTTCTCTCGCCCGGGGGGTACGTCCTGCAGCTCGAGCATCAGCGCGTGCTCCAGGGCTGCACGCGGCTCGCCCTTGGAGGAATCGTCGGTGTAACGGCGGGCGCGATCGTTGACGAACTCCAAGGTTCGGCGCAGCAGCCCGGCGCGGTCTCCGAAGTGGTAGTAGATCAGCGCGGTCGAGACTCCTGCTTCTGCGGACAGCTCCCCGACGCGGAGCCCGCGCACACCGCGGCGGGCAATGACCCGGATCGCGGCCTCAAGGATCAATACCTGACGATCTGACACATCGCCTCACGTGACTGGGAATTTGCCTTGCGAGTATTGACCAAACTTTCAGTCAGCACGACTATAGCGCTGACTGAAATTTCAGCCAGCAGAAGGGATTGCCATGCGGACGCGAATGCCGGCCGAGTGGGATGCGCATGAGGGTTGCCTGATGGCGTGGCCGACCCGCCAGGATCTGTGGGGGGACGTGCTCGCCGAGGCCAGGGCCGAGTACGCCGCGACGGCTCGGGCGATCGCGGCCTTCGAACCGGTCACCATGGTGGCCAGACCGGACCAGGTCGAGGATGCCCGCGCCGCCTGCGGCGGGAGCGTCGAGGTGATCGGGCTGCCGATCGACGACTCATGGCTGCGCGACTCGGGACCGATCTTCACTCTGACCGGCAATGGTGACCGGGTCGGGGTGGATTTCCGGTTCAACGCCTGGGGTGAGAAGCACACGCCCTACGACTCCGATGACAGGGTCGCCTCGCTGATCCTTGACCGGCTCGGTGTCGAGGCCGTCCGCTCGGAGATGGTGCTGGAGGGTGGCGCGGTCACCGTCGACGGCGAGGGCACCCTGATCACCACCGAACAGTGCCTGCTCAACGCCAACCGCAATCCGCACCTGAACCGCCACGAGATGGAGGCCGAGCTCCGTGGCCTGCTCGGCGTCGAGAAGATCATCTGGCTGCCCTACGGCGGTCTGCTGGATACCGAGACCGACGGTCACGTGGACGGGGTCTGCGCCTTCACGGCGCCCGGCACCGTGATCATTTCGCTTCCCTCGGACCCGGCGCACCCCGACCACGCTCGGATGCGTGCCAACCGGGCGGTGCTGGAGGCCGCAACCGACGCCCGGGGCCGCAGGTTGAAGATCGTCGAGATTCCGCACAGCGCTTTCGTGACGGTCGACGGCGCGGAGACCGAGGTCAGCTATCTGAACTTCTACATCGCTAACGGTGGTGTGGTCGTGCCGGTCGCCGGTGTTCCGGCGGATGACGGTGCCCTGGCGGTCATCGCCGACGCCTTCCCTGATCACAAGGTCGTCGGGGTGCGTGCACGTGCCGTCGCCTTCGGCGGCGGGGGTGTGCACTGCATCACCCAGCAGATCCCCGCGCCTCGCCCGTGACGGCACCGACCGGCCGGCGGATGAGCGCGCGGGGGTGAGCTCGTCGACCGTCTCCACTGATCCACTACCTAGGGAGCCCTCCGTGCGCAGACCTTCGAAGCCGCACTACGTGGCGGCAGCCGCCGCTCTTTCACTCCTCCTCGCTGCATGCAGCGGCACCACGGCGACCAGCACCCCTGGCGCTGGGGCCTACACGCTGTCGGCGAGCACCCCGCTGCCCAAGGGGGACATCGCGTCGTTCACCTGGGGGCTGTACGCCGAGCCTCCTGGCCTGGACTACATCTACGCCTTCGACTACCCGCAGAACATGATCCTGTCGAACGTCTGCGAGAGCCTGATGCGGTGGACTCCGCAGCTCACCATGGAACCGGGCCTCGCCACACAGATGGAAAACCCTGATCCGCAGACCTTCGTCTACACCATCCGGCCGGGCGTGAAGTTCCACGGAGGCGGTGAGATGACCGCCGACGATGTCGTCTACAGCATCCGCCGGCATCTCGATCCTGCCTTGGGGTCGTACTGGAACAAGGCAGTCGGCAACGTCGACTCGGTCACCAAGACCGGTGCGATGCAGGTCACCGTCAAGCTGAAGCGCCCCGACGCACTGTTCCCGCAGTGGATGGCGACTTCGGCCGGCACCGTGGTGAGCGCCAAGGCCGCCAAAGCGATGGGCAAGAAGTTCGGCACCGCCGACGGCGGGCTGGACTGCACTGGCCCGTTCAAGCTCGGCACCTGGACCAAGGGCCAGTCGATAGACGTGGACCGCTTCGACGGCTACTGGGGGAAGCGGGCCAAGGCCGGCAAGGTGACCTTCCGCTTCATCCCCGATATCGCCGCCCGGACCACCGCCATGGTCACCGGGGAAACCGATGGCGGCTACCTGATCACGCCCGACAGCTACGCTCGGCTGGAGTCCAGCGGCAAGGGCAAGCTGTACTTCGGCAAGAGCCTGACGACGGTCAACCTGGGCGTGACCAACCTCAAGGGCGCCGTGGGGGACGTCCGGGTCCGCAAAGCGCTCATGCTGGCTCTCGACCGCCAGGGCTTCCTCAAGACGGGCCTCGGCGGCCTCGGCTCTGTCTCCGCCGCACCGGCCTCACGCGATGCCTGGCAGGGGGTTCCCAAGGCGACGGTCGACGCCGCGTACAACGGTCTGGCGCCGGCCACTCGGGATCTCGCGCAGGCCAAGCAATTGGTCCAGCAGGCCGGCGCCACCGGTAAGAAGGTGGTCGTGGCGACCAGCCCGATCGGGCCGGACGTGTCGCTGCTGGCCACCGCCGTACAGGCGGCGGGCACCGAGATCGGCCTGAACGTGGAACTCAAGACGATCGCGCCCGACGCCTACACCGCCCTGTTCTCCGACCCAAAGGCGCGAGAGGCCGTGGACCTGTTCCCCAACACCTACTACCTGTCCGTCACCGACCCGCTGGCGAACTACTCGCTCTTCCGCACCGGTGACTTCGAGAACTACACCGGATTCAGCGACCCGGCCTATGACAAGCTCGTCGATCAGGCCCTCGCCGAATACGACCCGGCCAAGCGGGCGGTGCTGACCGCGCAGCTGCAGAAGCTGGAGACGGACCAGGCCCTGTGGATACCGGTCGCCGAGTGGCCCACCACCATGTTCCTCAATAACAGGATCACCGGCGCGCCGACCAGCATCTCCTACATGTACTACCCGTGGGCGGCAGACGTGGGTGCGGCAGGATGATCGCCGGTTTTCTGATGCGACGGCTGGTGGGGCTGGCCGCCACCCTGGTGGCCGCCTCGTTCCTGGTGTTCGGCGCGGTCTACCTGGCTCCCGGCAGGCCGGAGACCTTCCTGCTCGGCGGTCGCGCGGCCAACCCCGAGGCGCTGGCGGCGATCCGCGCCCAGTACCACCTGGACGACCCGTTCCTCATCCAGTACGGCAAGTGGCTGGGGCGGATGGTCGCCGGCGATCTCGGCCAGTCGGTGCAGTACCGCAGCCCGGTGCTCGGCCTGATCGAGGCGAGGCTGCCCAGCACCCTGCTGCTGATCGCGATGGCAGCCGTACTCGTCGTGGTGGTCGGCGTAGGCCTCGGCTGGGTCAGCGCGGTGCGGGGCGGCGGCGCCGACTCGGCCATCCTGGTCGCCACCACCGTGGCGCTGGGAACTCCATCGTTCGTGGCGGCGATCGTGCTGCTGTGGTTGTTCTCGGTGAGGCTCGGCTGGTTCCCGACGATCGGCAGCGGCCACGGCCTGGGAGACATGATCTACCACCTGGTCCTGCCATCCGTCGCGTTGTCCCTCTATTGGATCGGCGTCCTGACCCGGGTGACAAGGGCATCGATGCTTGACCAGCTCGGAAGGGAGCACGTAGAGGTGGCACGCAGTCGCGGCATCCCCGAACGGACGGTGATCCTCCGGCACGTCCTGCGCAACGCGCTCGGCCCGATCACCACCATGAGCGGCTTGACCATCTCCGGGCTGGTGATCAGCACCGTGCTGGTGGAATCGGCGTTCGGCCTGGGCGGGCTGGGAGAGCTCCTGGCCCGCTCGGTGTCGGTCAAGGACTTCCCTGTCGTTCAGGCCGTCTGCATGCTCATCGTGGCCCTGTTCGCCTTGATCAACCTGGTCGTCGACCTCCTGTATCCGTTGATCGACCCGCGGGTCGGACTCAGCACGGAGAGTTCGCGATGACGGCGACCGCGCTCATCCGCCGCCCCGGGCTCAAACACCTTCGAACCCGGCGGAACTGGCTGTACCTGACCTGCCTGGGATTCGCCGGCCTGGTGGTCGTCATCGCGCTGGCCGCCCCGTGGCTGGCGCCCGCAGACCCCAACGCCACCGACCTGGGCGCCGCGCTGACCGACCCGTCGCCCGGCCATCTGCTCGGCGTGGACGGCTCTGGCCGCGACACCCTGTCCCGGCTGCTCCTGGGAGCGCGTACCTCACTACTCGGCCCCCTGGGAGTCGTGGCCTTCTCCACCCTTCTCGGCGTCGCCGTCGGGGTGACCGCCGGTTGGCGCGGTGGATGGATCGACATCGTCCTGTCACGCGGCAGCGAACTGCTGCTGGCCTTCCCGGGGCTGTTGCTGGCGATCCTGTTCGTCGCCCTTTACGGCGACGGCCTCATCGCCCCCGTCATCGCACTGTCGCTGGCATACCTGCCCTTCGTCAGCAGGCTGGCCCGCAGCCTCACCATCAGCGAACGCCAGCGCCCCTACCTGGCGGCCTACCGGGTTCAGGGGTTCTCCGGCCTGTCGGTATGCGTGCGACATCTGATCCCCAACATCGCACCTGTCGTCCTGGCACAGTCCACGGTCAATTTCGGGTACGCGCTGCTCGATCTGGCGGCGCTGTCCTACCTCGGTTTGGGCGTCGCACCGCTGACGCCGGACTGGGGGTCGATGATCAATGCCGGGCAGACTGCCCTCCTGCAAGGCAAACCGCTCTCGGCCATGCTTCCCTGCGCCGCGATCGTCTTGACGGTCGTCGCCTTCAACGTCGTCGGCGAGCACTGGGCCGACCGGGTTGCCAGGAGGGAGCGATGAGCGTGGAAACGAACGTACTGGAGATCGAAGGGCTCGCCCTGCATCTGCCGCGCACCGCCCGCCCGGTCCTGAACGGTGTCGACCTCACCGTCGGCGCCGCCGAGATCGTCGCGCTCGTCGGTGAGTCAGGCTCAGGCAAGTCACTCACGCTACGGGCGGCGCTGAGGCTGCTGCCCCGCCAGGCCACCGTGCGAGGATCGATACGGATCGCCGGCGAGGACGTGCTGACGATGACGCCCACCCGCCTGCGAGACCTGCGGGCCGGCACAGCCTCTATGGTCTTCCAGGACCCGCGGGCGGCCATCAACCCGCTGCGGCGGATCGGGGACTTCCTCACCGAGAGCACCCGCACCAACCACGCGGTCGCCGACGAGCTGGCGACGGCGCGGGCGCGGGAGCTGCTCGCGGCCGTCGGGCTCACCGACAGGGTCCTGCTCCAGTACCCCCACGAGCTGTCCGGCGGCATGCTCCAACGGATCGTGATCGCCTCAGCGCTGATGAGCGATCCGCGACTGTTGTTGTGCGACGAGCCGACCACCGCGCTGGACGTCACCACGCAGGCCGAGATAGTGGCGCTGCTCGCAAGGATACGGAGGCGATTCGGGACCGGGGTGCTCTTCGTCACCCACGATCTCGGGCTGGCCGCCGCGATCAGCGATCGGGTGTTCGTCATGTACGCGGGGAGAATTGTCGAGCACGGCCCAGCCGACTCGCTGTTCGGCGCGCCCCGCCATCCCTACACGGCCGCGCTCCTGGCCTCCACGCCGAGGCTGGAGGCGCCCAGCGCCCGGCTTGCCGCCATCTCCGGCCAACCGCCCGACCTCCACACCGAGCTGACGGGCTGCCCATTCGCCGCCAGGTGCCCGTATGTGATCGACCGCTGCCGCGCCGAGCGACCCGAGCCGGAAGAGGGCGTCGCCTGTCACCGGGCCGGGGAACTCGTCCTGAGCGCCCTGCTGGAAGGAGACCGCTGCGATGGATGAAGCGCCGCTGAAGGCCGGTGGCTCGCCGCGTGCCGAACCCATCCTACGGGTGAGCGGGCTGCGCAAGGCATATGGGACGGTACGCGCCGTGGAGGACGTCTCGTTCGCCCTGAACCAGGGCCGCTCGCTGGGCATCGTCGGGGAGTCCGGGTCGGGCAAGACCACCACCGCCCGGATCATCGTCGGACTGGAGTACGCCGACGCCGGGCAGGTGATGGTGGCCGGCCACGACCGCGCGGTGGGGAGGCAGCACGGCCGCGTCGCGCGGCTGAGGCGGGCCCGGGAGGTGCAGATGGTCTTCCAGGACCCTTTCCTATCTCTGGACCCGAGGATCACCGTGGGTGCCGCGCTGCGCGAGACCCTCAAGCTGCACTTCCCCCGCGACGACTGCGACGGCCGCGTCATCGAACTCCTCGACCAGGTGGGCCTCGGCGAGAGGACGGCCGCGGCACTGCCCCGCGAACTGTCGGGCGGCCAGCGGCAGCGGGTGGCCATCGCCCGCGCCCTGGCTGTGGAACCCGCCGTACTCGTGCTCGACGAGGCAGTCGCGGCGCTCGACGTCTCGGTACAGGCCCAGATCCTCAACCTGCTGGGCGACATCCGCGAGCAGACCGGCATCAGCTACCTGTTCATCACCCACGACCTGGGCGTGGTCCGCTGCGTCACCGACGACGTGGTCGTCATGTGGCGCGGCGCCATCATCGAACGCGGCCCCACCGACCAAGTCCTCGCCACACCCGAGCACCCCTACACCCGGCTGTTGCTGGACTCGGTGCCCCACCCTGGCTGGGACCCGGACCAGGTAGCCGCCGATCGCCGCGCCCTCGCCTGAAACGCGCGGCGATGTACCTCACACCCGACTCCAGGAAGAGCTCATGCGTCTCACCCCTACCGAGCAGGACCGGCTGCTCCTGTTCACCGCCGCGGAACTGGCCCGGACCCGGCGAGCACGCGGATTGCGGCTCAATGTCCCCGAGGCGACCGCGCTGATCGCCGACACCGTGTGCGAGGCCGCCAGGGACGGTGCGCGACTGGCAGAGGCGATCGCCGCAGGACGGGCGGTCCTCGAAGCGGACGACGTGCTGCCTGGCGTGGCCGACATCGTCGCCGAGATCCAGGTGGAGGCGGTGTTCGAGGACGGGACCAGGCTGGCCGTGGTGACCGACCCGATCGGCTCCGGCTCGCTCGGCACGCTCGCGCCCGGGGCGATCGTCGCAGGCGGCGGACAATCCACCGTGGCCAAGCCGGTGGCGACCGTCGAGGTCACCAACACCGCCGAGGTGCCGATCAGCGTCACCTCCCACTTCCACTTCTTCGAGGTCAACCCGAGGCTGCGCTTCGACAGAGCGGAGGCTTATGGGAGGCGGGCGGCGATCCCGGCCGGGTCCACGCTGCGCTTCGACCCGGGGGCCACTGTCGCCGTCCAGCTGACACCTATAGGCGGCGCGCGGGTGGCCGTGGGATTCGCCGGGCTGGTCGACGGCCCGCTCGACGCCCCGGGAGCTCGCGAGGAGGCGCTGCGGCGGGCCCGTGCCTGCGGTTACCTCGACCTGCCCTCAGACACCGGATCCCACACCCACTCCACTTCCGGTGAAGAAACCCGTCCCGGAACCCCGCGCAGCGACAGGGAGATCGCATCATGACGCTGGACGCCTTCGAGTACGCGGCGGTACACGGGCCGACCACCGGCGACCTGGTACGGCTGGGCGACACCGGCCTGGTCGCCCGGGTGGAGCATGACGCGCAGCGACCAGGAGAGGAGTTCCTTGCGGGCTTCGGCAAGACGGCCAGAGACGGCATGCATCTCAAGGCCGCCGCCGTACGCGACACCTGCGACCTGGTCATCAGCAACGTCCTGGTGATCGATGCCCTGCTCGGGATCCGCAAGACCTCCATCGGAATCCGGGCCGGGCGGATCTGCGCCATCGGCCGGGCCGGCAATCCCGACACGCTCGACGGAGTCGACATCGTCGTCGGCACCGGCACCACGATCGTCTCGGGAGAAGGGATGATCGCCACGGCCGGTGCCGTCGACACCCACGTCCACCTGCTCTCCCCCCGGATCATGCAGGCGTCCCTCGCTTCCGGCGTGACCACCATCATCGGCCAGGAGTTCGGCCCGGTCTGGGGGGTCGGCGTCAATTCGCCGTGGGCGCTGCGGCACGCCTTCAACGCCTTCGACGCCTGGCCGGTCAACATCGGTTTTCTCGCCCGTGGCTCCTCCTCCGACCCCGCGCCGCTGGTCGAGGCGCTGGCCGAGGGCGGCGCCTCAGGGTTCAAGGTGCATGAGGACATGGGCGCGCACACCCGCGCCCTGGACACCGCCCTGCGGGTCGCCGAAGAATACGACGTTCAGGTCGCGTTGCACTCTGACGGGCTCAACGAGTGCCTGTCGGTGAGCGACACTCTCGCCGTCCTGGACGGGCGGACGATCCACGCCTTTCACATCGAAGGGTGCGGTGGTGGTCACGTCCCCAACGTCATGCGGATGGCCGGCGTGCCCAACGTGATCGGCTCCTCCACCAACCCCACCCTGCCGTTCGGCCGCGACGCCCTCGGCGAGCATTTCGGGATGATCGTCAACGCGCACGGTCTCAAAACCGACCTACCTGGTGACGCGAGCATCGCCCGTGACCGGATCCGGGCCGGCACGATGGGCGCCGAAGACGTCCTGCACGACCTTGGTGTCATCCCCATCACCTCCTCTGACGCCCAGGGCATGGGCCGGGCGGGGGAAACCGTCCGCCGGACTCTCGCGATGGCCGCGAAGATGAAGACCGAGCTGGGGGCCGAGGGCACCGATGACAACGACCGGATTCTCCGCTATATCGCCAAGCTCACCATCAACCCGGCGATCGCCCACGGCCTCGCCCACGAGATCGGCTCGATCACCGTCGGCAAGCTGGCCGACATCGTGCTATGGCGCCCGCAGTACTTCGGGGCCAAGCCGCAGCTCGTCCTCAAGGCCGGGTTTCCCGCCTTCGGTGTGACCGGCGACCCCAACGCCTCCACCGACGCGTGCGAGCCGCTCGTGCTCGGCCCGCAGTTCGGCGCCCACGGGGCCACCGCCGCCGACCTGTCGGTGGCCTTCGTCAGCCAGGCTGCTGCGGCCGCATCCGACCTCATGCCCACCCGCCGCCGCCGGGTGGGCGTTCGCAACACGCGCGGCATCGGGTCCTCGGCGATGGTCCACAACAACCGTACGGGACAGGTACAGGTGGATGTCTCTACCGGCAGGGTCACCCTCGACGAGGAGCCTATCTCTTCCCCGCCCGCCCAGAGTGTCAGCCTCAACCGGCTCTACTTCCTGTGAACGGCCATGTCGGAGAACCGGACACTGATCCTGGAGGCTGCGATCCGCCTCGTCGGCGAGCACGGCCTGGCGGGGCTTGAACCCCAGGTTTCTCGCCGCCGATCCCGGGTGTTTACGAGACCGCCCAGACCTACACCGGCGAAGCCGCCGCCATTGCCCGGGTCAGCGAGCGGGTCGTGTTGGTCGCACATCGGCAACCGCTCGTCTCGCTCGCGGAAGCCGGAGATCAGCTTGAGCGACTCGTTGGTGATGCCGTGGCTGCCGAAGCCTGGCCGCTCCCCGCGCACGGCGGCGATCTCCGCGACCTCGGTGATGAAGACCAGCACCCGTTCCGGCTCGGCGACCCGCGCGAACGCGTCGCGCAAGCTCCCGCTCGCTCACCTCGGAGAGCAAGGTGGTCCATTTGTCGGTTCGCTCTCGCAAAGGCCCGCGCAGTTCGATCTCGAAGGCGGCCGCAGCGCGCAGTTCGCCCCAGGTGGTTCTGTTGATGAGTAGCTCCTGCTCCTCCTGCAGTTCGAGGAGGAGCAGGAGTTCGAGCTCTGTCCGCTGTCTATGGGCTGTGCGTTTCTGCGGCCCGGCCGGTTCGATTATCTGCTGCCGATGGGGACCCCGGACGCAGCCGCGCGCACGGCGATCTGGAGCGTTACGGACGGGCGTGGCGACGTCGACCTGGACATGCCGGCTGCCGCGAGCGAGCCGTTCACGCCCGCCGACATCACCAGCCACGCGCGCCTCTGACCGTCCCCTCTCGTGCCGGTACGGGCGGCCCCGCCGTATCGGCACGCCACCGAGGAGAGTCATAACCCCTGGCGAGGAGGAGAGACGGAACTGCCGGTACTTCGGTGCGGAGGCGTTCAAGCATGTCGGTGTCGCTGGTGCACTCGCATTCGTTGTGTGAGATGCCGTCGCGGCTGGGGACGAACAGCATCACCGTGGGAGTGACGTCCTTGAGGTTCGTCGAATCGTGGCCCACGACAGTCAGGATGCGATGGCTGGCCAGGCCCAGGTCCACGCACACCTCCTCCGCAGGCTCGATGCCGTCGCCCGCGTAATCGTTGCGGTCCCAGTGATGCGTACGGTCGAGCGTGATGGACACCCCGTGGGCACGTTCGAAGCCGGCGGAGGCCTGCCTGAGGAGCCGCTCCCCCGTTTCCAGCGCGTCGGGATCGGGGCTGCGCAGGTCGAGATTGCGGATGACCTGCCTGGCCACGACCACGGGCGAGTTCGGCTGGACGTTGAGCTTCGATACGGTCGTGTGCAAGGCCGGCTCGTCCGCCAGTTCCCTGGCTCTCACGATGACCAGGGCTGCGCCCAGGAGGGCGTCCCTCCGGTCGGCCATGGGTGTGGGTCCTGTGTGCGCCTGCTCCCCGTCCACGGTGACGAGGAACTTTCGTGCCCCCCACGTGCCGGTCATCACTCCGATGCGGGCGCCGGCGGCCTCGAGTTCCTTTCCCTGCTCGATGTGGATCTCGGCGTACCCAGCCAGCGGCAGATCGGGCGGCGTGCCGATGGAGCCGATGCGCGTCAGCGCCTCGCGTACGCTGATTCCGCGATCGTCCTCGACGCTGTAGGCATTCTCCAGCGGTAGCTTGCCGGTGAACACGGAGCTTCCCATCATGCTCGGTGTGAACCGGCTCCCCTCCTCGTTGAACCAGTTCACCACGGCGAGGTTGTACCGAGGCGTGATCTGCCCGCTGCGTGCCAGCCGGGCCACAGCGTCCGCGGCGTGAGCGGACGCGGCGACCCCGTACGCGCCGTCGAACCGGCCCGCCGTCGGCGGGCTGTCCAGATGCGACCCGGTGAGGATGTACGGCGCGCCAGGAACCAGCTCGACGAGCCCGAATTGGTTCCCGATCTCGTCTACCCGCACGTCGAACCCGCGGGATGTCAACCAGCCGCCAAGCCACGACCGTTGCATGGCGTCTGGGAGGGTCGCCGCCTCCCGGTCGACGCCGCCACTCGGCATCGCGCCGATCGACGACAGGTAGGCGAAGTCGCGCAGGAACTCATGCTGCCGCTCACCAATCACGACGGAGCTCCATCGTGCTGCAGTGCAGGCTGCCGCCGTTCTTGGTGATCTCACCGTACGCCACGGGCACGACCTCGGCGTTGTGCCTCGCCATCCAACCCAGGGCCGGCCAGACCAGGCCGCGCCGGCGGGAGATGAGGAACCAGGTGGCGGTGACCACCGCGCTGGCCAGTGCCCACATGGCGGCCATCAAGAAGATCGCGAACAGCAGCACGCTGGTCGTCCGCTCGACGGTCACGTCGAAGTAGGCCATGCCGCCGCTCTGCTCAGCCGTGACGAGCTGGGTGAACAGGGGGTCGCTGCCGGTGAGGGTCATGTTGACCGGTACGGCGGCGCCGTCCATCTGGGCGACGACCTCGATCTCGGTCCCGTAGGCGTCGAACGGGTAGTCGGCGACCGTCCTGCCACCCAGTGTCACCGGCACGTCCACGCTGGAGATGCGGGCGTGGGCGGGCAGGCGCAGGTCGCCGCGAACGGATGCAGAGGTGAGCAGGGTCAGGTCGGAGGCTGGGGCCAGGCCGCCGGCCTCGCCACGGTCGCCGCGCGGTACGACGAGCAGGCGCAGGGTGAGTTCCCTGGCCGTCAGGTCCACGCGTTGGATCGAGGCACTGATGTCGATGCGGTCCCTGGCGGTGTTGATGGCGGCGTGGCTGACGCCGAGGGTTCGGCGCTCGTCGATCTGGAGCCAAACACCCCGACGATCGCCGCGACAACGGCCACGACGGCCGCCACCACCAGTACGCGCCGGTTCATGGCATCCCTTCCCCCGTCCCAGCGTGGTCTGCCCCGTGCGGGCGGCGGCTCAACGGGGCCGGAGCGGTTGTCTAGTTCCGCTTGGGCATCTGCTGGGTGGCGCAGTGGATGCCGCCGCCGCCTTCGCCGAAGGTGTCGACGGGCACCTGGACGACCTCGCGGCCGGGGTAGAGGTCGCGGATGATGGCGACGGCGTCCCTGTCGGCCTTCTTGTCGCCGAAACGGGGCAGGATGACCCCGTCGTTGACCACGTAGTAGTTCACGTAGGTGGCCAGGAAGCCCTCGCCCCGGCGGCCGATATCGACCGGTTCCGGCAGGTCGACCAGTTCGAGCCGCTTGCCGCGGGCGTCAACGGCCGAGTTCAGGACCTTGCGCGCCTGATCGTAGGCGGCGAGCCAGACGTCCTGGGCGGCGTCCTTGGGCGGGGTACTGACCACCACGACACCGGGCTCGGAGAAGCGGGCCAGCGCGTCGATGTGGTAGTCGGTGATGTCCTTGCCCTTGACGCCCTTCACCCAGATGAAGGTGGTCGCGCCGACGGTCTCCGTCAGCACAGCCTCGATGTCGGCCTTGGTCTTGCCCGGGTTGCGGTTGTCGTTGATCAGCGAGCTCTCCGTCGCCATCAGCGTGCCCGCGCCATCCACCTCGATCGAGCCGCCCTCGCCGACGATCGGCGCCTGGATCCTGGTGACCTTCTCCATGGCCAGGATCTCCCGGGCGACGCCGGCGTCGCGGGTGTGTTCCTGCTTGTCGCCCCAGCCGTTGAAGTTGAAGTCGACTCCTGCGATGTTCTTGCCGCCGAGCACGAAGGTGGGGCCGGTGTCGCGCATCCACAGGTCGTCGACGGGGATCGGGACGACCTCGACCTGGGAGCCGCAGGCGCGCTGGGCGGCCTTGACGTCCTTGGGGTTGGCGAGCAGGACCACCGGCTCGAAGTCGGCGATCGCGCGGGCGATGCCGGCGATGTCTCGGCGTACCCCTGCGGTGTCGGGCTCCCAGATCAGCTGGGTCGGCCACGACATGAAGGTCATCTGGTGTGGATGCGTCTCTTCGGGCATCAGCCATCTGGCCGCCTTCGCGGCCGGTGCGTCCTTCATCGCGGCGGTCGTCGCCCCACTCCCGGCCGAGGACGAGTCGCAGGCGCTCAACGCGCCGCCGAAAGCCGCCAAGATCGCCGTTTGTAGTGTCTGACGTCGTGATATCCGCACAGCAGCCTCCTGACTGAAATTTTCGTTAGGAATGAGCCTAGCCCATCTGGACATCGAGGACAGCAGGAGCTGGGTGCAGGTGTGTTGATGTTCGTCCAGGACGCGCGCGTGTAGCGCTTCAAAACTCGTGCATGTGGTCTGAGCTGGCGTTTCATCGGGTCAGTCACGCGGCTCGGTGATACTCGTTGATCGCTCCGCTGAGCACCTTTCGGCGCTGAATCCGGCCTTCCAGTGGCACGACGACGTGGTTGTCTTCGTTGGGTGGGCGTTGCTGACGGGACTGGTGCGCTCGATGCTCGTTGTAGTGCTCGGCGTACTCGTCCGGTGACGTTCGCCGTAGATCAGCATCTGGCCGGTGCACTCGGCTCGCACGGTACGCACCCAGCGTTCGGCATAGCAATTGGCTCGCGGCATCCGCGGCGGAGTCTTAAGCACCACGACACCCTCGCCGGCGAAGATCTCATCGAAGACGGCGGTGAACTTGGCATCCCGGTCACGGATGAGGAACCGGAACGAGCCGGCCCTCTGCCCGAGGTTCATGAGCAGATTGTTGGATGGGTGGTCACACCCAGGACGTGCACGCGCCGCGTCTCCACCCCATCACGAACAACACGTACAGACGTTTCAAGAAGACCGTGTCGACGTGGAAGAAATCGCAGGCCAACAACCCTTTCGCCCGCAGGCGCAGGAACCTCCTCCAGGAGGCGTCCAAGCTTCGGGAAGCCGGGCCGGATCGGCGCGAGCGCAGGATCCGTCTCACCGTCGCTTCACCGACATGGAACCCCAGGCGAACCAGCTCACCGTGTACCCGCCGATACCCCCACCTCGGGTTCTCGCGTGCCAGACGGACGACGAGATCCCGGACCTCGTTACTCGTTCCAGGACGGCCAGGGCGCTGGGGATACGTCCACCAGCGTTTGATCAAACGACGATGCCAAGCCAGGAAGGTGCCCGGGGTGACCAGGCGAGGTGCTCGCAGCACCGTCGGCAGGAAGCGGGCCAAGGCCGCCAGGACCGCCCGATCGGCCCAGTCCGGCTTCGGCCGGACGACCTGACGCTTCAACACGGCCATCCCCGACGCCCGCGCGCCCCTCACCCCACGCCGAGCCCCCACCCCCGACGTCGCCCACCGCGGCGCCGAACTCGCCCGCCGCCTCACCCGCCAGCCGAACGCCTGACCAGCCGAACGGACACCCCATGACCAGCATCCGCGACCTCGTCGCCGCAACCCGTCTGCCTCCTGTCGCCCTGATTGAGCGACAGGAAGACATCATCACCTTCGCTAGCTCGGAGGGCGAACGATCGGAATCCGAGCGCTATGCGTCTTGCACCGACCCCCAACCGTTGTTCCAGAAGTTGTCCCAATCAGCCTTGACGACGATCTTGTACCGGTGGGTCAGCCCCCTGATGGTCTTCACGCATGGCTTGGTCGTCTGGTCGCAGGAGAAGGACCCGACCGACACATTGTTGATCGTGTCCCACACAGTGCCCTTAACGTCGCCCGCCAGCTTGGCGATGATGTAACCATGGGTGGCCGGGACGGACCCGCTCGTGCAGGTGGCGTCGCCGTTGAGCCAGCAGGTGGAACTCCCGGCGCTGGCCGGAGTCGCGGAGGCAGTTACCAGCGCCACCGCGATGGCGGCAGAGGCGGCCGCGAAGTGCCTGATCTTCATCGGATCTCCTCACGAGAAGTCGGCCAGTGGTGGCCGAACGGAGTGATCATCAGGCTAGGGATCGGCTGTTGGGTTTCGGTTGGCTGACCGTTGGGCCGACGCCAGCGCGGAAGACGGCGTTGCCGGTGGCTGGGCGGCTGCGCGGCGGCTCACTGACGCGCCCTCGACGACCGCGCAGTTGGAGCTGGCGGTGCGCAACTTCGGCGACTGGCTCACCCAGTACCACCCTGACATCACCTCCTGGACCCGTGGCCCGCGACCACTGCCTGGAGTGGATCTCCTACCTCGCGGAGACTCCGTCGTCGGCCACGGGCATACCGCTGGGCGTGATCTCCCCCCACGCCGGATCCTCTCGCGCAAGACGGACGATCACGTCCCGGGTCTCCGGCTCGTCCTCGGCCGTCCGCCACGATGCGGGTAGATCCATGCGCGTCGGAGCAGGCGACGATGCCACGCCGGCAACGTCGCCGGAGTGACCAGCCGATGAGCGCGCAGCACCGCCGGCAGCGACCGGGCCAACGCCGCGAGAACGGCCCGATCAGCCCAGTCCGGCTTCGGGCGCCCAACCTGACGCCCCAACACCGCCACCTCATGCCGCAACACCATGATCTCCACGTCCTTCGACGCCTGGCGACGGCCCAGCAACATCAGCCAGCCGAACACCCGGACCGTGAGCAGATAGAGCAGGCGAAGAGGCACACGACGTGATCTTGTCGGCGCGGGGAGGCTGGGTCAAACCGCAGCTCGATGCGGTAGCGAAGGTGTTTTGACGCGCTACAGGCCGCTTATAACGCCGAAGCCCATGACGAGCTCTTGCACACGGCTACCACCCGGCCTACTGATCACACCTGTGGCGTCGCCATCACAATCCGCTACTGACAGAGCATGTCGTCAGCGCGGTCATCCTCCTGACGCCCAACACACTGGCAAAGCCGCATACGGCCGAGATCGTGCTTCTCACAGTGACTGCCGTTCCGATCTTCTCTGCGGAACTGATCTGCCCATGATCGTTCGTCTTACCTTTGCGGGAAGTACCGCCCTGCCCCTGCTCGCCGCCCCTGCGGCGGCCGCCGCGCCCGCCTCGGCTGAACGCAATCCCGCCGAGGCCAGTTTCGTCCCCCAGCCCAAACGGTGGGTGGTGGAGCGATGTCGAACGGCACGTGCAGCGCGCCGTCCTTCTGGTCAACGAACTGGCCATCGACCGGGCACACGGGCGGCGGGTCACGCCGCCCACCGCGGGACCGGACCGCCGGGCGGCGATCCAGGAGGCGCTCGCGGCGGCCGGACTGCCACGGAGCGAGCCGCTCACCCCCGCCGGCGCCGACGCGCTCGCGGCCGTCGCAGCCCAGCTGCGACCCGCCTTCGGCGCGGGGGAACGCGCCGAGTCCATGATCGAAGGTCTCAATCAGCTGCTGGTACGGCATGCGGCCGTCCCCAACCTGCACGGCCATCCGGACGGGCCCCCCGTCCTGGCCTTCCATCGCGCGGATGCGAGCCTGATCGACGCCTGGACCGCGGACGCGGGCACCGCCCTGGCCATGGTGATCGGCGTCGGTCAGAGAGCGAGACTCCGGTCCTGCGAGGCCGCGAGCGGGCCTTCCTCGACACCACGCGCAACGCTTCCGCTGGTTCTGCGGCCTGTCGTGCCAGAACCGCGCAAGGCGAGCGCCTACCGCCGGCGCCGCGTGGCGAAGACCGACTGAGACGCGACTGTCCCAACAGCGTGGTGAATCTTGCACAACGCCATCCCACTGGACACCGCCGCGACACCTCGGACCTCGCGATCCGGGATGATATGGGCGGCGTCCACAGTGCGCCGGCAGAACAGGACGATCTCGGCACCGGCCGGGACGGTCAGCTCGTCGGGCTTGGCGCTGGCGGCGCGGACGGAGAGGCCAGTGGAATGGAGGCTTTGATGATCGCCTGACCGACCTTGCCGCGGCCGCCGGTGATGAGGGTGGTCATGGTTACTCCTGTTGCATTCATCAGGGCTTGTTGCCGCCATTTCCTGGCGGTGGATCCTTCGGTCGCCGGGCCCAGCGTTCTCCAATCTGCGCCGACCCCCATCTCAGCCAGACACCCCTCAACTCTTCATCGCAGTGACGATCGCGGTGGCAGCACTGGCGAACAGCAGGATGGCCACGAAACCTTCGCCGCAACGAGGGGCCAGTAGTCCAGCTACTCGCTCGCCGAGCTGACGGCCAACGAAGGCGAACGGCCAGCCGATGCCGGCACTGATCAGGGACTCCGTATTCACGGACCCGGCAGCGTTGAGCAGGGCCAGGCTGACGAGCCCGCTGGCGAAGAACACCCACGCGAGAGTCGCTCGCAGTCGAGGCCCGGAAATGCCTTGTATCTGCATGGCGATCACCAGCGGAGGCCCGTTCGTTCCTGTGCTCGTCGACAGGATTCCTGCACAGGCACCGCCGAGCAGATCGAGGAGACCTCCATGACTGCTGACCCTGATGCCCTTGATCATTGTCACCGTCAGGCAGAGGACCACGACCCCGATCACCCCCTGCATGACCCGGTCACTCAGCACCGATAGCAACCACACACCGACTGGCGCAACTGCCGCGGCAGCCCCCACCATCCGGACAGCGACATCGCGGCAAGCCACCCGGCGGTGACGTAGCGACGACCAGGCGTTGATCGGCAGGGCGATCAAGCACAGAGCCACCACCGACTCCTTGGGGCCCGCGACCACCGCGAGCAAGGGCGCAGCGACCAGTGCGAACCCAAACCCTGTGACCCCCTGAGCGAAAGCCGCCACCACGACAATCACCGGCATTGCCAGAAGACCTGCGGATATCACCAGATCAGTTCTTTTCAACCATGTTCAGGCTTCAGAATGGGGCACCACACGCGCAGCGAGACCACGTCGACGCCCGACGTGGAGTAGTACGGGTCCTCGGCCATGATCCGATCCACCCGCGCACGGTCGACGGTGAATACCAACAACGCTCCCGAGTCGTCCTCCCACGGGCCGGCCAGAAGCAGAGCGCCCTGCTCGTGCAGGGCGCGCAACCGTTCCCGGTGAGCGGGCCGCGCCGCCAGACGCGCGCGGTCGTTGGTAAAGGACAGTTCTACGCAGATCACGGAGGGAACGGTACGGACTCCTCGCCCGCGCCGCTGTATCGCGAGATACTCTCCCAGATGTGGACAAGGGGAAACTGGCGGCGGTACCTCTGTTCTCAATGCTCGAGGATGCGCGCCTCGACTGGCTCGCCGAGCAGTGCCCGCCGCGGGAAATCCCCGCGGGCGCCACTGTCGCGCATTTCGGTGACCCGGCTCAGCATCTGGTCATTCTTGAGCGGGGGACCCTGTCTGCCACTTACGACACCGGCGACGGCTCAAGGGTTCGATTCGCGACGGTGACAGGGCCCTGCGTGATCGACAAAGCCTCGGTGCTGGACGGCGGAGCGCACACGGCCACCTGGACCGCCTCGGCCGCCTGCCGGGTTCGCTTCCTGCCAGCAAGCCTCCTTCGAGGTCTCATCGACGAAGTGCCGACGCTACGCGACCACGTACTGCGCCATCTGTCGGGGCAGGTGAACCGTGACCGGCGGGCCCATGTCCGCCGCGCCGCGCCGCAGCCGGTCGTCCAGATCGCAGGCTGGGTCGCCGAGTCCATGCGCGAACAAGGGAGCCGGATCACGCTGCCAGGGGCGCAACAAGGACTCGGCGAGGAGATCGGTCTGTCGCGGGTCACGGTTAACCGCGCTCTGCGAGTCCTCGCCGAGGCAGGCGCCATCCGTATCGAGCCCGGCATCATCGTGGTGCTAGATCCCAGACGACTCACCGCCATGTCCGGTAGAAGCTGAACCTCCCGCTGCAGGAATCTGGTGCTGCACAGCAGCCCCAGCTATCGCAGTTCCTGTGCTGCTTCAAAATCCATCATGCAGGGCTTGAGCTGGGATTTCTCCGAAGCGGCTACGCGGCTCGGTGATACTCGTTGATCAGCCCGCCGAGCACCTTCCGGCGTTCGATCCATCCTTCCAGCGGCATCACGGTCTGCTCGTCGTGATCGGGTGGCTGCTGCGCGCGGGACTGGCGCGGCCGATGGCCGTTGAAGTGATCGGCATACTCGGCCAGCACCGACCGCAGGTGCCGTTCGTTGTAGATCAGCATGCGGTCGGTGCACTCGGCCCGTACGGTGCGTACCCACCGCTCGGCCTAGCAGTTGGCCCGCGGCGTGCGCGGCGGGGTCTTCACCACCGTCTGATTTGAAGGACGAGAAGAGGCCCCACCTACCAAGGTCTTCTGGCCCCACCCCATGGGCGCGGGTATGTGTTCGGCGAGTTTTGGCCCCACCCCTCCAGCAGCCGTGAGACTCTCGAGATGCGCGTGACGTTGCGGGGTTCGGGTGATGCCGAAGACCAAGGTGGAGCTGTATGCGGCGATCCGGCGGGATGCTCGGATGGAGCACCTGTCGGTCCGAGCTCTCGCGCTCAAGTACAAGGTGCACCGCAGAACGGTCCGGGACGCACTGAAGTCGGCTTGGTCGACGCCGCGCAAGAAGATGGCGCCGCGAAAGTCGGTGCTGGACTCGTTCAAGACCGCTATCGATCAGATGCTGCGGGCCGACCTTGACGCTCCCCGCAAACAGCGGCACACCTCCAAGCGAATCTTCGATCGGCCTCCGATGAGATCTATGGGGCGCCGCGCATCCATGTTGATCTGCGGGAGATCGACGGTGTCCGGGTGGGCCGCAAGCGGGTGGCCCGGCTGATGCGCGCCGCCGGGCTGGCCGGGGTGAGCAGGCGCAAGGGCTGTCGCACCACCGTCTCCGACCGGCAGGTTGCGGCTGCCTCCGACCTGGTTCAGCGTCAGTTCACCACGGCCGAGCCGAACCGCGTCTGGACCGCCGACATCACGTACGTGCCGACCTGGCAGGGCTTCGTCTACCTGGCGGTGGTGCTGGATGTGTTCTCCAGGCGGATCGTGGGCTGGGCGATGGCCGATCACATGCGCACCGAGCTGGTGACCGACGCGCTGGCGATGGCGATCCATCAGCGCCGGCCAGACGCTGGGGTGATCCATCACAGCGATAGGGGCAGTTCACCTTCGCGTCGGGGCTTGGACCGGTAGATCGTGCTGCGTGACGCGGACCTGTCCCTGGTCGGTATCGACTCCACCACCGCCCGGGCCCATCACGACGCTGCCGGGATGCGCCTGGACCAGGACGGCCTCGCCGCTCTGGCGAAGGCGGCCGAGCAGGAGAAGACCAGGTCAAAGGGGGCGGCCTCGGCGAACCGGCCGGGACACCGAAGACGATCCCGAGAGGGAAGAGCGGCGGCACATCCGGCGCCGGCGGAAACTCCGGCTGAAGGCCGTCCTCATCGGACGCTCCAGGGGCGGGCAGACCAGCAAGGTCCAGTCGACAGATCAGAACGGCCTGCGCCGGCACTTCACGAAGGTCCTCGGCACCACGCCCTCCGCCTACCGCCGCGCCTTCCGGAGTGCCGGCGACACGGAGTGACCGATGCGTGCTCGGCCAGAGCGGCGGCAAGAACCTCGGCGCTCGCCCCGCCTCCAGTCTCGCTGGAGGGCGCCGAGTCCGCGGCAGCCCCCATCCACCTGTGCGAGCGCAGCCTGATCGTGGAGGCAAGAGCGAGCTCTATCTCATGGGATGAGATTGTTTCAAGGACGGCAGGGTGTCGGCGAAATCGGTCACGGCAGCGATGAACTCCCGGGGCTTGTCGTCGTGGATGACATGCTTGGCGTCGATTCGGCGATAGACGGTCTGAGGGGCGAGCTCGCGTACCCGGCCAGCATCGTCATCGTCCATGGCACCGACGAGTCCGTACCTGTCGTACCGGTTCCAATTGGCGTGCAGCAGCAGGACGGGGGCGGTCGTCGTCCGTAGGGCGGCCTCGTGCGAGAGGCTGCCGTAGAAGCGGCCGTCGACGAACGCCCTGGCGAAGTCGGGGTCGAACATCGATGCGGCCCGGATCAGCTCGTTCAGGGACCGTGGTAACCACCGAACGCCGAGACTGGCCGGGCGGCCGGGGTGCTGCCGTTGGTAACGGGTCACCAGGCGGTCGAGGAAGTCGACGAATCGATCCGGCATCCGGATGGTCTTGGACTCGGCTACAGGGATTTCCTGGCGATAGATGTCGGCCAGACGCTGATGATCGAGATCACCAAGCACCTGTACGTAGTGGGCGAGACTGTTGTAGACCCAGCGGTCCCGGTCGCGGAAGCGCGGCATCTCGGCCGAGAAGATCGGCGGGTCCTCCAGTACGATCGCTGCGACCTGTTCAGGGACGTGGGAGGCACACCACAGGGCGAGGATGCCGCCGGAGGAGTTCCCGCTGACAATCGCGGGTCTGCCGACGACCTGCCGCACGAAGCGCGCCACGTCCGTGCCCGCGGAGTCCCATGAATAGTCCCCGGGCGTCCAGGAGGAGTTCCCGTGCCCTCGGACATCGATGGCGTACACCGTGAACCGTCGCGCGAGCTTCGGCATGACCTGGCGGTAACTGCTCCACAAGCTCATCTGGCCAGGGATGAGGAGGACGGGCACGCCTGCTTCGGGACCGCGGACGCAATTGATGAGGACGCCGTCGAACTCGGCGAACTCCTGGCGGAAGCCGGCCCTGGCCAGCTCGGGTGGCAACGGTTCACGCTGCCCCTCGAACGGGTTTCGGTAGCCGGTCACTGGTCCGTCTCCTGGCCGGGATCGGTGTGCGCCTCTTCCTGCACGGCGAGGACACCTGTTGCGAAGTTCCGGAACCTCTCGTTGTCGACCAGCGCGATGCCCTGTTTGCGGTCCACGAGCACGAGCAGGGTGTCGCCCGGCTGGAGGCCGAGCAGGTCCCGCGCATCCTTCGGAATGACGATTTGCCCCTTCTCGCCGATCTTCACGGTCCCCACGATGTACCGGCCGTCCGGCCCCTCGATCATCTTCCCTGCCATGCGCCCCACCCTCCGGTGAGCCAAGTACGACTTTTCTTACTTATCCAACTTTACGCACATATGCCCCCCGCTGCGACCGCACGCCTGGAGCAAGAACGCCGCACGGTTCAGCCCTGCGGGTGCCGATTAATCATCCGACTAGGTCAAGCCGCGTGTCGGTACTCCTTCAGTACACCTCCGAGCCGATCACGTCGGCGGAGATCCAACAAGGCAATCGAGGCCGAGTCGATGCCGGGATCAACGAGTGGTCGAACCGGAGCAGCCTGTCAGAGCCCGATGAGGCCGGTGTTCGCTGCCAGCACGGCGTCGAAAGCCGCGGTGAACTTGGCATCTCGGTCACGGATGAGGAGTCTCGCTGCGGTGCTCGCGTCCTGCAGGTCAATGACGAGGCTACGGCCGGAGCTGGATGACCCACTCCCCCGTCGGGTGCGCAGCGACACCGAGGATCCGCACCCGGCGGATGGCGTGCTCGATGACCGCCAAGACGTACAGTCGCGCCCCCATCAGCGTGCGGACCTCGAAGAAGTCGCAGGCCAGCAGCGCATCGGCCTGACTGCGTAAGAAATCGGACCAGGTGGTGTGCTCCCCGTTCTGGAGAGGGGCCGATGCCGTGGGCTTTGAGGATCTCCCAGACCGTGGAGGCGGCGACCTTGATGCCGAGCGCGGCCAGTTCGCCGTGGATCCGCCGGTAGCCCCACGAGGAGTTCTCCCGAACCGGCAGCAGCACCAGGACGCGGATGGATCGGACGGTGCGTGGGTGTCCCCACCGCCGATGAGCACTGGCTGCGGCGTGCCGGCGCCGCAGCAGATCACGATGCCGGGGCAGGATCGTGTCAGGTCGGATCAACAACGTGAGGCGCCGCAGCGTGCCGGAGGACAGTCATCGTGGCGGCCATCTGGGACACCGGCCGCACCGTCAACCAGGTCTCCCTCTCTGGCGCGTCTGACGAACCTGCTGTGAGGCGGTGCTCTCCGTTACCCCGCGGGGACTCCGAGCTGGTGCAAGACGGTGAGCATGTCGTAGTAGTCCCGCTCCCGATAGATCTTGCCGTCACGCACCTCGGCCACATTGCAGGAGCACACCTCGATCTTGCGACCCGTGGCAGGAATGTCGCGGAAGTCGGCCAGGTGCGTGCCGCGGAATGTGAGCTCCGTCACGACGATGCCGCCCTGCTCGTACCGGCCTCGCACGTCGAAGGACAGGTCGGGGAACGCGTTCGTGAACATCTCGGCAAGCTCGACGGCGACGTCTGCACCGCGCCGTTCGGCTCCGTCGCCGGTGATGCTGGTGTACTCGGGATGGCAGAGCTCCCGTAGCCGACTGAAGTCCCGCTTGCCGAAAGCGTCGAGCATCTCCTGCACCACCGTGGAGGCGCTTCCCATCGGACTCCCCCTTCTACGCAGTCGTGCGCGTCACCCGGGTCCTGTCAGCGGACGATTTGGTGTGAGGTCGACGGTCGACCTGGCCTCTCTTTTGAGGCTACTCCCCGGTGAAACAGAGCAACGGCATCTGCCACGCCGTCGAGTTCGGCATCAACCGGCTCAAACCCCATCGCGCTGGGCCACTCGCGATGACAAGCTCGCCGTGCGCTACGAAGCCGCGATCTCCGTCGTGGCGATCAACGAATGGCGCCAGGCCGCTCGCGGCGCCTTGCAACGCCGGCCCGCGACGTCGATCCGGCCGCCCGCGGCACGGCCGGCGTCTGCATATTCGTGCCAGAGCCGTTCTTCTTACAGTCCCGCCTCCTCAGGTGGAGGTCAGCCTTTAGATCATCAGCGTTTGGGGCTGGTGGCACGTGCGTTAAAGACACCCCAAAATCGCCCGCCATATCCGCTTATGCGTTGCTTTGTGGCCCGCTACGGGCACAAGTGCAGCATGGACGGAATACTGCAGGTCTTCGCCGCAGGGGCAACCGCGGCGGCAATTGTGGTCAGTCCAGTGCCGGGCTCCGGCGCTAGCCCCGGGCCCGAGCCGACGGTCGTCGCCGCAGGCTTGAAGGATCCGTATGAGCTGATCATGGGTCCCGATGGTCACCTGTGGTTCACGGAGAAGAGCGGACTGAAGGTTAACCGGGTCAAGCCGGACACCGGCACGGTGAGTACCGTGCTGGATCTGTCCGGCCAGGCGATCCACAGCCCGATGGGCAAAGACGGGGTGTTGGGCCTGGCCTTGCATCCTGACTTCGGTAAGGGAAAGGGCACTGACTACGTGTACCTGTCCTACACCTACAAGGGCCGGGACGAGAACAAGACCAAGCTCGCTCGTTACACCTGGGCCGACGGCAAGCTGGCCGACGCCCATGACATCCTCACCGAACTGCCGTCCAGCAACGATCACCAGTCTGCTCGCCTGCGTTATGGGCCGGACGGCATGCTGTACTACACGATCGGCGACCAGGGCAACAACTACGAAACTCATCACTGCCACCTCAATCACGCGCAGACACTGCCCACCGTCGACCAGGTCGCCAAACGGGATTGGGTGACCTACCAGGGCAAGGTGCTGCGGATCGCGCCCGACGGCTCGGTCCCGGGCGACAATCCCGTGATCAATGGGGTGCGCAGCCATGTCTACGCCTACGGCTTCCGTAATCCCGACGGGATGGCCTTCAAGGATGGCCAGCTGTTCGTGGCCGATCAGGGGCCGAGCACCGACGACGAAATCAACCAGGTAGAGGCCGGCAAGAACTACGGCTGGCCCGATATCGCCGGATACAAGGACGACCAGGCCTACGTCTACGGCGCCTGGGCCCAGGCGCCCGACTGCGCCAGCCTCCCCTACGACCCCAACAAGATCCCCTCGCAAGTGCCACAGACCAAGGAGAGCGCCTTCACCAAAGCCTTCCAGAAGCCGCTGTCGACCTATGGCACGACCGTCAAGACCGGCTACAACTTCGGCCTCACACCGACGTGCACCGACCCGAAGTCCGCCTACATGTGCTGGCCTACTTTGGCGCCGTCAAGCTTGGAAGTCGCAGGCGACGACTTGGTGATCACCATGCTCAAGGAAGGCATCGTCTACCGGGCATCCAGCGACGGCCAGATCAAGGACAAGCTATATCGAACCGTCAACCGCTACCGTGACACGGCCTTGAATCCTGACGGCAAGACCCTGTACATCGCCGTTGACTCCGCCGGGATCACGAGGGACCTGCGCGGAGCACCCACCACCAACCTGGCCAACACCGGAGCGATCTTGGCGGTGCCGTACAGCGGTTAATCCTCAACCGGCGCCGGGCTGCGACCGCAGAGGCATCCGCCGAAACAAGGAAGAGATCATGAACGAGCAGAACAAGCCCGCGCAGGCTCGCCGGCAACCGCCGCGCAGCCACGCGAAGAAGCCACGCAGCCATGGCGAGCAGACCACCTGGCACAAGCCTTCCTACCGCGTCATCGAGGCGTCCATGGAGATGTCGGCCTACTTCTTGGCCAACAGGTAAGCCTGCTGAGGACTCACATGCGCGTGCAGGTTCTCGGTAGAGAACGAGTTCTCCCATGCGCCGGAAATAGTGCGACGATCATGACCCGTGTCCTTTCCGGAGCGCGGGCCATCCCTTCGATCTGACCGGAAGGCGAACTTCGATGGCGAGGATCACCGATGCCCGCCCGCTGCACCACCGCCGCTGACACGTGCCCGCACACCAACCGCGCCCGCCTCGGCTACGACCGCGCCCACGTCCTGCTCGACAAGTACGCCGGACCCCACCCGCGCCAGCTGAGCCACAGTGAGGTGTGGACGACACGCAGAGGACGTGACCAGCCCGTGGGATTGGGTTCGAGCCCCTTCTCCCAGACCTCCTCGGGTTCGCGGTCGTCAGCGCGGAATGAACCGCCCCGACTTTGATGGAGAGCTCAGGGGTTGATTCCAACGGTCTCGTTGGGCTGGCGTTGAGCGTAGTAGAGGGCTTCGTACTCCTGCGGCGGGATGTTGCCGATCGAGGAGGGCGGATTCAACTGATCGTCGCAACACCTTGATCGCAGGAGGATGTTGTGGCGCAGGGAAGAGCACGTGAGGCGCTCAAGGCTGGGCGTCCGCCGCTTCAGTCACCGGGACGGCCGCCGGTCAACCGGCGAGAGGAGCGGCAGCGGTTCTGGCGTTTGATCGCCCAAGGGCTGCAGCGTGAGGAGGCGGCGGTCGCGTGCGGCGTGTCGATGCCGCTGGGACCACGGTGGTTTCGTGAAGGTGGCGGCATGCCACCGATTAGCCTTGATCCGTCCTCGGGCCGCGGCCTGTCGTTCGCCGAGCGTGAGGAGATCGCCATCTTGCGCGCGCAGAAAGTGCGGGGTGCGGGAGATCGCCCGCCGTCTGGGGCGGGCACCGTCGACGATCTCGCGGGAACTGCGGCGCAATGCGGCCACCCGCGGTGGCCGTCTGGACTATCGCGCCTCGGTCGCGCAGTGGCACGCCGACCGCCAAGCTCGTCGCCCCAAGCTGTGCAAGCTGGCCGTCAACGACGCGCTCCGGCAGTATGTGCAAAGCTGGCTCGCCGGTCAGGTCACCACTGCAGATGGCGGCGCCGTGCCTGGCCCGGACGTACGGTGGATCGGGCGTCGTCGGTGAGTAGGACAGTCGGGATGGGGATCACGAACCGCATCCCGTCGACTGCCGCGATCATGCCGCCGCCCCAGGCCTGGGCGAGAGGCAGCCTGGCCTGCCAGGCGACCAGCGGCGCGTCGGCCAGGCTGAGCGGTCTCGGGCCGGAAGTAGTTCTGGAAGACGTGCGACAAGCGTGAGCGCTCCAGGGCAGGCACGCCGGTCTTGGCGATCGGCCGATACCCGACGTTCATGGAGTGCGCGGCCAGGCATGCCGCGATCGAGGTTGGCAGGTCCTCCAGCCGGGACCGGCCGCCTGACACCGCGGTGAACGCCTCCACCATTTGTGGCTCCCAGGTCATCACTTCCAAGATGACCTCGGGTAGGTCCACCCGCGGCAGCATCGCCCGCCGTACGGTTGCGCAGGTCGACCAGCGACGGTGGCTCCTCGACGGCCTTCACGCCAGTCAGGTGGATCTTTCCTGCGTCGTCGATCCGCACCTCGGTGTTGGCGTCAAGCCGCCCGCTGACTTCCGATAGGCCGCGTCCAGGGCGCGCGTGTGGTCAGCCAGCAGCGCGTCCGGATCGTCTGGGTGAGCACGTCCACTCGGACCGCCTCCCACGCCTTGCCCTCCAACAGCCTGGCCTGAGGATTGCGCCACCGGGTGGAGCGTGGGCGGGGTGGCCGAACACCAGACGCTTCCACGGGCCGCTCACCACGGCTGCCTCTATGAAGGCGGCCGGGGATCAGCGGCGCGGTCAGCCGGCTGCGATAGGCCAGCACATCCGGCAGCTTCTGCATCGCCGCCAGTACTACCACCCCTTCGGCGTTCGCGCCGAAGCAGATCGTCTTGGGCAACAGCTTCAAGAATCCCGACACCGTGGCGTATCAGCCGACCAGTTCACTACGCCAGTCCTCGGGATCTTCCGCGTCGGCGGGCAGCACGTTCTCACTCACCAACACCAGCGCGGCCCGCAGTTCCGCCCGTGAGACCACCGCCTCGATCGCCTCCCAGACCTCCGCGACCCGCGGCTCCTCCTCCGGGCCGCCCCAGGAGTCGGAGTCGAACAACGCCTCCACCGCCACCGCCAGGCGGGCCGAGGCCTTGGCCAGTTTCGGGTGCTTGCGGATCTTCTCCTTGTCCGCGGCCGTCTGCGCCTTGTTCAAGAGCTCGGTCGTCATCAGCAGATCCAGCAGTTCCAGGGTGTCGTCGATCGACTTCGCCTCCAGGAAGGCGACCGTGGCAAGCAGCGTCGCCAACCGGCGGCCGTCGCGGTGGCGGCGAATCTGCGAGGCATCCGCGCTCATCCCGTACTTGGCCAGCTCCGCCAACCGACGCGGCGGCACCAAGCGATCGGCGCCCAGCTCGCCCATGCCCAGCCCCATGACCTCCGCGACCTGGTCCAGCGCTTTGATCAGCGTCGGTCCGGACCCGCGCGGGACCGGTCCCTTGCGCCAGCGCTCCAGGTCCGAGATGCGCGATCCCGGCGGCACCTCCAACAGCTGGTCCAGCACGTAGCGCTGCCCCACCGTCAACAACCCCTCCAGCACGCCCCACAATCGTCGGGTCGTCTCATCACGCACCCGTGCCAGCGTCGTCACCCCAGGCAGTAGCACGTCGCGTTCCCGCACCCATCTCACCGCATCGGTGAAGATCGCGGAGGATTCATCGAACCCATCTCTGACCTGCGCTGATGACGCAAGAGGGTGCGACGGCCCTGAGCGGTTTGTCGTCAGTGGATCGTTTGGTCGCGACGTCGGCGGGCGGCGCGGATCTCGGCGTCGGCGACCTTGTCGTCCAGCAGTGCGTAAAGCTGGGTGGTCTCGGTGGAGGCGTGGCCGAGGCGGCGGCGAACGGCCTCGATGGACACCCCGGCGTTGATGAGCTCGGTGGCGTGGGCGTGCCGCAGTTGATGGATGTCGATCTCGACGCGTGCGGCGGTGCAGTAGTTCCGCCGGCGGTGGTGAGCGGCGTCGTAGGACAGCGGTCCGCCGCGGCCGTTGATACCGGCGCGGAACAGTGGCCCGGCGGTGTAGCCGGCGCGGGCCAGGTAAAGCTTGAGCAGGGTGACGTAGCCGCGGTCGTCCAACAGGACGGTGCGCACGCTGCCGCCTTGGCGTGGATACGGACGTGTTCGTCGTCCAGGCGCAAGTCGAGGTCCTCCACGTACAGGCCGCACACTTCGAAGGCGCGGGCGCCGCAGACGTAGGCGGTCTCGAACAGCACCCGATCCCGCAGCCGGTCCAGCGACAGATCTTTGCGCGGCCGCCGCGAGCAGATCACGGCCATGACCTTGGCGACGTCGGTGGCCGACGCTGGGCGGGGCAGGTTCTTGGGCACCTTGACAGTGTCGATGCGGTCCATCGGGTTGGCGGCCAGGAGGTCGTGGCGGACGGCCCACTTGGCGAAGGAAGCGATGGCGGCGCGCTTGCGCTTGCGGCTGGCCGACGACAGGTCGGCGAGCTCGGCCAGGTAGGCGCGGACGGGCGCAGCGGTCAGCTCGCCGATCTCCTCGCCGTGGTGGGCGGCGAAGGCGATCAGGTCTCCGCGGTAGGCACGCCGGGTGTGGGCGGAGGCGCCGGCGTTGGCCAGGTCGGTGAGGAAGTCATCGAGGTGCCGGGCGAGCGGGTGGGCGCGGCCGAGTTGCTCGGCGATGACCAGATCCATCGTGTCGCCCTCCCTGATCCGCCGGGTTGCCAGATAACCGGGAAACGAAGCCTCCGAAGTGAGGGACGCTCGCCCAGCTCGCGCCAGGTCGGTGATCGCTATCTTGCCTGATAACGCTGATTATCTAAGAACTGGTCGAGCCCCGGGCCCCGATCACAACCCTGAGGGCGTTCCCGTCCTCGGGCACCTGCGTCAGCAGTGTCGGTGTCCGGTTGATGCGCTCCAGCTACACCAGCCCCGGCGACGGTATGGCGTCCGGACTGCAGGGTGAGTAGCGCAAAACTGCTCATTGCCAGCTGCCACATTCCGAAAGGTGCCGGACATTTACCAGGTGTCCGGCACCTTTCGGCAAGGAGACTCTGTGACACACCGAGATCGCTTCGAAGCGGTCTATGACGCGTACTACCCGGCGATACACCAGTACGCCGCCCGCCGCACCGGTTCGCCCGACGACACGGCCGACGTCATCTCCGAGACGTTCCTCACCGCCTGGCGGCGCATCGGGGATGTGCCCGAGGGTGAGGAGGCGCTGCTGTGGCTGTACGGGGTGGCCCGCCGCGTACTGGCCAACCAGCAGCGCGGCGATATGCGCAGAGCTGTGCTCACCGAGCGGCTGCGCGCGGAACTGGCCGCCGACCGGCCGGTCGGACCGGTCGATCTGGACCATGTTCGCGCCGCCTTCGACGGGTTACCCGAACGCGACCGCGAGGTCTTGGCGCTGGCCTGCTGGGAGGGCCTGACCAGCCAGCGGATCGCCAAAGTTATGGGATGTACGGCCATTGCCGCCCGGACCCGGCTGCATCGGGCGCGCAAACGGATGGCAGCGGCGCTGGAGCGGCAGGCGTCCTTGACAATCGCGATGGGGGAAGCATGAGCGACATCGACAACCTGGTGAGGGCCATCGACCCGGCACCACACGCGCCGGATCAGGGGCCCGGCGCGCGCGAACTGCGTGAGGCGATCATGGCGACCCAGGCGCGCCCAGGCCGGACGGCCCGGCGTCTGCCGTGGCGGGCCGGTGCCATCGGGCTCGCCGCGGCCGCGGTCGCGACGGCGGTCTTCCTTGGCCAGGCCACCCTCACCGCAGCGCCCTCTCCCACGGTCACACCCGGCGTCACCTCCCTGTCGGGCACGTCGATCTTGCTGGCTGCCGCTGCCAAGGCCGAAGCCGCCCCAGAAGGCGCCTACTGGCATCTCAAGCAGCTGTACGTGGGCTCGGCGGGACCGTACGGCCGGAACGGCAACACCTACCGTCTGGAAACCGCATACCTCTCGGAGACGTGGGTGGCCAAGGATGGCCGAGGCTGGATCGGCCGCAGGCAGCTGGCCGCACGTCCCCTGGATGTGGAGGCATGGCGCCGGGACGGCTCGCCGACCGAATGGGAGATGGGGAAGGACGGCGGCGTCTACTCCACCTCGCCAGGTCAGGGCACGCTCACCCGGCTCAAGGGGAAGCGGAAGCTCTACTGGAGTGCCATGCCCATGACCCTGAAGGAGATCGAGGCGCTGCCCGCCGACCCCGAAGCGCTGAAGAAGCGGGCCGCTGAGGCGATCCGTAGCGATCAGGATTTCGCCGGTTCGGTGGAGGACGGCCTGCCGCCCACCTTGGCATCACTCCTGTACGAACTGCCCGCCTCCCCACAGGTGCGTAGCACCGCCTACCAGGCGCTGGCGACGCTGCCCGCAGTGCGGGTCGAAGGCCGGACCACCGACCCGCAGGGGCGGCCGGGCGTCTCCGTGACCTTCCCGATCCAGCAGGGCCAATCCACCCAGGGCAGACTGATCATCGACCCCGACACCTCCAGGGTGCTGACCTTCGAACTCACCGGCGGCATGCCACAGGTGAAAGACCGGGTCAACAGGGTGCTGGAGTCCGGCTGGACCGACAGCCGGCCATCCCCGCCCTCCGCCGAGTGAAGGCCACCAGGCTGGCCGGCCGCGGCGCGAGCCCGCCGGCCGGCCCGGCTACATCCGCCCTCGGTGAGGGGATGTGAGCGGCAAGCGGTGATGAGGTGGAGCCGGATGTCCCTGTCCAACCGGAACCGGCCGTAGAGCTACACGCGGGGGCCAGAACAGAGGCTGAGCCTGCGGCGGTCTTCAGGGGTGAGCCCCCGCTCATACGGCCCCGCACGCCGACAGGCGGCCACGATCATGGTTCTTCCAGGGTTCGGGCATCAGGGGTTGATCAGGAAGGTGGTGCCTGACTCGTTCACCAGGGTTGGCCGCAGCGGTCGCCAGCCGTCGTCCAGTTTGCCGAGTTCGGCTTCGATGTCGACCTCGATGAAGCCGAAGAAGTCGATGTTCTCGCGGTGGCCGGGGGCGATGAACGACAGCAGTTCGTCGGGGACTTCGCGGACCTGGACGCGCAGTTCCTTGATTGCCATGCCGTAGTACTCGGTCGTCCACGTGATCACTGCGTTCGTCAGGATCGTAACGCACCATGCCTGCTCGGTCTGGTCTTGCAGGTGGGGCCGGACGATGGTGCCCTGCTGGGCGTAGTGCAAGTCCCGGCACAGCGCGTGCAGCGATTCGCCCTTGTTGAGCTGCCGGGAGATCTTGCGTCGATAGACCGGATCCGAAAGGTAGCGCGCGGCGTGGATGGTGCGGCGCATCCGCCTCCATTCCTTCAACGCCGCGGCCAGGGTGTTCTGCCGGGAGGCGGCCGACCACTTCCCGACGATGAGTGAGGCGGTGGCCTCCCCGAACTTCAGCGATCCGCCCACCCGCAGCAGGTCGGGGTAGCACTCGCAGATCAGGTCCTCGTTCCACCGGTCGGCCAGCAGCGGCCCGGCGTGCGGGTAGAGCGCGTTGGTCGCCGCCGGGGTGTCGACCCGCAGCATGGTGATCCTGCCCAGATCGCGCATCCTGGGGGTGAGGACCTTGCCGACCAGATCGAACAACCCGAAGTTGACCAGCGTGGCGCCGTGGGTATCGGTCGCGTGCTCGTGGATCGGCAGATCGGTGGCGTTGCCGAGCATCTCGTCCAGGGTGTAGTGGCCCTCGCGGGTGGTTGGCACGATCTGCTTTGTGCCGTACGTCGACCACTGGTCGGAGACATGGGTATAGGTCGACAGGACCCGGCCGCCGTGGATGGTCATGTCCCGGGCCGTCAGGCTCTTGCCGCGGACGGGGATGCACTGCCCGTCCGAGGAGCTCATGGTGCCGCCGCCGAACTTCTTGGCCAGCTCCAGCTTGTAGTGGTGGTTGACCAGGACCGTGTTCGCCTCGCGCAGCGTCTCCCGCACATACCACTCCTGGGTCCAGGCGAGGGTGTCATAGGACACCCCGCACGCTTCCGACATGCGGGTCAGGCCCAGGTTGGTGGCCCCGGCGATCAGGACGGCCAGGATTGGTCGTGGCCCTCGCGGGAGTCGTGGGCTGTGCGATCTGCCTCTTCCAGCGCAAGTGGCGGCAGGCTCCCCGTTTCGGCGCCCTCATCGTGGCCATGGTGATGCTGCTGACGATAGGCACGGGCTGGTGAAGACGCGCCCGTGACGGAACCCGATCTCCGTCCGGCGCGTTGGGCTCGGTGATGAACGAGATTCCTGGTTTGACGGAGTTGGTCGCGCGGCTCACCTCCGATGAGCACGGCTTCGTCGCCGTCCTCCCCGAATTGGACGGCGTCGAGGGGTTCGGCACTACCGCGCTGGCCGCCGCCGCCTGCCATATCCCGGAGGTGGCCGAGCATTTCGGCGACGGCATCGACTGGCTCACCGTCGGCGCGGCCCCGCCCCACGTCGTCGAGTCCCTCGTACGCGACCGGCTGGAGTCCTTCGGCGTCCCGTGGATAACGGCGGACGCCGAGCCCGATTTCGAGGAGCCCGGCACTGGCCTGCTCGTGCTCGACGGGGTGCGGACCGCCGAGCAGTTGCGCGCCTGCCTGAGCCTGACCTCGGACGTCACCGTGCTGGTGACCGCCAGGACCGCGGACATCCTGCCCGGACTGCCGTCGATCATCCGGCTCAAGGTCCCTGACGGAGGCTGGCCCCTGCTCGCCAGGCTGTCCGGATCGCTGGGGACATCGGTGGACGACGCGTTCGACCTCGCCGATCCGGCCGCCAGGGCCTACGCCGTACGGAAGGTCCTGGACGCCGGGCTACCGTCGCTCTCGCCGGGGGCGCTGCCGCGTCTGCTGGAGCTCGGTGCCTTCGCCGCGGACAGCGACATCCCTGCGAGCATCGTCCCCGCCGTGTGGGAGCGGACGGCGGGCCTGTCGAAGGGGGCGTCCGAGCGGCTGCTGGCCGAGCTGTGCGAGGCCGGGCTAGCGGATCACCGCCCCGACCGCGACCTGCTGCTCGTACCCGACGTGGTCCGTGACTACCTGCGCCAGGCATCGAGCGGGGAGGTCGTCTCCCGAACCGCCAAGGCGCTGATCGGCACCTTCACGGACGTCGAGGAGGCGATCGTCGAGGAGACGGTCAAGGACGAGGCCGTCATGTACTGCCTCGCCCACCTGCCCGACCACTACGTGGCGGCCGGGGAGGACTTGGCCGACCTGGTGACCCAGACGGGCTGGATCGCGTCCAAGCTCGCCTCCCTAGGCATCGCCGCCGTCGACCGTGACCTGGCCAGGGCAGGCGCTCCCGAGGCGAAACGGCTGCGCCGTACGCTGGCCAGGAACGCGCATCTGTTCACCCACGGCGACCGCGGCGCGCTCCTGCCCACCCTCGCGGCCCGCCTGTACGGCAACGCCGGCGAGCTGCGCGAGATGCTCCACGCTGCCGGCGAGCCGTGGCTGGACTGCCTGTGGGCGCCGCCTGACCTGCCCCATCCGGCGCTCGTCCGGACGATGCGGCTCAACGACGAGCGGGTGACCCAGGTGGCCATCAGCCCGGACTCCACCTGGATAGCCGGCGCGAGCTGGGAGGGCAAGGCCAGGATCTGGAACCTCGACGGCAGCCTGCGCGCGACCCTCAGCGGTCACGAGGACGCCGTCTCCTCGGTCGCGATCTCCGCCGACGGGACGTGGCTGGCCACCGCGAGCTGGGACCGGACGGTACGCACCTGGCTGGCCGACGGCACGCCGATCGCGGTCATGGAGGCGGCCCACGGCGAGGTGCAGCAGGTCGCGATCGCCCCCGACGGCACCTGGATCGCCGCGGTGACCGACGACGGCAGCCTGATGGCGTGGAGCGACACGGGCAACCCGCTGTGGCGCGTGCAGGCGCAGGCCGACGAGCACTCGAAGATCGCCATCGGCGCCGGCAGCGCGTGGGTGGCGCATCCCTGCGATGATGGCATCCGCGTCTGGAACAGGGACGGCACGCAGCGGTGCGCCATCCCGCTGTCAGAGGATCTGCAGGTCGCAGAGGTCGTGGCCCATCCGCTTCGAGACGCGATCGTGGCACTCCACATGGACTCCCGCGCGCGCTGCTGGAGTCCGGAGGGGGCGATGGAGGGCGTGGTGGAACCCGCTCTCGACGACTGTTCCGACATGGCGATGTCGTCCGACGGCCGGTGGCTCGCCTCGTCCGTCAACCGCCCCGAGGGATTCGTCACGGCCAGGATCGACCGGCCGCGAGAGGAGATGGGGTTCGTCGCCCGCCACGCCCTTGTGAACGACCTGGCCGTCAGCCGGGACAGCACGCTGCTGGTGACCGCGATCGAGCCCAGCATGATCCAGGTCTGGGACCCCGCACGATTCCCTGCCCGGGGCGAGGACCACCGTCGCACGATCGCCAACGCCGTGGCGGTGGCCAGGGACGGCACCTGGCTGGCCACCGCGGGCACCGGGTTGTCCTTCTGGGATTCGGCGGGCGGCCGTACGGCGACCGTGGCG